>NZ_CP095413.1:3054545-3360000 GCF_023016285.1 Muricauda sp. SCSIO 64092
AGGGATACCCAGAATTATTTCTGGAGAGGACTGGAATTTGATTCCAGGGCCCGTTCAACAGAGACCGCCTTAGATCAAAGCGATACAAAAAGATCTTCCATATTAAGTGAAACGACCCTGAATTTTGCAAAAACAATAGGGAAACATGATATATCTGCGGTGGCAGGAATTGAATTCCAAAACCTTTACACAAGAGCAACGGTAATAGAAGCTACCAATGTACCGTTTAGTGATATTATTAACTATAATATTTTTGAAAACCAAGCCGATATTCAGACTGAGGAGGTAGACGAGACCATTTCAAGAAGAAGTGTCTTCGGAAGGGTTAACTATACCTATGACAATCGCTATTTGTTTTCGGCATCGTTGCGAAGGGATGGCGATTCCCGTTTCGGGGCCAATAATAAATTTGAAACTTTCCCAGCACTTTCCGTGGGTTGGAACGTGCATAACGAATCGTTTTACAAATCAGACCTGTTGAGTTTATTAAAACTAAGGTTCAGTACCGGCTCTTTAGGGACTACCTCTGACTTGGGGGCCTATGATGCATTGAGTCTTTTAAACCCTGCACCAACAGCTTTTGGTCTTGGATTTTTAATTCCAGAGAATGTGGCCAACGAGAACTTAACGTGGCAAACCAATACAGAGACCAACTATGGTGTGGATTTAGGGTTTCTAAAAAACCGTATTCGATTCAGTATGGATTACTATACCTCGGATATTGAAGATATCTTGATCAATCAAAGTGTTTCAGAAGTTCTCGGCACTCCTTCCATTCGGTTGAATGCAGGAGATGTGAGAAGTTCTGGATTGGAATTTGAGCTATCTACAAGCGTAATCCAAAAACAAGATTTCACTTTGGATATTGGGGCCAACCTATCTACGGTTGATACCGAAATTACAGATTTAAATGGTTTGAACGAATTACCTCAGCAAATATATGGGCAAAGCGGGAGAGGCCCCGTATTTAGAAATTACATTGGTGGGCAAATTGGTGAGATGTGGGGAATAGAAACTACAGGGGAAGTAGAGATGGAATATCTTTCCAATCCGATAGAATTTCCTGACCAACAGAGTGGCTGGAGCTATGCGGTCGACCAAAACGGTGATGGGGTGATCGATAGAACAAGGACGGTTGAAGAAGGTGGGGATTTGGTCAAAATAGGGCAAAACACACCGGATTTTTACTGGGGTTTAAATGGCAATATGAGCTATAAAGTTTTTGATATGTCCTTTCAATTCCAAGGAGCCCAGGGAGGGGAGGTGTACAATATTGATCCCTTATACTACGGTTCCCAATGGGGTCGAGCTTTGCGCCAAGAGTTTGATGCTGATGCTGATGGTCTAGCAGATAATAACGGACTGCCCTATGTTAGAAATAGAGACCAAACCGATGCAGTAATTCAAGACGCATCTTATATAGCCTTGAGAAACCTGACTTTGGGATATACCATTAATTCGGATTGGATGAACAAAACAGGGTTGAATTCAGCTAGGATTTATGTAGCCGCCACAAACCTGTTGTATTTATGGGGCGATGATTACACTTCTTTTAATCCAGAAGGAGTGGAGACGACAAATGATGACTACGCCGGTCCAACAACCTATGGGGTGCAAGTAGGGGCAAGCCCTATTGTGAGAAGTTTTACGCTTGGGTTAAATGTTAATTTTTAACAAAAAAAAATGAAAACAGTATATACATTTTTATTGGGATCATTGTTGTTGATAACAGCATGTGATAATGATTTGGATCAGGTGCCGCCTATAAATGCTACTTCAGATTCTTTGAAAGATTTTACGGGGGTTTTGAATGCGGCCTATTTCTATCAAATTGGTGCAGCTACGCCAATGGCCGTAATGGGGGACTTTAGGGCAGATAATGCTTTTATGTTTGAAGCTCCATTTACAGAATTTGATGAGTTTGACGCTGATTTACCAGTGATGGAAGACCAATTTTTTGGCCCATTCTATACTGCCATGTATAGATCCATATTGAGCACGAACAATGTAATCGAAAATTCTTCAAACGCTACCCAAATTGGCGAAGCCAAATTTTTAAGGGCCTTGTCTTATTTTAAACTAGTACAGGTATTTGGTGATGTGCCCGTAAACCTGTTGGCTGCCCCGCCCGTGGACGATACGTCTATTTTTGCAAGGCAACCCGCATCAGATGTTTACGACAACGTAATTATTCCTGACTTACAAGATGCCATTTCAGCTTTGGATAATTCTGAAATAGCAAATGACAGGGCTTCTCAAATAGCAGCACAAAGTTTGTTGGGTAAAGTATATGTGCATAGGGGGGATTTTAGCAGTGCGGAAACACATCTGGCCGCTGTTGTCAATGGAGCTATAGCTGCCGACGTTAATTTGCAAGACAGCTTCAATGAAATTTTCGGCGCGGCAAATGAAGGGGATGACAATAAGGAAATCATATTTGCAACCAAAATATCGAGTTCTGTTGAAGATGAATATAGTTTCTCGGAGTTTTGGTCCTGGTCTGGAGGTCTTGACACCAAATCATTAGAGCCTTTGGACACGGATTTAATTGCGGCTTTTGACGCCAGTCCAGGAGATTTAAGACGGGCGGTAACCATTGACGAAACGCTTCTGGCTTCTCCAAAATTTCCTCAAGTAAATGGTCCTGAGCATGACTGGATAGAAATACGATTGGCCGATGTTATTCTCTTGTATTCAGAAGCATTGAATGAAAACGGAAATACAGCAGGAGCTTTGACCGAATTAAATAAGATTAGAACAAGGGCAGGTCTGGCAAATTCAACTGCAACAACGCAGGCCCAGGTTAGGCAAGCCATTCAGGATGAAAGAAGATTGGAGTTGGCCTTTGAAGGACATCGATGGTTTGATTTGGTCAGAACAAGTACCGTGGATGCTGAAATGGGACAGACCATAAACAGTGATTATCATTTGTTTCCCGTTCCAATCTCGGAAATACTTGCGACTGGTGGAGTAATTACCCAGAATCCTGGGTATTAATAATAATGATTAGTTGAGTTAGTTTAGTTAAGTACAGGGTTATTCGACAAAATTTTGTCAATAACCCTTTTTTCCCAAGAAAAGCTGTAGAAGCACGTGATTTGATCAGGTATTTTTCATAAATTTAACAAACCAATCTGGTTAACCAATCTGGTTGCACAAAAAAATATGAAAGTAGAAATTTTAACCAAAAACGATAGCAATAGAAATATCCAACAGGGAATTATTTCCAAGCTCAGGGATTATATCGAATACAAAAACCTTGAGCCAGGGGACAAATTGCCTTCGGAACGTATGTTGTCCGAACGATTTCAAGTGAGTCGCAGCAGTATAAGGGAAGCCATTCAGAAATTGGAATTCTTCGGAATACTTAAATCCCGACCTCAAAGTGGAACCTTTATTGCAAATATTGGTAGGGTGGCGATGAGTGGTATGTTGGACGAAATCCTTCGCCTGGAGGATCCGGATTTTAAATCGCTTGTGGAGACCAGAATTCTGCTCGAACTAAAAACGGTGCGTTTGGCATCCCTAAGAAGGACCGAGCAGGATTTGGAAAAAATGCGGGCGGCTTTGGATGCCTATACGGCCAAGGTGTTAAATGGGGAAAAGGCCGTGGAAGAGGATTTATTGTTTCATTTGGCCATTGCACAGGCAAGCAAGAACAGTACCATGAATACGTTCATGCTGATCATAACACCGGAGATCATCACCAATTTCGAAAAATACCATGTCTGTGATGCCAATTTGTCCTTTAATGGAATACAGGAGCATGAGGACATTTACGAGGCCATTAAAGATCAGGACCCACAAAAGGCAAAAGAAAAAATGAAAGCACATTTTAAGGTGCTATATCAATATTGTTACAACGTAAAAGAATAGACGGGAATGGACAAAATTGCACGCTTTTGTCCATCAAAATTGAAATAAGGAGGAGGAAGTAAACTTAGCAAGTACATTGGATTCCAAAGAGTAGCGTTTCTGCTCACCCATTGGCTTTCATAGTCTTAATGAGTTTCGTCATAGTATTTAATTCGGTATTTGGCCATACATCCCATGACAGGGGATAGGCACCGCATTTGTAATAAAGTAATTGAAAAAGATATGAAAGTCAAAGGTTTAAGGTGGATAATTATTGGGTTAATATTTATTGCCACAGTTATAAATTACATAGACAGAAGCGCACTGGGGATTATGTGGGGTGGGCTGGATAAAGAAGGGACCATAGCCCACTCCCTGAACTTAACCAAAGAGGATTATGCGTTAATTCTGAACATCTTTATGGTCGCTTACGCATTGGGCCAATTGTTTTCAGGAAAACTGTTTGATAAAGTTGGCACAAGAATAGGTTATGTGATCAGTATTGGGGTTTGGGGATTGTCCTCTTTCCTACATTCCACGGTAAGGGGGTTGCTCTCCATTGCAATTTTTAGGAGTACCCTGGGGTTATCGGAAGCAGGGAACTGGCCAGGGGCCGTAAAAAGTAATGCGGAGTGGTTCCCGATTAAAGAACGGGCCATTGCACAGGGATTGTTCAATGCAGGGGCATCCATTGGTTCCGTAATTGCACCACTGCTTATTGCATCCCTCTTTGTTGCCTACGGTTGGAGGATCACCTTCATGGTCGTTGGTTCTTTTGGACTTGTTTGGATCATTCCATGGTTGCTGATCAATAAGGCGGGACCTAAAAAACACCCCTGGATCACCCAGGAAGAACAAAAATTTATTGTTGAAGGACAAAGTGAGGCCGATCAAAAGGCCACGGAGGGTACCAAAGGGAAAAGTCTAAAGGAAATCCTTTCCTACAAGGAATCGTGGGCAGTGGTTGTGGGTCGCTTCTTTTTGGAGCCCATTTGGTGGCTGTTTGTAGGTTGGATGCCCATTTATTTGTTTGATGTCTATGGATTTAATGTCAAGGAAGTGGGGATGTTCCTATGGGTCCCTTATGTTGGGGCCGCTATTGGCAGTATCGCCGGGGGCTTTGTCTCCGGGAAGATCATCGCCAAAACTAATTCAATAGACAAGGGAAGAAAAACCACCATTCTTATTGGGGGTATCATTATGTTGTTGGGGCTTATAGCAACTGTCCTTATTGGGGATACTGCCGAAAAATTTGTGGCCATTGTATTTCTTGTCCTATTTGGATTCCAATTTGCCATCAGTAATGTACAAACGCTTCCCAGTGATTTCTTTAGTGGGAAATCCGTAGGATCATTGGCCGGATTAGGGGGAATGATAGGGGTGTTCTCCGTAATTGTAATGAATTTCCTGGTGCCTTTGGTTGTGGATAGATTTTCATATACACCGATTTTTATAGCGATTGCAATATTTGTTCCGCTCGGAGTAGCGGCCATCTATTTCTTCGCCAAAAAAATCCAATCAGTAGAAAACTAATAAATCAGAATAAAAATTTAAACAGCAAATAGCAATGAGTGATTTAAACGGAAAAGTTGCCATGATTACAGGTGCTACGGGAGGTATTGGCTTTCAAGTAGCGAAAAGGCTTGGTAAGGACGGATACACTGTAATTTTAAATGGTATAGAAGATGAAGCTGGGGCCCAAAGGGTAAAGGAACTGACCGCAGAAGGCATTACCGCCGAGTATTACGGTTTTGATGTTACCGATGAGGAAGCCGTGACTTCCAATATCAATGCCATTGGGGAAAAATACGGCAAGATGGACGCCCTCATCAATAATGCAGGAGGTTTGGGAGGAAGATCCCGATTTGAGGAAATGACCACTGAATTTTACCGGGGGGTCATGGCACTGAACCTTGATTCAACATTCTTTGTCTCCAGGGCAGCGATTCCTTTCCTTAAAAAGGGGGAAAATGCGTCAATTATCAATTATACCTCAATTGCCGGATGGAATGCCGGAGGGCCCGGTGCCGGTATTTATGGAACTTCCAAAGCCGCAGTACATGCCATTACCCGAGCATTGGCAAAAGACCTTGCTGAATATGGTATTCGGGTGAACGCAGTGTCACCGGGGACCATTGATACTCCTTTCCATACCCAGATCAAATCCACCAAACCGGAAGTTTTTGCTTCCTGGAAAAACAATATTTTATTGGGACGATTGGGACAGCCGGAAGAAGTGGCCTCCGTTATTTCCTTTTTGGTCAGTGATGATGCCGCTTTCTTGACCGCGGAAACAATCCAAGTAGGCGGTGGACAAGGTTTGGGAATCTAAAGGAAAGTCCCAGCGAAATAGCCAATTTTAACGGTTTGTTTCGCTGGCACAACGCTTCCTTCGTTAGGGGAACCAATAGTGATAGTAATGATGGCTTAGCCCTTGGTTGGGCAAAAGCATCGTCAATTAAATAGTAAAAATAAACATGAAAAAAGTAGTCACTTTCGGGGAAATCATGCTTCGTTTGGCACCTCCGGGATTTTTAAGATTTTCACAGACCAATACCTTCGATGTCATCTATGGCGGCGGTGAATCCAATGTTGCCGTTTCTTTGGCCAATTATGGAGTGCCCGTGGATTTTGTGACCAGGCTGCCGGACAATGACATTGGCCATTGCGCCCTTATGGAAATGCGCAAAAGGGGCGTGGGTACCGATAAAATGATTTTTGGCGGGAACAGATTGGGCATTTATTTTCTGGAAACCGGAGCGGTGTCCAGGGGGAGTAAAGTGGTCTATGATCGTGCCCATTCCGCAATGTCCGAAATTGAAAAGGGGATGATTGACTGGAAATCGGTTTTTAATGGGGTCGAATGGTTCCATTGGACCGGGATCACACCGGCAATTTCACAGGGTGCGGCAGATGCCTGTTTGGAAGCGGTACAAACGGCCAGCGAAATGGGGGTGACCATTTCCACCGATTTAAACTATCGTGCCAAACTTTGGAAGTACGGAGGGGATAGGGAAGCGATCATGTCCGAACTGACTTCCTACTGCGATATTGTTTTGGGCAATGAGGAAGATGCAGAAAAACACTTTGGGATACAACCGGAAGGTCTGGACATTACCACCCAGGGCGAACATGTTAAAGCGGAAGCTTTTCTTTCGGTTTGCCAACAAATGATGAAGCGGTTTCCCAGGGCCAAAAAGGTGATCACCACATTAAGGGGCTCCCTGTCGGCATCCCATAACACATGGGCCGGAGTGCTTTATGATGGGAAGACCATGTACAAGTCCCCGGAATATCAAATCACCCATATTGTGGATCGTGTGGGCGGTGGAGACTCGTTTATGGGCGGGTTGATCTATGGATTGCTTAAATATCCTGAAGATGATCGGAACGCTTTGAATTTTGCTGTGGCGGCTTCCTGCCTAAAACATACCATTAAGGGGGATGCCAATTTGGTCACGGTGCCGGAAGTTGAAAAATTAATGGGTGGCGACGCCTCCGGAAGGGTAGCTAGATAATTTTACTATGGCACAATATTCAAGAATTGAAGTAGCAAATATCATGAGGGGTACCGGGATGGTGCCCCTTTTCTACCATCCCGATGTGGAATTGGGAAAAAAAGTGCTCAAAGCCTGTTACGATGGTGGCGCACGATTAATGGAATTCACGGCTCGGGGCGACTTTGCCTTTGAAGTCTTTTCGGAATTGAACCACTATGCCATTGCCGAATTACCGGGAATGGTAATGGGTGTAGGCTCCATTACGGATGCCGGAGCGGCCTCGCTGTTCCTGCAAATGGGGGCAAATTTTGTGGTAACCCCATCATTGCGCGAAGACATTGCTATGGTATGTAACCGAAGAAAAGTGCTTTGGTCGCCCGGTTGTGGTTCGTTGACCGAAATCAACAAGGCTGAGGAGATGGGCTGTGAAATCGTTAAACTTTTTCCCGGGTCGACCTATGGCCCCGGTTTTGTCAAGGCGATAAAAGGGCCACAACCGTGGACCAGCATTATGCCCACAGGTGGCGTAAGCACCGAGGAAGACAATTTAAGGGCCTGGTTTGAAGCAGGCGTAACCTGCGTGGGCATGGGGTCAAAGCTGATCAGCAAGGACATTTTGGCCGCTAAGGATTTTCAAAAGCTTGAAAGTTTGGTAAGGAACACCTTGGCGATTATCCAAAAAGTAAGGAATTGACCCAGTGGAAAACCTTCCCACACAAGCAATCCATTCTAAAAATGTGAATGGAAAAAGCCTGTAGGAAAAAGTATTTCCTTTTATTCGACCATTGATGTATATGCAATTCCAAGCTTGAATTATTGGAAATATAGCATTAAACCATCGAAATAGTTTCTAATCAGAAATGAATGCATAGGACTTTTGTTTTGAATTGACGATTATTTATCTTTAAGAAGAGCTAATTCAAAACAAGTCCTATTTTGGTCATAAGAAAACTAATCTTCTTAGTTTTTCATTTTCCCATTCAAAAAGCATCAACTCTTTTCTTGACGCTTGGCTTTCTTGGTTTGTCCCTACCTACCATTGGGCAACAACATAGTGTGGATTCCCTTTATTTATGGTTCGATACAAAGATTGGGATAATAAATTCGGGACTTTACAAATCAAGGGAATTTGTGGAAGAATACCTGGTAAACGTTCAATGCAATCATTAGTGGTAATTTTATAGTTAGGACAAGTATAATAAAAAAGGAGCGTAACCCCCATAAGTTGTCACACACACCTATCGCTGAAGCAAAAGGAAGCGCAGAAAGGCCACACATTTATCTTATAAATGAAGTATATGTTAACCCCAAATACTAACTACTAGAAAGAATATAAATCCCATTCCTGAAAAGATTGCTAGGAGAGTCCCAAAATTGAAAACGTATCCATGCGCTTTAAGCAAAATATCGTCTGATTTTTTTCTGTCATATAAATCATACCCTTTTTCAAATTGATGTCTTTCTACCCTTTCATTTTCCTTGTAGGCCTTTCTGATAAGATATATACTAAAACATGTCAAAAAACCCAGAATTGTCGTTATCCCGTAAAACAAATAAACTACATCTTTATCCATAGTCCTACAAATTACATATAATCACTCTTATTTTTTATCAGCAAATAAGAATAGTCTTCGGGCAGTTTCACATCATTGATTTTAATGTACTTCCAAATGGCATGGAGGTATTTTTGCCCAAAAACCATAGATTAATTAGGGTTTTTATGTGGTGTTTTTTCCTTTTAAATCATACTTTTAAAACTCATTTTTTTGTTGATTTAATCTAAATTCCAGATAGATTGAGAAAGTATATTATTCTTTTAGCTCTTAGCTTTCTATCTCTACTAGGAAATTCCCAAGAAGTTAGTATCACGGGTACAATCAAAGACATTGATACCGACGAAAAATTGGAGGCAGCTACTGTATTTGCACAGAAAGTGTCAGATAGCTCCCTTATTTCATACACTATAAGTAATCAGTTCGGAGATTTCAAATTGACAACAGATACCCAAGATAAAAGGATAAGGTTTCTTGTCTCATATAATGGTTATCAGACAATCGAAAAATATATGGATTTGGATGGAACCAATATAGACCTAAGAATAATTAAGCTAAAGCCATTTATTTTTGAACTGAATGAAACAGAAGTAATAGGAGAAATTCCGCCAATTCTTGTAAAAAAAGATACATTAGAGTTTAATGCAGCTTCATTTCGTCTAAGGTTGGATTCTACGCTTGAAGATTTATTGAGAGTTTTACCTGGAGTCACTGTTGAAGATGATGGAAGTATTGATGTAAATGGGAATCAAGTTAGTGGAATTAAAATAAACGGCAGGTCATTTTTTAGTAGTGATACCAAGATAGCCCTTAAAAATCTGCCTATTGATATAATTGACAAAGTTCAAGTTGTTGATAAAAAAAGTGTGCTTGAAGAATTCACGGGCGCCAATGCCAAAAGCGATGAAAAAGAAATTAATGTGACCATAAAAAAAGATAATAGCAAAGGATTTTTTGGTAATCTCCTGGCAGGCGTTGGAGATGACGGAGAATATCAAATCAGTGGAATAGGAAACTATTTTAACAAAGAACAGAGATTAACAGTTTTAGGTGGAAGCAACAATATAGATAATCCGGGTTTTACATACGATGATTTATCCGAATTAAGTTCAAATGCAAGGAATTTATCATGGAGGGGAAATTTGAAAGGCATATCTTCAAGTAATGATACTGGTTTAAATTTTTCGGATGAATTGAGTTCCAATATAGATATTACTGGGGAATATTTCTATTCTGATGTAGATGTAAAAAATACCGACATTGTAGAAAGGCAATATTTTCTTCCAGAAAACAGCTATGTCAATGAATCAGAAGCTAATCAGGATTTTTTGGAACGAAGTCATAGATTTGATGTAGACCTAAAATTACGTCCAGACTCCCTAACACAAATCTCAGTTGTACCCAGAGTTAGAATAAGAACTGATAATGATAGAGAAAATGTTGTAGGAAAATCTACAAGGTTGAATGGCACAATAATCAATCAAATTACTAGTGATTTTTTCAATGAAGGTAAAAATGAGGACTTATCATCTAAATTAGGTCTGGTTAGAAAATTCAAAAAACCAGGTGAGTATTTCGCTTTCGAGGTTTTTTCAAGACTTAACAATGAAGATATTGAACAAGAAATTTCGAATAACGTGGACATTTTTGATGAAAATGGAGATTCAAATGTTGATTTAACCTCACAATCCGTGGATCAAAAAATTGAAAATTTTCAATTTAATGGAAAAATGGAAGTGAAGGATGAAATTTTCAAGAATACTTTTTTAATTCCATCAATAAGGTACAATTATCAAGTCTTTGAAACCCAAAGGAACGTTTTTGAAAGTCATAATCTGGAGAACGAATTTTTTATAACAAGATTGAGTACGGATTTTGATAATAAGTTTTCGTATTTCCTTCCAAATCTGGGAATTGAATTTAATACTGAGAAAATGGATTTATCGTTGTTTGGAGGGGTCTATTATTCAAAAATCAACGGATTTGAATCTAATTTGGATTTTACAAGGGATTCTTATTATAATGACTTTTATGTAGATGCATATTTGTCTTACAAACTAAGTAGTAGGGAGAAATTTACATTTATCTACAATACTAGTGTGGATTTGCCAAATAAAAGATATTTTCTTCCCGTACCAAATGAAATTGACTTAACCAATATTTACCTCGGGAATCCATCTCTTGATAGAATATACAGACAGGATATTAGTATAAATTACAATAATTACAATTCAAAATCCAAAGTTGGCTTTTTTGTTTATGGTAAAGTGAGTCTTTTTAGAGATGATATTTCAATTATCAGAAATACAAATGATGAATTGATAAGGACAACTTCATATACAAATACAGATGGAAATATCGATGGTAATTTTAGAGTTTCCTTGAGTAAAACAAAAAATTTTGAAAATGGCAGGATTAGGTATCATTTAGGGTTCAATTCAAGACTCTACAGGAGAAACAATTTTACCAATGGCCTTAGTTATAAAATAGATAGATGGAGCCTATATCCCACATTTAGAATGAGTTTGAACGACGGCGATATTTTTGATCTTCAAACTTCTTATAGTCCAAGGATAGTCCTGACAAATTATAGTCCTGAACTTTTTGCCAATACGAGTATTTTGTCCCATGAAGTATCCCTAAAAACATCCTTAAATTTCCCCAAAGGACTAATTTTTGAAAATGATGTAGTTTTCAATTCAAGACCAGATATTGGCCCCGGATTTGAAAGTTCAAATGTTTTTTGGAACGCAAGTCTTGGATATAGTTTTTTTAAAAATAAAGGATTTCTAAAAATCAGATATTTTGACCTTTTAAATGAAAATGTGAAAAACTCCAGATATACAGGAGAAGATTATATTCAAGATTCACAAAGTTCTGTTTTAAATAGATATTTGATGTTGAGTTTTTCCTATCGGGTATCAAAATCTAAAAAATAGTTTCACTTGCTTAGACAAATGGGTTTTAGACTAAAGAAATATCCGTTTTTTAAGCAATTGGACATAATGGATTGCGGGCCCACTTGTTTGAAGATGATTTCATCTTATTATGGGAAGACCTATTCTACAGAAGAATTAAGAAGAAAGTCTTTTATTACTAGAGAAGGAGTTTCTTTAGGTGGTTTGGCCGAAGCTGCCGAAGACATTGGTTTTCATTCTTTGCCGGTTACAACTGATTTTTTAAGTCTAAAAAAAGAAATTCCCCTTCCCTGCATTGCACATTGGAGACAAGGTCATTTTGTGGTGATTTATGAAATAAGTGAAAGAACTGTCATTATTGGAGACCCTGGACACGGTATTTTAAAGTATCAAGTGAAGGATTTTATTGATGGTTGGATGGGAACTAGTAATAGCCTAAGCACTGATAGGGGCTATTTGTTGTTACTGGAACCGACACCTAGGTTTTATAATTTACATCCCCAAGAAAACAGAAAGATAGGCTTGAAATATCTATTTGTCTATTTCAAGCCATTCAAAAAACTAATTTTTCAATTATTCCTTGGTCTTTTTGTGGGTAGTCTAATTCAATTGATTTTCCCATTTTTAACACAGGCTATTGTTGACTATGGGATACGTTTTGAAAACCTGAATTTCATTTATTTGATACTAATTGCCCAATTAGTATTGTTCATGTCTCAGACCAGTGTTAATATGGTTCGAAGCTGGATTTTATTACATATAACTACACGTGTTAACATTAGTTTGATATCTGATTTTCTTACTAAAATGATGCGACTTCCGATAGCATTCTTTGATTCAAAAAAGACAGGGGATATCATACAAAGAATTTATGATCACAATAGAATCCAGAACTTTCTTTCTACTTCTAGCTTGAACACTCTTTTTTCAGTATTCAATGTAATAATATTTGGGGCAATCTTGGCGTATTATTCCTTCACAATCTTTATAATTTTCCTCATTGGCTCCCTCATGTATATTTCATGGACTCTTTTATTTCTGAAGAAAAGAGCAGAACTTGATTATAAAAGGTTTGATCAAACAGCTGAGCATCAAAGTAGTCTTCATCAATTGATTTCTGGAATGCAAGAAATTAAACTCAATGGTTCAGAAAAAAGAAGACGTTGGGAATGGGAAGAGATTCAGGCCAAGCTTTTTAAGATTTCGATAAAAGGACTGACATTATCGCAGACTCAAAATAATGGAGGGCGTTTTATAGATGAATTGAAAAATATTGTGATAACATTTATTGCCGCCAAAGCAGTTATAGATGGTCATCTTACTTTGGGTATGATGCTTTCTGTCCAATATATCATTGGCCAACTTAATTCGCCCATTAGAAACTTTGTAGGGTTCATTCAATCAGGCCAAGATGCCAAAATTAGTCTAGAGAGATTATCCGAGATACATTCAATCGAAGATGAGGATAAAATGGAAAAAGACTCAAACAGTTTTGGTTTTTATAATGAAGAAATAAAACTGCAAAATGTTGTTTTTAAATATGGAGGGAGAAGTTCGCCGATTGTTTTGCATAACTTGTCTTTACTAATTCCAAAAGGTAAGGTTACAGCAATAGTGGGGACAAGTGGGAGCGGAATTCCCTCTCATCCAGGGGATGCATAAAAATCCGGTTTTGGATGGCTGCCGACTTGACAAAACCTGAATTCAGGATAAAGGCGTCCGTAGTGAGCATGTTGTTGGTCAGTTCAATGTTGTGCCAGTGCCCGGCATCATCCGGAAACTTGATGTAGGAATGATTGGGGGATAGGGCCAAATGGGCTTTTGCACCGATTTCCTCGGCAAGGATCAAATACAGTTTGGGTAAGGAACTACATTGCCCTTTTCCGGTCAACAGTAGTTTATGGACAAACATATTGCTCCAGTCCCGCTTCCCCCAAAAGTCATCAAAGTCATACTCGAATGGCAAATGCTTCAATCCCTTCGATCTGATTTCCAAGGTGTCCGCAAAGAATTGGAAAAGCAGATAGTTTTTGGCCAGGTTGCTGTTGCTGTCCAATTTCAGTTCCTTCATCTTTTCCCTAAGGAAATCACCTGTTTGCTTAATGGCCCTTTCAAATTCCATATACTCCTTTGTCTCTTCATAGAAAGCGTTCTCAATGATAAAAGTGGCCTTTTTAACGGAGAAGGGGCTATGCTGCATCGCCAATAGGCGGGCGTATGCATTTTGGTAATGCTGGGCACCTTTTGAATTTTTAAAAGAAGGAAGGGAGGTGTCCACTCCATATCCAAAAGTAGCTTCTGCCTCGGCAAGCAGTTGTTTTCTCATCCGCTCAGCTTGCGCAACGTTCCGGGCATCTGCTTCGTAAACAGCTAGTTGGTTCGAATTAGGATTGAATGATGGCATTCCCGTATAACCGTTTGGAGGATATATGCTGGAGGTAGTAAAACCATAAATGGTAAAAGTACTTGCCGTAGGGGTGGGGGGAGCGATCGTTTGTCCGAATAATCCCCAATTAAAGCACAGGTGTCCTAAAATAAGAAACCCCAGATATTGTTTTATGGAAAGGGTAGCCCTTTTGCCTGATAGCATTGTTCGTATTCGTAAAAGGGCTTTTTTCTCAGTTACTATAGAACTGATTCGCCAAATCTAGGGGTTTGTTCCAAGTTTTCCTACTTTTTTTGAAATAATGTTTGATTTCTATGCAAACCACCCCTTTTCCCCTTCAATCAAAATTTGAACAGTAATCCTATGCAAATTGGGTATGATGGCTTTGGTTCAATATTACTTTGATCGGATATTCCTGTTTTCCTATCGGTTGTGCATTGGTGCTGTGCCGATAGCACAGTATCCCCTATTATTACTTCTTAACAGCAACCTACCATAATAGAATATAGAAAATGAGAACATTCCTATGGTTGTCCATATTTTTTTCATGCTACGGAATGGCGCAAGAGGACCCCTTGGTGGGCCAATGGCAGCGTATGGGGTTCTATATCCATGAATGCGGTACGGACAAGGTCATATCAACCGACGTGGGTACCGCCGGTTTTATCGAAAAATTTCGAGCGGATGGTACTTGGGAGGTCCTTAAATCGTCCTGGAAGGGGAACTGGCAGCGATTGGAGGACAATACGTATAGGTTTGTCACTGAATCCAGGTTTATGGGTAGGTCCATTTCAAGTGTGGACACCATAAGGGTGGAATTTCAAGAAAACGATTTAAAACTGTATCGTATAACCTGCGACACCGTCCAGGTTGGCGACAAAAAGCATCATGGATACCTACTTCTTAGAAGGTTGGATAAAAAACAAACCAACTTGGGTTTCTGACCAATTCCCCTTTTTTTACTTTCCATCGATTCTTTTAAAAGGGATAAAAAAGGATTCCATATTCCTTTATCTGTTGGGTACGATATTATGTTTGACCTTAAGTAACCCCCAATATTGGCTGATTGCTGTTGGCATTGAAATTTAGTATCTTTAAGTATTCCCCTATTCATCAATAGTATTCAGAATGACTTCTTTGGATTACAAGGGTCAAGATGAGAATTTTATCGAAAGGCTCGAGGAAATTGTGCTTACCAACCTTGAAAATGAAAACTTCGGCGTTGAAGAACTTGCTATAACCTATGGGGCAAGCCGTTCACAACTCCATAGAAAACTGAAGCGAATTCGAGGACAATCCGTCAGTCAATTTATTAGGGAATTAAGACTTAGGGAGGCCTTGAAAATGTTGCAGAAAGATGTGGCAACCGTCTCCGAAATCGCCTACAAGGTTGGTTTTAGCAGTAATTCTTATTTTACTACCTGTTTCCATGAACGCTACGGCTATTCCCCGGGAAAAGTAAAACATCAGACAACATTTGAAGCTACGACCAAAACTTCTTTCCCCACGGCAATTGAAAAGCCATTTGATAAAAGAAAGTATATTTATCGACGCTTCGCTTTAGGGAAACCTTACGGTTTCCTTCAACTAATCTTGAAGCTAAACAAGTCTAAGTTGATTATGAAAAAATTGTCTTATTGATTTTGCAATTGGTTCAGTAATATTATTGAGTTCTTGTAAGCTATATTGTAATTTTTAATAAATATTCATTTTATGCCAATGAGGAAATCTAAACAAGAGAAGTATATAATTAAGGGAGTTGATTTTTCTTCGAAAGCAATTTCTAAATTGCCTAATGGTTTTTGGGAAACAGCTAATGTTATAACAGATTTTAAGAGACCTTGGGAAAATACATTTTGTAAGACCACTGTATTCAGAGCTTTGCATAGTAACGAATATGTCTATCTTAATTATGTAGTGATGGATGATAATATTCTGCTCTATGATGGAAATGAGAACGTTAAAATTGATGTTGCGCAATCCGATAGAGTAGAAATTTTTTTTAGATCAGATAAAGACTTGAAACTATATTATGGTATTGAGATTGATGCCAAAGGAAGAGTTTTGGATTATTCAGCCTAATTTTACAGGAAACTTAATACTGACTGGGCCTGGCCACAAGGGCACATATGGACAAAAAGCGAATTACTATCTGGAGGTTATAGGGTGGACATTACTATTAGTAAGAAATCCCTCCGGAACCTAAATCTAATTCGTGATAATTGTATTGAGGCAGGTATTTATCGTGCAGATTGTAAAAAGTTGCCGAAAAACAAAACCCAAGAAGCTAAAATAAGCTGGATTACATGGATTGATTCCAAAACACAAAATCCTGATTTTCATGTTCCGACCTCCTTTGGAATACTTGAATTGGTGGTATAGGAAACTTACTCTACAAATAACTTTTTACATTTTCTGAGTTTATTATCTCAATTGGGAGTAATTGTTTATGGAATAACACTTTATTGAAGAGTAAGTTTTCGATAATACCTCTAAGGCTTATAGAGGCTTGAAGTTTGGGCATTTGATGAATAAGATATTCAATACTACCATTTAAGAGATAATTAATGTTTTCTTCCAATAGGTCATACCCAACTACTTTTGCCTGAATCCCAAGTTTTTCTATTGCGTTTACTACTTTATAAGACTTAGATGTGGTCACAAAAAAAGCTTGTAAATTTGGATTTTCTTCCAATAAGTTTTCTAAAGAGATTTCGATTTCTTCAGTTTTTGTAGTCAGTACATGAATATGCCTATTATCATTTTCACTCTCAAAATAATTTTTAAATCCCTTTTCCTTATTTTGCATATGAATAGAATTGTTAATGGACTCGTCAATATGGATAATCGCAATTTCGGAAGAAGATGGGATTGACTTTTGAATAAGTTTTGCGGCAACTCTACCACTTAAAAAAAGATCTTGTCCTACAAACTTATTGTTTCCCTTTCTGGGAGGACTGTTGAAGGTAACCGTTGTTATGTTCATTTTGTTCAGTTTTTTCAACAGTAGCTCGCTCTCTTTATCAAAAAGAGGTACGAATAAAATGGCATCTGGATTATTTCTTAGTATCTCCTTTCGCGCTGATGCAAATGATCTTGGACTGGATGGACTATATTTTTGAACATCAATTTGAAGATTGAAAGCACGGAATTCCATGATTACTTCTTCGATACCTTTTTCACATGGTATCCAATAAGAATCCTTTTTTGGGTCAGGGATTAATACATTGATTTTATAGTGCTTATTATTCCTGAGGGAACGAGCTACGGGATTTGGAGTGTAGTTGAGTTCTTTTAAAGCTTCACTGACCTTTTCAATAGATTCTTTTGATACCCTTCCTCTTTTGTGAATTACCCGGTCTACGGTACCCACAGAAACTCCTGACCTTTCTGCAATATCTTTTAGAGAGTATTTTTTTTTCATAAAGCCTAAATATATTAAAATATTTCATCTAATTTGCGTTAACGATAACACATTGCGTTAACGATAACGTTTTTTTGGTATCTTGTATAAAATTTGATTATTGAGTGTTTATCAAGTATTCTAAATGATTGGTAAATCCTAATACTTTAAAATTATGTATCCTAAAACGGTATTGGATAAAATCGTTGTAGTTGCTCCTGGCAGGACATGTCTCTTTGGAGATCACCAAGATTATCTTGGGCTTCCCGTTATTGCATGTGCTATTGATAGGCATATCAGATTAGTGGCAAAAAGAAATCACACAATGAGCCTTGTCATTAACAAACCGGATATTGGTGAAAAACGAATCATTGATCTTAATGCAGGGATAGGCAGGGTTGCGGTTGGCGATCATTTTTTGGCCGCTATTAAAGTCCTTGGTATGTACGGTTGCTCACCCGATATGGGATACGATATTACCATTTCAGGAAATATTGCCATCAACGCAGGGACGTCCAGTTCAAGCGCAGTGGTGACTGCATGGATTCGTTTTTTGATAGAGGCCTATGGTTGTAATATCGCTGTAACTAAAGAGTTTATTTCTAGAATTGCCCATGTCGCTGAGGTCACTTTTCATGATGCTCCTGGTGGAAAAATGGATCAATATAGTATTGGACTAGGGAATATTATGTATTTGGAAACCGGAAAACACACTAACTATGAACTATTTTATGAGCATTTGCCTGGGTTGATAGTGGCAGAATCCGGAATCCCAAAAGATACCACAGGAGTTTTAGGGGAGTTAAAGGAGAAAGCTTTGCTGGCGATACGTCAGATAAAAGAGAAATTACCGGGGTTTAAAATAAGCAAAGCTAGCAAGGCAGATTTGCCCAAGTTGTTAAATTGTGTGAGTGATGATTTACGAGTTTACTTGGAAGCGGCAGTATTGAATCATGATATTACCAGAAGGGCATTAGAGGAGTTTCGTAAGCCCAAATGGAATGTTGAATATATTGGTCGGCTAATGACTGAACATCATAATATTTTAAAGAAATATCTGGGCATTACACTTCCTCAGATAGATTTAATGATTGATGGAGCAATAAATGCCGGTGCATTGGGAGCTAAGATTGTTGGCTCAGGCAGAGGTGGTAGTATAGTTGTTCTGAGCAGGGATGGTAATCAAGACAAAGTTATAGACGTCCTGCTAAGTGCTGGAGCAAAAGATGCATATGCGGTTACTGTAGATCAAGGGGCAAGAATAATTAAATCAAAATAACTTCAAATGAAAGAACATTTACATTTAGTAATTCTTGCAGGAGGGGCCTCTTCACGTATGAAAAAAAAGGCTTCCGATGAATTGGAACTTACTGAACAAGATATCAAACAAGCAAATGAGCGAAGCAAAGGTTTGATAGGTGTAGGGCAGAACGGTCGTCCAATGTTGGATTATGTATTGTTAAATGCCAAAAAAGCGGGTTATGAAAGAGTTTGTATTGTGACTGGGGAGAAGGGAGAGCTTTTTAAGGAGTTTTATGGTAGTAACGACAAAGACAATTTTTTTCATGGACTGAAGATTTCGTTTGCCACCCAATACATTCCCGAAAATCGAATTAAACCTTTTGGTACAGCTGATGCTCTCTTTCAGGCTGTAGAACAGTTCCCGTATCTTAACCAAACTAGTTATACCGTATGTAACAGTGACAACCTGTACTCTGTGGAAGCTTTTGAAGCGTTGCGAAAAACTCCTTCGCCAAATGCATTTATAGCCTATGATCGTGATGCTTTGCTATTTCCATTGGAACGCATTTCGAGATTTGCCCTTACCAAGATGGATGGTGAGGGACATCTTCAAGAAATCATGGAAAAACCATCAGAAAAAGAGATTGAAAGGTATAAGGATGAATTTGGAAAGCTCAGGGTAAGTATGAACATATTTAAATTCGATGGGAGTAATATCTACAATTACCTAAAAAATTGTCCGGTACATCCGATACGGAACGAAAAAGAGTTGCCAACCGCTTTTTTGAATATGTTGAAAGACAATCCAAAAACGGCTATTGGTATACCATTTTCTGAGCATGTTCCAGATTTAACGGCCAAAGAAGATATTGTGGCGGTCAAGAAATACCTTAAAGAAAATTACGGAAAATTGGACTGGGAAAGTAAATAGTTGTTGAATGGATAAATATGTGATAACCGGAGGTGCTGGTTTCATTGGAAGTCATATAGCAAATGAACTAAATGAACTTGGGCACGAGGTCATAGTTTTGGACAATCTCCGTACCGGGTTCAAGAAAAACATCGAAGAATTGGATGTTAAATTTGTGCAAGGAGATGTTCTGGATGAAAACCTCTTATATGAACTTGCCAAAGGGGCAAAGGGAATATTCCATTTGGCGGCCATGGTGAGTGTTCCAGAATCTTTAAAGAATCTTGAAGATTGTATAAACATAAATGTCAAGGGAACATTGAATGTCCTTGAGGCCGCTAAAAAAAATCCCGAATGCAAGGTGGTTTTATCAAGTTCAGCGGCGATTTACGGTAGTAATCCAACACTCCCAAAATTCGAGAATATGTTACCTGAGCCCATGACTCCCTATGCGGTAACCAAGCTTGACGGGGAATACTATTTAAAGATTTATAAGGAACAATGGGATGTTGCTACGGCGTCCTTGCGTTACTTCAATGTGTTTGGCCCACGTCAAAATCCGAATTCTACTTATGCGGCAGCTGTACCCATTTTCATTCATCAAGCTCTTTTGAATGAGCCATTGACCATTCACGGAGATGGAAATCAGACTAGGGATTTTGTTTATGTAAAGGATGTGGTTAATGCAAATATATATGCTATGGAAAAAGGGAATGGAGTTTTTAATGTAGCATTTGGTCAGAGTATTTCCATTTTGGATTTGGCCAATAGAATCATTGAATTGACAAATTCTAAATCGCGATTGGAATTTGCTAAGAAACGGCCAGGTGATATCGTACATTCAAAAGCATCAATTGAGAAGTTCAAATATGAAGGGTTTGAGCCTAAATGGGATTTAGACAAGGCACTTAATGATACAATTGCATTCTATCGAATAATCCTAAGAAAAAATAAAATATAATGTTGCTTTCGAAAACTGTGCTTTGTTCCGTGGTCTTGATGGTAATCGAGAGAATGAATTTAAGATGTTTGTCCTTTCGGAGTCTTTGAAAAAAGTTTGTATAAGAGAGCACCGACCTAAATTATAAGAAAAATATATGACAACTAGTTTTGAGGTCAAATTTTTGCACTGATGAACCAGCCCAACTTAAATTCATGGCTTTTGGTTATTCCAAGAGAGTTCAATCTTTCTATAGCTTGGTTTATTATATACGTATAAAAAGATCTGTCCAGTCTAGAATATGAATAGTGTTGAATCCATATACGGAAACTTGTTGTTAATTGGTATCATCTTTATATGTATGCCAATACATGTTATATTGTCACAACAAGAATTAATATACCATGAAGATTGGATAGATTTCAACAAAAACGGAAGCAAGGACCCTTATGAGGACACCGCCCTGACTACGGACGAACGCTTGGATGACCTTTTGTCCCAGATGACAGTGGAAGAAAAGACCATGCAGTTGGTCACCTTATATGGCTATGGGCGTGTGGCCACGGATGAACTTCCCGTACCACAATGGAAGAACGAACTTTGGAAGGATGGATTGGCCAATATTGACGAGGCCTCCAACGGGGTTTCGGACAAAGCAAAATATACATTTCCCTACGCTAAACATGTCTGGGCGTTGAACCAGATCCAGAAATTTTTTGTGGAGGATACCCGCTTGGGAATTCCCGTAGAGTTTACGAATGAGGGCATACGCGGCCTTAACCATGTGAAGGCCACCTCGTTTCCCGCCCAAATAGGAATGGGGGCCACATGGAACCCCGAGCTGTTGTACAAAGTAGGCAAGACCATAGGCAGGGAAGCTTATGTCTTAGGTTACCATAATATTTATTCCCCGGTATTGGATGTGGCCAGGGACCAACGTTGGGGTCGCATTGTAGAAAGCTTTGGCGAAGCCCCTTTCTTGGTATCCGAATATGGGGTGCGGTTGAGCAGGGGCATTCAAGAACAAGGCGTGGTCAATACCCTAAAACATTATGCTGTGTATTCGGTACCAAAAGGAGGCAGGGACGGCCATGTACGCTTAGATCCACACCTTACATGGCGCGATATGCACCAAATGTACCTTTATCCGTTCAAACGGGCAATCCAGGAAACCGCTATTTCAGGGGTTATGAGTTCGTACAACGATTATGACGGGGAACCTATCACCGGAAGCCACTATTTTTTGACCGAACTACTACGGGACACCTATGGTTTTAAGGGCTATGTGGTCTCCGATAGTGATGCGCTCGCCTACATATACAGCAAGCACAGGGTGGTCAATTCGTATAAGGAAGCCGTTCTTAAGGCCATTACGGCCGGTCTTAATGTACGTACCACGTTCAACCATCCCAAAAACTTTATTGAGCCATTACGGGAGCTGGTAGCGGAAGGAAGCATTTCGGAGGAACTGTTGGACAAAAGGGTACGTGAAGTGCTTTCGGTAAAGTTTAAAGAAGGGCTTTTCGATAGGCCCTACAGGGATGAGCCCGTGGCCGATAAGACCGTAAGAAGCCCGGAACACAGGGCATTGTCCCTTAGGGCATCCCGTGAGTCCATTATACTCCTTAAAAATAGTAGCACCCTGCCCTTGAACGGAAAGGTATTGAAGAGCGTATTGGTCTGTGGCCCCACAGCCAAATCGACCTCAAGCTCCATTAGTAGGTACGGCGCCCTGCAAAACGATGTCATCTCCGGATATCGGGGTATCCGTGAATATCTGAAGGACACAAATGTCAAAGTCCTGTATGCCAAGGGAATCCATATCAAGGACGCTCATTGGCCAGATTCGGAAGTTTTTGACGTTCCCTTGGACAAGGAAGAAAAAACCATGATTGCAGAAGCAGTGAACAAGGCCAATGAAAGCAATGCTGTTATCCTTTTTTTGGGTGAGGATGAGACCATGGTAGGCGAAAACCTCAGTCGCACCAGTCTGGACTTGCCCGGCCATCAAAAGGAACTGTTAAAGGCACTCTCAAAAACCAATAAACCCCTGATAGTAGTGTTGCTCAATGGACATCCACTTTCCGTAAATTATGCCGATAGGCAGGCCGATGCCATTTTGGAGGCTTGGTTTCCAGGGGAGTACGGAGGACAGGCCAAGGACGGTCCCAATGGTACCGGGGAAAGCAGGGTGGTCACCGAACTGTATCCCTTTGGATACGGACTTAGTTACACTTCTTTTTCCTATTCCGACCTAAAGATAAAAGGTGATATCACGACTACCTCTGGCAGCCTTTCCGTCAGTTTTACAGTGAAAAATACGGGCAACCGTGCGGGAGATGTGGTGCCGCAATTGTATGTGAATGACGAAGTGGCTTCGCGCACCACTTATGAATGGCAGTTAAGGGGCTTCGATCGTATCAAACTCCAACCAAAAGAGGAAAAAAACATCAGTTTTGAGCTGCATCCAAAAGACTTGCAATTGATTGATGACAAGGGGGTTTTTAAGGCAGAAAAAGGGACGTTCAATATTGGTATAGGCGATTCGTCCAAAGATTTTAAATTAAAAAGTTCCTTTATACTAGACCAATGATGAAGCCCAATCCTTTATATCTCTTTTGTATCATCATGCTTTCCTGTGTACCAAAGGATGCGGCACAGAAAACATCCAAAAAAATAGATGTATTGGCTCACGTAGATCCCTTTATAGGGACCGGTTTTCACGGGCACACCTTTCCCGGTCCCGTTCTGCCACACGGAATGGTACAGTTGGGGCCTGACACCAAATTAAATGGTTGGGACGCCTCCAGCGGTTATCATTATGCAGATAGTACCATCTATGGATTTTCGCACACACATCTAAGTGGAACGGGCATAGGTGATATGGGCGATCTGCTTTTACTGCCCTTTACAGGGGAAGTTCCTGAAAATAAGCCCATCGCCCTCTTTAATAAAGAAGATGAGCAAGCTACCGTAGGCGAGTATTCCGTAACCTTTAAAAATTACGGTGTAAAAGCGGATCTTACCACTACCCTACGTACCGGTATGCATCGGTATTTCTTTTCGGAAGATGAAAAAAAACAATTGCTTGTGGATGTTGGTCATATTTTACAACGCACATGGGGCCACGACAACGTAACCAATGAACTGGAGTTTGTGGACGAACGGACCATCAGGGGCCTAAAATACAGTAAGGGATGGGCCACGGAACATAAGGTATATTTTTATATGGAATTTTCCAGTCCGTTCAAGGTACATTCCGTAATGGTGGACGGAAAAGAATCCAATAAAGACCAAGCCCGTCACCAATATAAAGGAACCGATGTATATTCCTATTTGACCTTTGACCAACTGGCGGACAATGAGCCACTACTTATAAAAGTGGGCATCTCACCGGTGGATAGGTCCGGTGCGGAAAACAATCTAAAGACCGAGTCACCCAACTGGGATTTTGAAGGCATTGTAAATGCCCATAAAAATACGTGGAAAACGGAATTGGGGCGCATTCGGATACAGACTCCGGATGACAAAAAACGAACCATCTTCTATACGGCTTTGTACCATAGTATGATAGCCCCCATGGTCTATCAAGATATCGATGGTCGTTATTGGGGGATGGATAAAAAAATACACCGGGCAAAACACGGGCAGACCTATTACACCGTATACTCATTATGGGATACGTTTAGGGCATTGCACCCCTTAATGAGCATTATTGATGAAAAGCGTACGGTGGAATGGGCCAATGACCTGTTACTCAAATACCAACAAGGCGGCATTTTGCCCAAATGGGCCTTGGCCTCCAACTATACGGGCACCATGGTGGGCTATCCAGCGGCGGCCAATTTGGCAGACGCACTATCCAAAGGTTTTTCCGGCATTGATAAGGAACTGGCCTTGCAGGCCGCAATGACCAGCGCTTCCTATTTGCCCGATCTACCTGCCTTGGCAAACGACCCTAAAAAGCATCGGATAATGACTGGGCATAACAAGTATATCAATCAAGGGGTACATATTCCTTCAGATAAGATAACCAAATCGGTTTCCTACGGATTGGAAAACGCATATTACGATTGGTGTGTCATGAGGTTGGCCGAAATTGCCGGACAAGATTCCATTGCCAATGTATTTAAGAAGCGGGCCAAAAATTATGCCTTGTATTTTGATGCCGAAACCGGTTTTATGCGGGGCAAAAACAAGGACGGCTCTTGGGCTACCCCATTTAATCCAAAATATTCAAGCCATGAAGAATCCGATTATGTAGAAGGAAACGCATGGCAATGGAATTGGTTTGTACCCCATGATATCAAAGGATTTGTCAATTTGTATGGAAGTACGGACGTATTTGCAAAAAAATTGGATTCACTGTTCTCGACCTCATCGGAAATCGAAGGTGAACATGCCAGTGGCGACATTACGGGACTTATAGGACAATACGCCCATGGCAACGAACCCAGTCATCATATCGCCTACATATATAATTATATTGGGCAGGATTGGAAAGCACAGAAGATCCTGGACAACATCCTTACCAATTTTTATACTGCGGAACCGGACGGAATCATCGGCAATGAAGATTGTGGGCAAATGTCCGCATGGTACATCTTAAGTAGCATGGGCTTCTACCAATTGGCACCGGGAAATCCCGTATATACCATTGGCAGACCACTCTTTGACGAAGTCGAAATTGCCTTGGAACACGGGAACACATTTATCATAAAAACTATTGACAATACACCAAAAAACAAATATGTGCAACAAATCAAACTGAATGGAAAAATTTTGGAAACGCCCTTCTTTACCCATGAAACCCTAAAAAAAGGAGGGAATCTTACAATAACTATGGGCTCGGCACCTAAAAAAGATGAAAAACAAATTAAATAGAATGAAACACTATTTTGTAATACTAATGACACTATTTACTTTAAGTAGTTGCACGGAGAAGACCAAGACGTTTACGGCATCGGAAATACATATACTGCCAAAACCCAACAAAGTGACTTTGGCAGAATCATCCTTTCTGCTGAGGGACAACCTCACTATCGGATATACTAATGAAACCCAAAAAAATGCGGCAAATCATTTGGAACAGGTTGTTAGGGAAATGGCAAATGTGCAATTCGAAGTAAAAGATGGTATAGGGGCAAGCATAGCATTCATTAAAGTGGAAGGGGTGGAACCCGAAACCTATCAACTTACGGTAACCCCCAAAAAAGTGACTATTGGGGCAAGTGGCGCGGCAGGCTATTTTTATGGTGTACAGACCTTACGCCAGCTACTTTCCTTTGAAAACAAGGAAAACGCGTCAGGCCAATGGTTGATTCCTTCCATTGCCATTGAAGACGCTCCCCGTTTTAAGTGGCGTGCTTATATGTTGGACGAATCGCGTTATTTTTTTGGGGAAGCCTTTGTAAAAAAAATGTTGGATGAAATGGCATTGTTGAAAATGAACATTTTCCATTGGCATTTGACCGATGATGCGGGTTGGCGTATCGAAATCAAAAAATATCCATTGTTGACAAAGGTAGGTGCCTTTCGCTTAGATTCGGAAATCGAGACTTGGGGAAGTGGTAAGACCTCCGGTGAGCCCCACGGTGGATTTTATACCCAAGAACAGATTAAGGACATCGTGGCTTATGCCGCGGAACGAAACATTACCATAATTCCCGAGTTTGAAATGCCCGGACACAGCAATGCTGCCATTGCCGCTTATACATGGTTGGGAACTGCAGGAAAGGATATCGACGTGCCCATAAAGTTTGGTAGGCATTATGACAATTATGATGTGACAAAACCCAAGGTAGTACAGTTTGTAAAGGACGTACTGAGGGAAATGTTTGCACTGTTCCCATCAGAGGTCATTCATATTGGCGGAGATGAGGTTGGTTATAAGGTTTGGGAAGAAGCACCGCATGTACAAGAGTTCATGCAAGAAAATGGCATCAACACCCCAGCTGATTTACAGATTGACTTTACCAATAAAATATCGCAGTTTATAGGGCAGAACGGGCATAGAATGATGGGGTGGAACGAGATATTGGGCGTTAATGTCCATGAAGGATTCAAAGAAAAGAAAGATGACAAAGATGCTGAGACGGAACTCGCCAAAAATGTCGTTATCCATTTTTGGAAAGGCGATTTGGGATTGGCGACTGCCGCAGCCCAAAAAGGGTATGGTATTGTAAACTCTATCCACACACATACGTATTTGGATTACAGCTATGCATACACACCGTTGAAAAAGGCCTATAATTTTGACCCTATTCCAGAAGGATTGGAGTCACAATACCACAAAAATATCTATGGAACAGGATGTCAGATGTGGAGCGAATGGACACCCACTTATAAAGATGTGGAATACCAAACATTTCCACGTATAGCGGCATATGCCGAAGTAGGGTGGACCCAATTGGACAATAAAAATTTTGAAAGTTTTAAAACTGCGCTGGCAAAACAGCAAAAACATTGGGATTCCAAGGAAATCAATTATGCCAAAGTCGTGGAAAAAGAATAATGTAATAATGACTAAAATGTATACCGTGAAATATCTTTTGTTTCTTCTTATTATGATTATGCTGACCACCCAATGGGTTGTATCGAAAAATCGAAAATATTTAGTGTTAGGGAATCAGACGTTTCCATTGTTCGCTCTCCAATGAATACAATTTTCTATGAAAAGGAGTTGCTTGCCATTTATAAAGTATGAGGTAGTAATAAAATAGTATTAACGGTTTGGTACTAGGTAGGTATCCCAAATAAAAAAACAAACCGGAAGGTAATACCATAGCAATTGATTAAAAATAAAAATGATGAAATACAAAATCGTATTAGCCCTAAGTTGTTTTTTTTGCATGCTGGCTTGTCAGCAGCAAAAAGAAATAGTCGTAGCACAGACTTATGAAGAACCCATAGACCCATCGCCCAGTGAAGGCGAAAAGTGGAGTGTTTTACCCGAAGGTTTGCAGGCTTCCATGGTTTCAACCGGGATTCGTTTTGTAAAGAGTGAAATCCCAAAACTGAAGCAACAAAACAATTGGACGGGTACTGTTTGGAAAGGGGAGCGGACATCGGCACAAATGGTGCTTTGGAGCAAAGATTCCATTACAAAAGTGGCACTGGAAATTGCTGATTTTATCTCTGACAAAGGTGATAGAATTACTGCGGACCATGCCCAGTTAAACTTTGTAAAATATGTGATTACCGATGAATTTGCCGAAGGTTGTGGGTATCGAAAACCAGAGGATTTTGCATCTTCGCTTGCCGCCGATGCTTTAGAGCCCGTAACTACTTATGCCTTAAAGGCACAGGAGACCCGACCTGTCTGGATAACTATGGATGTACCATCTGATGCTACTGCTGGAATGTATCATAGTACTATTACCCTGTTTGCAGAAGGGCAAAAGCCCAAAACGTTTAAGATGAGACTTGATGTTATCAATAAGGTGTTACCGTCTGTGACGGACTGGAAGTTTCATCTCGATTTATGGCAAAACCCCTATGCTGTCGCACGTTACCATAATGTCGAACCATGGACACAAGACCATTGGGATTTATTAAAGCCGTTGATGCATCGATTGGCTAATGCCGGACAAAAAGTGATTACGGTATCCTTGAACAAACGACCATGGGGCGGACAGACCTTCGACCAATTTGAAGCAATGATCGATTGGAGAAAAAAAGCAGATGGTACTTGGGTATATGACTATACCATTTTCGACAATTGGGTACAGTTCATGATGGATCTAGGAATCAAAAAGCAAATCAGTTGCTATTCCATGGTTCCTTGGGGCAATGAAATGTATTTTTTTGATGAAAAGGAAGGAAAAGAGGTAAAGGTAATAGCTCCACCGGGAACAAAAGAGTACGAAAATTTATGGGTTCCTTTTTTAAAGGATTTTAAAACGCACTTAGCGGATAAGGGATGGAATGCCATTACTAGAATTGCCATGGATGAGCGAGCCCCAAAAGAAATGAAGGCAATGTTGGATTTAATCAATAGGGTTGCTCCAGAGTTAGGAATTTCTCTAGCGGATAATCATAAAAGCTATAAACAATACCCAGATGAACTAAAAGATATGTCCGTAGCTTTTGGAGATCCTGTTGACGAGGAAGATTTGGTAGATAGAAAGCAAAAAGGGTACATCAGTACACACTATGTGTGTTGTCAGGATAAGTTTCCAAATACTTTTACCTTCTCAGATCCCTTAGAAGGAGTGTTTATTGGTTGGTACAGTATCGCCGCAAACTTTGATGGTTTCTTGCGTTGGGCCTATAACAGTTGGGTAGAGAATCCACTTCAAGATTCGCGTTTTAGGGCATGGCCTGCAGGAGACACATATCAAGTTTATCCAGATAACCGAAGTTCCATACGGTTTGAAACCCTTAGGGAGGGAATCGAAGATGCCGAGAAAATTAGGATTTTAAGAGAAGAGTTAGAGCAAAAGGGTTTGCAAGATGAATTGGATTATTTAAACAAAGTGGTGAACCAATTCACTATTACCACTAAACCTAATGATTTGGAGTCCCTTATTGTGAACGGACAGCAAGTACTGAATACCCTGGCCGTAAAACTTATAGAATAAGTATAATTCGGACTTTTTTAGGTTTCTGAGCACATCCCCTATAAACAATCAGTTCGTTGAAATTTAAAAAACAATATATAAAAGTGGCAAAAACAGTAATGATTATTGTTCTTTTTCTTATGAGCATGTCTGACCTTATTGGACAGGTAGCGCATACATTGGAATCAAACGAAACTGTCACCTCATCAAATGAGGACAGGGAGAAATTATTGGAAAAATATCACGAATTAAGTTCGAACCCAGTGTTGTTCACCCATGAACAACGAGTGTATAAAGAAGATTATTTGGAGGGTATTCAATTTCCCGTGGGCGGTATTGGCACAGGTTGTATCCAGTTCAATGGAAAGGCACAGTCCAAATATTGGCAGATATTCAATAATATGACCCATGAATTTATACCCAATAGTTTTTTTGCCATTAGGGAAACATCCGAGGAGAAAGTCAAGGTAAGGGCACTGCAGACTGAAAGTGTTGGCGATTTCAAGGCTATGGAAGCCCTTGAGGCCACTACAAAATTTCCTTTTTTAGAATATCATTTTAAGGACGATCTAAAAACCGATATCACTATGGAGGTCTTTAATCCGTTTGTTCCAACAGACCTTAAACAGTCAGGTATTCCAGCCGTCTTTTATCGCTTTGTCCTTAAAAACACTACCAAGGATCCTTTAGAATTAAGTTTATTGGCATCACAACAAAACGCCGTGGGATATTCCAAGGTGCCCATCGAACATACGGAGAATGGTTTTGCATTTAACTTTAAAAATGCTATTGATAAACGATATGCCGTTGACAATACATCCCAGTTTTATGGAGGTAACTTCAATACGGTTTCAGTCCAAGGTAAGGCAAAGATGCTGTACATGTCGAGTTCAATACCCCAAGAAGACCAGCACTATGGAGAAATGGCACTGTTGCTGTTCGATGAAGATTCCTATGTCAGTGAGGCGACCTCTAGCTGGGGTAATTTGGAACAGCTTTACCGATCATTTGCCAAAGACGGGCATATCAAACAAAGAAAAAAGACAGATTCCAGTAAAAAGGGAGCGACCTACTCAGGGGCTTTGAATATGGTCTTCACCTTAAAACCGGGTGAAACAAAAGTAGTGCACATGGCTTTGGCGTGGTACTTTCCCAATGGAAAAAATGGTGGTTTTATGGATAAATGGGATACTTGGGGCAATGGCGATTGGGAAGGCAATGGCAATAAATATGCCATCTATTGGGACAACATGGCTACTTTGACAAATTATCTTCAAGAGAATTATGGCACCTTGATACAAAACACCGAGAATTTTACAAATACTTTGTTCAGCAGTAACCTTCCGCAGTGGCTGATAGAACGGTTGAGCAATCAATTGGCCATTATGAAAAGTCGTACGCTATTTCATGATAAAGATGACTATGTGGGACTATGGGAAGGTACAGGAGGTTGTGACGGGTCATGCGCGGGCAATTGCAACCATGTATGGCACTATGCACAGGCGCATGCCCGTTTGTTTCCAGAACTGGGCAAGAAAATCAGAAACCAAGCCTTTGACCTGATAAAGCCAAATGGGCAAATTCCATATCGCCAACCGGCAGGTTCCTTTGCCTTTGACGGGCAGTGTGGTGATATATTGGGAGCTTATAGGGAACATTTACTTTCGGAAGATAATACATGGTTGTTACAATATTATCCTGCAATTAAAAAGGCCATGAATTACGTAATAGAAGAACATGATAACGATATGGACGGTTGGCTTTCAGATAAGGCAAAACATACCACTTATGATGCCTCAATGACAGGTAACCCTTCGTTTTTAAGCTCTTTATATTTGGCCGCTTTGATGGCCAGTAAAGAAATGGCATTGGTGGTCAAAGATCAAGCACAGGCAGATGAATGGAAGTTAATTGCTGAAAAATCTGCTGAAAAACAAAGTGACAGCTTATGGAATGGGGAATATTTTTATCAGAGAAAAGGAGAAAAGAATGCCACGGATTATGAAAATGGTTGCCATGCGGATCAATTGTTAGGACAATGGTGGGCAGATCAGTTGGGACTAGGAAATTTATACCCGGACTACAAAGTAAAAGTAGCCAATGAAGCTATTCTAAAATACAACTTCAAAAGTGACCTAAGCGTACACGATCAAGGGCATAGAACTTTTGCCTTACCTCAGGAGGCCGGAATGGTCGTAACGACCTGGCCCAATGACGACAGGCCAAAATATGCTTCAGGATACTCCGGGGAAGTATGGAGTACCTTTGAATATACTATCGGGGCACAGTTGTTCAAATACAATAAAATACAAGACGCTTTGACCATCTTGCGTACAGGGTTTGAGCGTTATGACGGTAAATATCGAACGGGCTATATTGGGAAATGGGGCAATTTTGGATTTAGCGGAAACCCTTTTGGTGATGATGAATGTGGCCAGTTTTACGGTAGAGCTCTGTCCCAATGGTCTGTATGGTTGGCTGCTCAGGGATTTGAATATAACGGACCTGAACAAACCATAGGTTTTGATCCTAAATGGAAGCCAGATGATCACCGATCGTTTTTCTCCACGGCAAAAGGCTGGGGCATTTTTACCCAACAGCGAAACAAAAACCAGCAAATAAACACGATAACCTTAAAACATGGCAGTTTAAAATTGAAGCAAATCGTATTGGATATGCCAGTTGTTTCCAAATCTTCAAAAATACAGGTGAAACACAACGGTGAGAAAATAACATTTTCTTCAAAAAGGAATTCGCAAACCAAGACCCTGTTAGAAATCGATGAGATAACAATGGGCAAAAATAGTATGATGGAGATTACGATAGACCATGAAAAATAGCGTCGGACTTTGCATTGCACTTTTTTGCGTTTTTATCATAGAAGCGCAATCACCATCGCTGAAGATTTTGAACTTTCAAGGGGATAATGGTTTTCAACATGAGTCCAAAAACCAGGCAAAACAGTTTATAACCCAGCTTGCTGTTGCAAATGATTGGGTAGTGGTCTCGACTGATGATGCCGGTATTTTTAATGCAAGGGACCTGTTCAAGTTCCATGTGATCATCTTTAACAACAATTGTGGGAATACCGGACGTATCCTGAACAAACAACGACAACTGACTTTTCAGAATTGCATAAGACGGGGAGGAGGTTTTGTGGGGATACATTGTGCAGGGGCCATTTTTAACGAAGGAGGAAGTTATCAATTGTGGTATGAGAAATTGGTGGGGACTAAATTGACAAACCATCCAAAGGTACAAAGAGCGACAATTCTTGTAGAAAACAGCGGGCATTATATCGCGCAACATATTACGGAAAATTGGGAGGTCAATGATGAATGGCATGCCTTTTCATACAACCCTAGGGCAAACGTAAACGTTTTGCTGTCGGTCGATGAGTCTACTTACAGAGGGACGCCCAAAATGGACGGGGATCATCCTGTGGCATGGTACCATTTTTATGATGGTGGTCGCTCATTTTTTACCACTTTGGGCCATACCGAATCCACATATAAAGATGGTCGGTACATTGCCATGATTAAAAATGCTATTGCTTGGGCAGCTGGTAAGGAAAATAAAATATCTAATCTTCCCGTACAGAAGAATTTATTATTGGATTTGGATGGCAATCATGGTATTGAAATCGATAAGGGGGATAAAGTCATTTCATGGAAAAACAGGGTTATCAACAACATCGGAAAATTTGAACATCAAGATTCGGGCAGGACTATCAAAGGCTCGGGCATGCCCCGTTTGGTATTGAACGTGCCTGAACTGAATGGTAATAATGTTGTTGTCTTTCATCGCCAAGAATTGGTAAACCATCAAGAAGATGCTTTTGATCATCTTATTACAGGAAGTGGTTATACGTGGTTTTCGGTAATATGTGTATATCAACAAGTATCCAATTTGCCCGGGGTGAATTCATTTTTCGGGAACTTAAGGAACAATAATAAGGATGGCGGAAAGTATGAGGGACTATTGGCGGGTCTGACTGATGATAATAAAGTTTGGATTGGTTCTAGAAATGCAAGGACCTTTGGGCGATGGGATGAAAATAACCCACAACTTTTGGCCCCGGAACCACTCGAAGAAGGGAAATACTATGTGGTGGTTGGTAGAATGGCAGCTGGAACCGGAGAGGTGACCCTTGAACTTTTTGTAAATGAGAATGTACCAGTAGCCATAGACAAATTTCCAGTAAACACGGAAGCCAATTCCTCAAAATTGGTCATGGGGCAAGAGCGTGATGCCGTGGAACACCCAGGAAAAGAATCGTTTGACGGGGCTATTGCACGATTTATGATTTATGATAGATCCTTGACCGATGCGGAACTTGCCAGTACGATGGATTATTTGAAAAAGAAGTATGGGCTATAGGGGTTCCAATTTCAAAAAATGTGAATTTCAAACAATGGGTCGATATTTAATACTTGGATGTGGCAATTTCAATGTTGGCGTTTTTAGTAATAGGGTGAAGGGAAGATACCAAAGAAGAAATGCTGGATATTCAGTGTCCATACGACGGTGAAGTATATGGAAAACTAGAAAAAATGCCTTGGGAAAATTGAGCAGTCTACTTGGGCCATGAACTATCATTTGGCCTATTTAAAACAAGTCCACGGAAAATTGAGGTTTATCTGGAATAACATATTTGAACTAAAAACGTATCTAAAAATGAATGTAATGGCAAAAATAGCTGTAATAGTATTGATGGGGTTTTTTTATTGTCGGAGGCTACGATTGTCCACCAAAAAAAGAAGCGGAAATCCATGTTATGGATGTTAAGGCAAAGACAGGTTGGAAAACCGATTTGGAAGCAAAAATAAAAGTATACGGACACCGAAACTGGATTGTGGTGGCGGATGGCGCCTATCCGCAACAGAGTAATCCGGCCATAGAAACCATTACCATTGATGCATCGCAATTGGAGGCCGTAGCGTATGTCAGTGAGTTGATAACAAAGGCTACCCATGTCGATGCCGATATTCTTGTGGACAAAGAGATGGCATATGTTGCAGAAGAAAATGCAAAGGGAATCACCACATACCGTAACGATTTACATGAACTTTTAAAGGATAAACCCGTAAAAACGATGTTGCACGAAGATATCATTAGGGAATTGGATGCTTCTGCTGAGTTGTTTAACGTATTGATAATTAAAACTGATTTGGCAATTCCATATACCTCGGTATTTTTTCAATTGGAATGCGGTTATTGGAATGGAGGTGTGGAGGAAGCCTTGCGTGAAGCCATGAAAAATCAGTGATCAACGTATGTTCGTCTGTTTGCAAATGGCGATGTTCACAGGTTTGTGTGCGACGACAATAAAATATGTCTAATCATGGTATATGACAAAAAGTATCAACATTGTATATGACTAAAAGTATCAACATTATGGAAATTCAGGGTTGAGCCTTGTGGAAACCCCATTTTATGTCATGTGCCTTAATCCTTCATAAAAATGTCCAAAAACACAATGTTTGCAAAAGGGAGTCTGGTAGTATTGTTCATATTGATATTAAGCTGTGCTAAACAGCCCAGGAAAGTTTACAAGACAAAAACAATTGGTATTATTCCTAAACCTACTTTGGTCGAAAAAGGAGTCGGTTTTTTTACATTGAATGATGAAACGATTATTGTGTTTTCGGAGTCTGATGAAGCCAAGCTAAAAGCCCAGCAATTGGGCACCTTGTTGGGTATTGGATTCTCAAAAATACGATCTTCAGCATCGCAGGGAACGGTATCCAACAGTATTATACTGAAAATTTCAGAGGAAAGCATCAAAGATACAGAAGGATATACATTGGATGTTTCCGAAGAACATATCCGTATTGGTGCTCCAGATGGCGCTGGACTATTTTACGGGATTCAGACGTTACGCCAATTGTTGCCAAAAACCTACAAAACTTCTGTGGATATAGGCAATAGGGTATGCAAGATTCCGACGGTCAACATAATCGATAGCCCCAAGTTTGGTTGGCGGGGCATGATGTTGGATGTCAGTAGGCATTTTTTACCCACCGATTCGGTGAAGCGATTTATAGACCATTTGGCACGCTATAAATTCAATGTGTTCCATATCCATTTGACCGATGACCAAGGATGGCGTTTTGAATCGGAAAAATATCCAAAGCTTACCGAAATCGGTGCATGGCGTGTAGATCGTTCGGGAAAGCGTTGGTTCGATCGAGAACCGCAACGAATGGAGGAGAAACCTAGTTATGGTGGATTTTATACCAAAGAAGAACTTAAGGATATTGTTGCGTATGCCCGTTCAAAACATATAGAAGTGCTCCCGGAGATTGACGTTCCAGGACATTCCAGAGCCATCGTGGCTTCTTACCCAGAATTGGGGTGCGCGACCGTTCCTGTACATGTGGCGACCGGAGGTATTGCTTCCAATAATACCGTAAACCCAGGCAAGGAAGAAGTGTATCTGTTTTTGGAGGGTGTTATCGAGGAAGTTGCCGAAATATTTCCCTTTCCATATATCCATATAGGTGGAGATGAGGCTATTAAAACCAATTGGCTTACAGATTCATTCTGCCAAAAGAAAATGAAAGAGCAAGGACTACGAGATGTTGATGAACTACAGAGTTATTTTATCAAAAGAGTAGAAAAGATTGTAAATGGTTTAGGCAAAAGTATGATTGGTTGGGATGAGATATTGGAAGGAGGATTGGCACCCAACGCAACAGTAATGTCTTGGCGTGGTGTAGAAGGAGGGACTGAATCCGCCAATATGGGACATGATGTCATCATGTCCCCAAATTCGAATGCCTATTTTGATCTTTTTCAAGGCGACCCAAAGTTTGAACCGGATGCATATCACAAATTATGGTTAAAAGAGGTATATGATTTTAATCCGGTTTTAGATGAGATAACTTTGGATAAAAGAAAACATATTTTAGGAGGCCACGGTGCTTTATGGACCGAGTTTGTTCCGAATTTAAACCATGCGGAATATATGTTGTTCCCAAGAATGTTGGCCCTTTCGGAGGCGATATGGTCCAAAGAAAAAAGCGATTGGAACGAACTGTTGACCAACATAGATCATGAATTTAGAAGACTGGACACCGATGGAATCAACTATTCAAAAAGCATCTACAACGTTAATATTGTGCCGGAAAAGGGTGCTGCGGATAAAACGATGATTAAATTATTTACACAATCCGGAAGTGAAAATATTAGATACACAATGGATGGAAGCGACCCTACAGCAAGTAGCACGTTATATAAAACGCCTTTTGAAATACCGGAACAGTCTTTTATCTTAAAGGCTGCAGCTTTTGAGGGAGATAAAATACAAAGTAATGTGATTACTGGTGAAAATTTTGTAAATCATTTGGCACGTGGAGCCGTTGCAACGTTGGATTCTAACACACCACAAGCAAGGATTATCGGTAAATTGACAGATGGTGTAGGAGGAAGTAGAACATATATGGACGGGCGATGGTTGCCTGTCGCAAGCGCAAATAAATATGCAGTAATCCAAGTATCTTTGAACAAATCCAAAGTAGTTGAAAAAGTGAGCATGAATTTTCTCCAGGATCCAGCAGAATCCGTTTTTTGGCCGTCTGATGTCGTGATATCGATATCCAAAGACGGAAAGTTTTTTAAAGTATTGCAAAAAAAGAAAATCATCAAAGAACACCAATATACAGGTATCAAAACTGTTCAATTCAACATTGATGACAAAAATATAAAAGCGGTAAAGGTTGTGGCTAAAAATGAAGGGGGTATCCGAGCTGGATTAAAATGGCAGGGAAGAATATATATCGATGAAATCAAACTAGAATAAAAAAGATGAAAACTATGGATAGAAGATCTCTTGTCAAAAGTGTTGGATTGGCGACAGGAAGCGTATTGATAAGTCCTGTCACCTTTGGGCAAAAAGCTAAAAAAAGAGCGAAAAGAAAAAAAGTCTTAGAGTGGCCCATATAACGGATGTACATATCCGCCCAGAACATAACGCACCAAACCGTTTTAAGCAATGTTTAGAAGAAATCAAGGCACATGAGGTTGACTTTTTTCTTAATGGAGGCGATACCATTTATGCTGCTGATTATAAGCATATTAATAGAGAACGTGTAAATGAACAATGGAATATATGGAAATCACTGCGTAGTGAATTTTCTGAATATGAAGTACATAGCTGTTTGGGAAATCATGATATGTGGTGGGCAGCTCCGAACGAACAAGATTTCATGTACGGAAAGGATTATGTGGTAAAACAGTTGGAAACACCAGGAAGGTATTATAGCTTTAATAAACAAGATTGGCATTTAGTAATATTGGACAGTAATAATGAGAATGCGGGTTCCTTGGACGAAGAACAGCGTAAATGGTTGGAAAAGGATTTGGCGGAACTTGAAAAGGGTGGCAATGTTCTGTTCCTATCGCATTATCCAATATTAGGAGTAAACGGAGGTACACACTCAGATAGAAAATACATTACTGATTTATTTTATGATCACAAAGATAAGAGCATAACTTGTTTAAGTGGACATGTACATTTATTGGATAGTGTGGTTTACAACAATGTCAATTATTTTTGTAATGGGGCCATAAGTGGTTTCTGGTGGGAAGATGGCAATGAAGAGTCAGGAAATAGGTATTGGGTAGAAGAAACGCCTCCTGGTTATGCAATTGTTGATTTATTCGAAGACGGTACGGTTGAACACATACCACCCACATGCGTATTAAATGATTTGATAGCTAATTAATAAAAAAGTTCGGATTACTATGCAATTTCTTCTTAATCCTAAATAAATTCACTAAAATAACTTGTCTTTTTGCTTATTTAAAAAGAGTTTTTTTCGGTGAAACCTTGAATTGGTAAATGTGACTTCGCCTATCCCAATCTTGCTAAAGAATAAGGGACAATATCAATTGAGATGAAAACCAGTGATTGGGCATCAATTTAGAACAAGATGTACAAAAAAACAGACGAGGATTTGCGTAGAAACGTTTTGAGCTGATTCTATAAGCAAAGATTTGGAAGTTATATTGGAATTAGATATGTCTAAAGATAAAAACAGTAAAAAAGGGCAAACGCTTTAATTCACCCTTTAACTAACTCAAAACTAACACAATGAATAAATCAATTATTTTCTGACTTAACTACTCAATTAATACTAAGCAAAATACTGGAACTTTTGTCAGTTTACTTCCTAAATGTCTACCAATTACAATACTTTTTTTGCATTTATACCTTTTTTCTGAAAAAAATATTTTGGGATACTTTTTGTTTATCATGTCCAGTTGAACTCAACCATTAAAACATTTTCAATTGAAACAGGGTTGGTTGCCATAAGATGATTTTCTACTGTGACCAATCGGTAGGCTTACCGTCCCAACGATGTTTAGTAAGGTTAAACATTAACTCTTTATCCAATGAACCTTTATCGCTTGTCGCTAAATCTGAAACTACATGTTTGAGTTTCCGCATACCAGGAATAACAGTGCACACAGTGGAATCGCCTAAAATAAATCTTAACGCCATTTTGGCCATATCCTTGTTTTTTGGAACTAATGGTTTCACGGCATTAGCGTGTTCTATACTTGAGTTTAAGTTTTCAGGCACAAATAAGTGTTGCGCCAATCTCCTTCGGGCCAAGTACTATTTTTGTAAGTTTGCCAGTAAAGGAACACTCGCAATGACGGCTACATTGTGTTCTTGGCAAGCGGGAAATAATTCGTCTTTTGGATTCTGGTCAAAAATATTGTAGATGACTTGTACGCAATCAATAAAGCTAAACTTTACCGATCTGACCCCGTTCCAAGGTTCCCAACGATTAATACTAATTCCGATAGCATAAAAAAGACCTTTTGCTTTAAGGTCAACCATCTTTTGTAATGCCTTTTCATTATTTAACCAATGATCTTCCAAGTGTGGAATTGCATCAAGTCAAAGGAGTTTAACCCAGGATTTTCTAAACTACTTTCCACATACCGCTGAATATGATTTGGTGAGAAACAGTCGTTCAAGGAATATTCGCGTTTGCTGGGCCATTTAAAACTTTTAGGAGGTATTTTTTTGTTGCAGTGTACAACTTTTTGTTAGGATTGACCCTGACAAGCTATCCTAATAATTTTTCACAGTAGCCTTAACCATAACCCCAAGCGGGATCAAAAAATCACACCCAAGATCTACTGCTTTTTGAAGCGATCTTATAGATTGTTTGTCGTTGTAACCAGTCCATTCGGCCATACCCCACATTCCATATCCAATTTCACTTACTTTCCAACCCGTATGGCCAAATTTTCTATATTTCATAGTCTCTTATTTCCATTGTCTTTTGTCTTTTCTCAATACTGACATTCAATATTTTATTTTGGTTTTCATGTGCTTCTATTTTGTAATCACCCCAAATTGGGCCACTACGATTTTTTGGCCAGTATTTTCGCCTTTAGCCCTAAGCTTAATAAAGCGACCTTTTATTGGTTTGATAAAACGAACCGTCTGTTTTATAGGATTGTTTGTGATATTGGAAAATTCACCGTCAATTACCAGACTCCAGGTGTTACCATTGGTGCTTACATAACAATCATAATGCGTAATGATGCCTGATGGCCAACGGCTCTGGTCTGGGGTATAAGTGAAACCCTTTAGGTTTTGCTTCTCCCCTAAATCGATGATCAATCCGTATTCAATCTCTTTAGGAGAAAGCTCATAATTCGTCCAGATATTATCGTCAATTGTGGTATCATCAACGTATGAAGTGTTATGTCCTATCATTTTCCACATTTTTTTGGCGATATCTAATTGCAGTATGGTCGGGTCACTCAGACGATTATTTGTACTATCGCAAGGGATTGCGCTTACAAGAACTGGTTCCAGGGCTTCGAACGGTCCCTTGTACTTTTTGGAATTGGTTGTTGGCATGCTGCCATCCAAGGTATAATAATAGGTTGGCCCCTTGTCTTTATTGTTGATTTTTACCATTCCTTCTTTGTCACGGGCAATTACAGGATTGTCCACAGTACTTGGTGCATGGAACAGTTGTAAATTTGATAGGGCCAAACATCCCCTTGCGTCATTAATGGTCAATCTTACCTTGTCTGAAAGTATTTCTGGTAGCTCTAGTATTCGTTTGTAACCTATTGCACCGTATCGACCCAACGAATTCCATTTGCCATTGGAAAAGGCCTCTACTGTAAAGGATTTTACACATTGTCCCAGTGGAATGTACTCTTGGATGAGCAGGACGTTAAATGCTGTTTGCCTACCAAAATCCAATGTTATGGAAGCAGTGGTAATTGAATCGTCCGTAGCCCAAAAGTATCCTTTTTTCCATCTATTAACATGTCAGCTCCATAATGTTCATGCCTTCCTCTTATTTGGGAAGCTTCAATGGATTTGCCAATCGCCAAGTCAGCGGAAAAGTCCAAATCGATTTGTTCCTTAAGTTTCTTGAGTTGGGTAACGTCCTTTTCATGTAGCAACCCTCTTTGATCTACTGGCAGGTTAAGAAGTAGGGTAGCATTTTGACCAATGGATTTGTAATAGATGTCCATCAAATGGCCGAGGGATTTTATTTTGTTATCTTCAGAATGGTGGTAAAACCAACCTGGCCTTATGGAGACATCGGCTTCTGCAGGAACCCAATGTGTGCCATTTTCTTGTCCCATTAAATATTTTTCGGCATAATCTGGCATACCACCATAAATTTCATCCTTCATTAAGGGTGACCATGTAACATCATATGCAAATCCGTGTTCATTACCCACCCAACAGGCATCCGGTCCTGCATCACTCCGGATGATAGTATTTGGCTGCCATGCCCGAATCATTTTTATGGTAGTGGGCCAGTCATAATAAGAGTTTTTATCCACATTTCTGATTTCGTTCGCACCACCATAATATCCATCACCACCATGCGCCCCATCGAACCAGACCTCTAAAGACTTCTCCGTATTGCGTGAGCAGTTCCTCAAGCTGTTTTCTAAAATAATCAACGTATTCAGGTTTACCGTATTCCTTATGATTGCGGTCCCAGGGCGAAGTATGGATACCTAACTTTAAGCCATACTCCTTACAAGCGTCGGCCAACTCCCTAACCACATCTCCCTTACCTCCTTTCCAAGGGGAGTTTTTTACGGAATATTCAGTGTATTTTGAGGGCCATAAGCAAAAACCATCATGGTGTTTTGCCGTGATGATGATACCTTTCATACCGGCTTCTTTGGCTACACGGGCCCATTAATGAGCATCTAGCTCTGTGGGATTGAACAATTCAGGTGAGGTATTACCATAGCCCCATTCCATATCGGAGAAAGTGTTCAGTCCAAAGTGTACAAAACCGTAAAACTCCATTTCCTGTCATGCCAATTGTTTCTCCGTTGGAATGGGATCGATTGGAGTTGGGGCAGGAGGTATATGTTTGCATCCAATCAAGGCACATACCGCCATATACATTGGTAATGATTTTGAGAAGTCAATGAAACCCTTCATTATCAGACAACTTATGTTATGCTTTTTTTTGGGAAAGATTTTTAATTTTTGTATTCCCTAAATAGGCTCTTAGAATTTTATTACCAGCCAAGAGGCTAAGGAAAACAGTTCCTTTACCACCCACCAATTTGTTCACTTTCATAGGAATTCGAATTTTAACGTATCACCCTTTGAAAGAACCTTACCTTTCCAGGTCACTAAAAAATTCCCCCCTTCTTTTTTAAGTTTTGCACCTATTTTTTTGTCGTTAAGGGTAACCTGTACGTTCTTAAATTTATTTGATGGCACTTTGAATTTAGATAGCTTTACACTCCCATATTTTAATTGAAGTAAGTTTATTTGTTTATTTTGTGTTCTTCTTTGGGTAAATGTACCCCACGCGTTTCCTGTTGTAAAAGCAGACCTGAAGTCATTGGGGGTTGTTTTTGGATCAAACCCTATTTCCCCAGATGGCTCATGAAGCGTAAATCCTGAGGCAGCAATAAACGCACCATAGCTTGACATTGCCCTGGTATAGTGGTTGCCGTATTCCACTTCATTATATGGGTTTCTTTTCTCAGGAGCATATCGATCATGTATGGCCTTTATAATGGTCATACCTTCATCTACCAATCCTTCGGCTATCATATGTGCTGCCGCTTGATAAGTAAACCCTGTCATGGATTCACTAAAATAACCAACCACAAGTCTGTCCCAACTATCGCCATCGGTTCCTGCCGATTCTTTTGCACCTCCTTTCGGAAAAGTGCTCATTATGGTTCCCGATTCCCCTGGAAGGGCATAAAAACGAACATTTTTTATGGTTGCCGTGTCCAAGTATTTGCCAACATCCTCCTGATAGTTGTATTTGTATATGGCACTTAGGGCAGAAACGGTCTCCTTTTTCGGCAATATTCTAGGAAGGGCAACTTGACTGATCCAAGATTGACCCAGCACCTGATCGATATGACAACCCTTATTGGTATTGGGTTTTTGATAATTATCATAATCAGGGATGTTAATAAAATATTCCCCATCAAAAAGTTGATTTACCATGTTGCGTTGTCCTAGGGCGACGATACTTGAGCATTTTTTTGCAAAACTTTTGTCACCCATTTCCTTTGCCATTGCCTCCCCAGCCCTTACGGCTGCTAGATATAGCCCAGAATGCCAACTGTTCTTGCCCCGCCACATTTTATCTAAGGTATTGTATTGGATACCTTCCAAAATACCATCAGGCCTACCGGTTTTTTCGGCATCATGGACAATCATATATTCAATGCTCTTTTTGATTTTTGGCCAATAGGATTTAAGATAAGCATTATCCGTTGATGTAGTATGTTCCCTATACGCACGCAAAATGGTCCCGGCTTGTCCATCCACTGCATAACCCCGGCCGTCGTGACGCCCCATACTACTAAGTTCTCCCCTGTATCCAATAATTCCATTTTTTTCGTAGGAGAGACCATAATCGACTTGTGTTCGTAATTGCCGCGCCAAACTGGGAAATACCCTACCCAAGGCCTGTTCATAATGGAATACATGGGTGCAGGTACCATGACCTAAATAAACACCTTCCATGGTATAAAAGCGATTTTCGTTATCGGGATCATCTGTCAGGTCGTCCAAACGATAGCATGAAGTTGTCGCCAATGTGCCCGTGTTCAGGAACGTCCTGTCCAAAAACCATTTGGGAAGGGAGCTATTGTACCATGTTGTATTCCATGTTTTAGTGGTTTCCAAATACTTTTCCGGATTCTGTACTATGGTTTGGGCCACATTTGCGGCGGAAGTGAATTTTTTACTGTAGTAATGCCTAAGGTTTTCTCTGTTCTTCAAGTGATGGAAACCACTTTCCTGCCTATGTACGTTTGGGAAATACCATGACAATATGAATGTTAGTGTCTTGCTTTCCCCAGCTTGCAGTACCAATTCCTTTCCTAATACTCCTGTGAGCTTTGTGCCAAGCGATGCACTTTCTTCTATTTTATCGGAGTTTTTCACTTCTGGCAAGTTGTAGTCGACATCTTGGGGCGCCGTAGGGGAACCCCAAGCATTTTCTCCTTCAATCAATGTCAATGCCATATTGCCATAATCTGGTAAATCTTTAGATGATTCATCCCGAACTTCTGAGGTCGCTATTAGCTGTAAGGTGTTCTCTTTGGTCTGTATTCTGTTCACATGCATACCTTTGGTCGAAGAAGCCATTTTGAAATTGGCCATGTTCTGTAGCCATCCAAAGAGTTCAGCTGTCACTTCTTCCGCCGTAGTATTAGTGACGGTATATTCCATAATCACAGCTGGGAAATCGGAAGATTCATGATCTGTTGGAATAAATGGCGTGTAGGCGTTCAAGTTTACCTTTACCGGAAAATCGGGGTCCTCGTAAGATACTTTGCCAATAGGGTATTCACCGGTAAAAGCAATGTTTGAAAACCCACCTTTTCTTAAAGGTTTTACGCTAGGGGTAATGGTGGTTGGTAACAACTTTTTGATACGTATTGCGAAACCCTGTTCAAATTGCTTGTCCTGGACCATCGGGTTTATATAAAACTTGTCCCCGGGCCCTCCTGGATTTATGCGTTGGATATTGAAGATGTCCCAATACCATAATTGGCCGTCACCGCCCAGGTATACCTGACCTGCATTGATACCACCAATGGGCATTCCAATATATTGGAGTCCGTCCTTATGTCCCTTTATAACCGTCTCACCAGTTTGTGCCGTAGATTTTTGCACCGAAAATAGGTACAGTGATAAAAAGATTGCAATTATTGTTTTATCTATTTGTTTCATTATCTATTTAAGAATTTTTATTGTCCGATTATAATTTCATTAAAATGATGGGTCGGTGTTGGTTTGCCAGGACTAAGTTTTTTTAATACATCAATTTCAAAGTCAATCCGATGCTCTTTATATGCGTCAATGACATCTTCAACGATTTCTCCTAAGTTTTTGGGCGAGGTTTCTGCTCTAATATTTAGGGTGAATTTCGCCATTGGACCACTAAAAGGTGTCCCTTCTATAGAAATATCCCCATCTGTTTCCACTAGATTTCCCTTTATGTAGGAAGGACCGCTTTTTAAAAAAGTCTTCATATGTCCCATGACGATTTCTTCGTATTGAAAGACTTCCTGCAATAACATCATGAACTTTAGACTGAAATCCTTCCATGGCACTAAATAACTATCCAAATGGGAAACTATAAATGTTGCATTGAACCATCCCATTAAAGCTTCAGCCGACGCATAGATATCATAATCCACTTCTGCCATTCTACCTCCTGCATTTTTCACTCTTTCCAATTTTCCTAACCATTCTTTGATTCCTTTCTTATTAAGGGCAGATAGTTTATGTAGGGAATATCCTGGAAATTTATGATGCAACTGCTTTTCCAATTGCTCTATTTCCAATGGGGTGAGTAAATCCACTTTATTGATCAGCACAAAATCGGCCTCCTCCAATTGCTTCAAAAAAATATAATCAGGGCCTTCGGTTGTATCTTTTCCGTTTTTTAAAATTTTCTTCAACCGAAAGGGATCTACCAAAACCGACAGCGGCATCAACTGAAAAAATTGAGCATAATAAGATTTTATAGGCTGCAACAATGTTGCAGAAAGGTCGGTACAACTTCCTACGGGCTCAGCGATTATGGTATGGCACCCTACAGTGTCCCTAAGATACAGTGCCGCTTCCATTAGCCCATCAAAGTCACAACAAAAGCAACTTCCCGCAATTTCCTGTATATCTGAACCATCCATAGAAAGAACGTGGGTGTCCACCAATCCTTCTGCTTGGTCATTTGTAATCAGCCCTACTTTTGCGCCACATCCTTTCAATTGTTCTGTGGCAGCGGCCAAAAGAGTGGTTTTTCCCGCTCCCAAAAAACCTCCGACAAATATTAATTTGGTTTTTTCCATGGTATACATCTATTTCTGATGGCCTAACGCGACCATTACATTTGTAAATCTCACGCTGTAATTTTGACAAAACACCACCTTATAACTTTTGTTTCCTAGCCTATGATAAGTTCTAATTTGTCCCCCATATGTAAAATCTTTTCAGGAAATGATACGTTGATCTTACTTTTTAGGACTTTTGTTTTGACATTTATCTGCTCCCCATTTATGGCTACTTTAGCCCTTCTTGCTTTGCTGTTTTCATTGCCCAATGCTACCGAGTTGAGTTTTATTTTTCCATGGACTGCTGTAATCTCAGCTGTCTTTTTGTCGCCTCTTTTTTTCTGCGAAAAACTGCCCCAGCCTTCTGAGGCCACAAAAGCGGCTTTAAAATCATCTTTTTGAATACGTGGATCAAATGCCAAATATCCTTTTGGGCCATGGTATTCAAAACCGCAAATGGCGACATACACTCCATAACTGGCCATTGCCCTTGCGTAATGATCACTACATTCTATTTCGTTATATGGATTGCGTCTTAATGGATGGTAACGATCATGGATGGAACGTGTAATCGCTAAACTTTTCTCTATTAGATCCCCGCCTTCCCACATCATATGACTGGCGGCCTGATATTCAAACCCAGTCATACATTCATTGAAATAGCCATATTGCCAGTGTTTCTCCCAATCTTTTTTGCGTCCTCCGTTGGGCCAGGTACACATTACCAGGCCTGCCTCCCCATCCAAAGCATAGGGCCTCCCCGCCAAGTCTACAGGTAACGATGCACGGTATGGTCCCATATCTGGCACATAATTATGTTTCCAAAGTGCGTTTAAGGATTTCTTGTTCATTGTCTCGTCAAAGAGCCTACCCAAACCTACTTGAAAAGCCCATCCCTGTCCGAAGACCTGATCAATATAACAACCTGTTCCAATACCAATGGCATCACTATGTTTAGGGTCTTCGTTTTGAATAAAATAACCATATTCCGAGCTAAAAAGCGATTCTATGTTCTTTTTCCCTTTTTCCAAAATGGTTCTGCATTTTGCTTCAAAAGCACTGTCATTCATTTCTTTGGCCATCTTCTGGCCACATGCCAATGCACATAGATAGAGCGAGGTGATTACAGGAATATTTCCATACCATTCGGCATCTAAGGTATTATGCTGCTCGCCGTAGATCATTCCATCGGCCTTTTGATCTTCTTTGTCCATATCAATCAGATAGTCCAAAGCCGTTTTGACGTTATCCCAGTTATTTTTTAAATAACTATGGTCCTTGCTCATTTGGTGGTCGCGGTAGGCCCGCATGATAATGCCAGCTTGTCCATCTGCTGCATCCCTATTGGCTATTCCAGCACGGAAATCTATTTTTCCGCTATTTTTATCCATCACAACGAAATCTGTCTGTTCCCTTAGGTTGCGTTCAATCTCAGGAAAAATACGTCCAACTCCTTGTGCATAATGCCATACATGGGTGCATGTTCCGGGACAACAACCTACCCCTTCCCAAGCCCAAAAACGTCCATTCCCCAGTCTATAGCAGGTATCGGTGGCGAGTATGGAAAGGTTTATAAATGTGCGGTTCAAGAACCAATGGGGAAGTGTGGATTCTTCATAATAGGTTTTTACCCATAGTTGGGTCCTTTCAAAAAATCCATCCAATTTTGAAGCTAAATCAAAAACCACTGCTGCCGCATCTTCAAATTGGTTTTTGTAGAACCTACCTTTAAACTGGTCGCTGTAATCCCGCCGCTCAAATGGGTAGAGGTTTGGAAAGTACCAACCCAATACAAACTCTACCGTTTTTTCTTCGCCCGATGCCAATTCAAAAACCTTTTCCAGTTTTCCAATACTGCGTTCTTTTAGCAATGTTACATACTCTTTGGTTGCATCGGAATCAATAGGCATGAGGTTCCTATCCCCTAGACTATACCTAACATTACCATCTGCATTTCTAAGCAATAGCGACATGCTTCCATAATCCCGTTGTTGTTCAGGGTCATGGGCAGAATTTTTATTATCGGCCAGCTTCGATGGGGCATCAAAAACAATAAGGGCATTTCCTTCTTTTTGAATGAGCCGGTTTCTAATTTTTGTCTTTAAAGGGTCTCCCGTATCAATGTGGCATACATTTTCCAACCATCCGGTAAGGGAGCATTCCACGGTAGATCCCGAGGTATTCTTGACCTTGTACCGCATAACGGTGGCTGGATAGCTCGACGACTCCCAATCCAATGGAATGAATGGAGAAAAAGCTGTAAGTTCAATGTTTACGGGCAGTTTTTCATCTTGATAGCTAACATTCGCCATAGGGTATTGCCCTTTGAACGTAATATTATCGAACCCATTGCGGTCTAAAGTTCGTTCAGTTTGTTCACTCCCTTGTTTTATTTTTATTTTAAATCCTTGTTCTAAGGGAGAATCCTGCTCTATGGGAATAACATAGTTGCTTCCGTCCCTAGAGCGTATTCTACGTCCATTGAAACGAGTAGCTTTTTCGATGGTACCATTGTGCTGGGAATTGAAAATTTTCCACAGCCATAGCTTGCCGTCTCCACCCAAATATACCTGCCCTGCAGTAATACCTCCTATGGGCATTCCTACATAGACGAGCTCTTGACCGCTATACACCTCTGGCTCTCCTCTTTCATAAAGGGATTTTACCCAATCGGGATTCAATTTTTTATCATCCAAAGATTTATAGGTTACCCTCTTTTTTTCCGTTCCATTAACAGTGGCGGGAAAACCTACGGCCAATCCTCCTGTCATTGCACCAGCTGCTTTAATAAATTCTCTGCGTTTAAATGGCAGAGGTCGGGGCTTCTTGGAAAAATTGTGGCTTTTCGGATCGTTCTTTATCCTTTCATTTTTGGTCGTTTCCTTCATCATATTTCTAATCGAATCTTTGCTCATTGTGTTTTAAACAATTATGCAATATTGTTTGTTATTTTAACTCTTTTGCACAATCCTAATCAGTAATGGATAATTGATTTTAAGGTATCACCCGATTTCATCTGTTCTTCCAATTCCCATTGGAATTTACCATTTTCCTTCTGTGCTCCTTGAGCGTTTACTTCTTTTCCATTTATCATAAGTGAAACCAATTTTGCGTTGGCATCTTTTGGCAATACAACGCTGAACTGATTCAAGTTCAATTCTCCATATTTTAATTGAAGAATGTTTTTCTGAATCCCATCTTTTTGATGTTGTATAAAAGTGCCCCAACCTTTGGCTACCGTAAATGGGGCCTTAAAGTTATTCGGTGTCAATTTTGGATCCAAGGTTAAAAACCCTTTAGGGCCATGGTAATCGTATCCGCAAATAGCCAGAAAAACACCATAGCTGGCCATGGATCGACTGTAATGGTCACTACATTCAATTTCATTGTAAGGATTTCGGGTATTGGCATGATAACGGTCGTGAACGGCTCTTGCAATGGCCAGGCCTTTTTCGGTCATTCCTTCCTGAATCATATGGAAAGCCACTTGGTATTCAAAACCATTCATGCACTCATCAAAATAACCTCCTGGTCCCTGCCAACGGATGGAAGAATCCGGACGATCTACCATTCCAGGAACGGCCCATGTATCTCCATCATCTTTGGGCCAAGTGGTCATAATGGTGCCTGCTTCTCCTTCAGTAGCATATATTCGTACTCCCTTAATCGCTTTATGTCTTTTTTGATAGTTGAAGGCATTGGGGGCAAAATTGTATTTCCAAATGGATTCAAGTGCCAATTTTGTCTCTTCTTCTGGAATTACCCTGTCCCGAATACCAATCTGCCCGGCAAGGCTCTGTCCGAGTACTTGATCTATATGGCACCCATTATTGGAACTTATCACATCCGGATATTTTTGACGGTCGTGTTTGTGGATAAAATATTCACCGTTAAAAAGCTTTTCCACTATATTTTTACGGCCTTTTCTCAAAATTTCGTCACAAATGTTGGCAAAAGAAAAATCCCCAATTTCTTCGGCCATTGCCTTTCCAGCCGCCAATGCCCCTAGATAGAGGGAACTGATCCATCCCATAGGGCCATACCATTTGGCATCCAAAGTGTTGGCCTGACCTCCTTCCAAAAGTCCGTTCTTATCTTTATCTTCATTGATTATGAATTGTACGGTTCTTTTTATTTGAGCATAGTTTCGTTTCAAAAATTGATGGTCAGTACTGGTTTTATGCTCACGGTACATTCGCATAATTGTGCCACAATGCCCATCATGGGCGACACTTCTATTTGACTCTGCGCGATAGGCAAATCCCCCATCTTCTTCGCGATAGCCTGTTCTGGGGTCCATATCGGTTATTTCCCTTATGTTACGTTCGGCTTCCGGAAAAATTCGAGCCATGCCCTGTGCATACTGCCAAACATGCTGACAGGTTCCCTCACAACATTCTACCCCTTCCCATCCCCATATTCGGCCATTATCAAACCAAAGAACAGTGTTCGTCGCCATACAGTCCAGGGGTATCATACTCCTGTCCAACAACCAATGAGGCAATGTACTTCCATACCAGGTTTCATTCCATAATCTAGTTTTACCCACCAGTTCATCAAAGTTTTCACATACATAATCTGCCACTTGATTGGCTGAACGGAACCATTGGTAATAGTGTCTCTTTAAGTATTTAATATCTTTGAGCCCCAATATGGCACCTCGCTCCCGTTCTTGCTGATTCAGGTGGGGAAAATACCATGTCAGCAAAAAAATCACTTCTTTTTCCTCTCCGGGCCCCAAGTCAACGTAATCGGAAATAATCCCTACTTGTTTTTCCGCCATGGGTTTTGTAACCGTAAGGGCTTCGCCCGTGGGTGTATTGTCCAATATATTGAACAAAGTTTGAAGGTTTTCATTGTTGAAATGGGGAATGGCCTTGGCTTTTTGTGTTGGATTGTATATGGACCACGACATGGAACCATAGCCGTGCTGATTCGTGATTTTGTAATCTTTTGGGACGTTATCCGTAAAAACAATATGGTCAACCGTGATATTACCCCAGACGCCCTGATGGTTATCTACTATTTGCAATTGACCCTTTTTGCCCACAAAATCACGTACATCAAAATATGTTTCCCTCAAGTGGGTACTGTTATGCCCTGTTTCGCTTCGTACAATTTTTCCATCTATCAATAAATTGATGACGGTATCTTTCGGATGATAACCTCCTCCAATAAGAAAAGTGATGTAATTGTGTGTGACCACAAATTCTTTACTGGTCAGGATTCCCGTGAAATCATCAGCCATTGCCTCTCGCCCCCATTGATAGGTTGAAGCATTGGGTCTTCCATCAAGCGCTCTGATATTATAACTGGAGACATAATAACTGCCTTTGTAGTCTTTTTCCAAAAAACCTTTTGAATCCTCTTTTATCGGAGATTTACCAAATGCAATTCCTTTGGTTTGCCACTTTTTATAACTGCCACTTTCAAAGTCTTCAAAAACCACATCTTGTTTGGTTGACTTTGCTTCTTTTTTTGCTTCCAATCCTTCCGCTGTACTATGGAGAGTCAATCTTCCACCAGAAGGTATTACGGTATTTCTTCTGACGCCCAAATGATTGTTATTGCTAAACGGACAAACTGCATTCTCCAGCCACCCAGCCATATCAATAGCCATGCTCTCTCCAGAGGTATTCTTTAATTTATAACTCATGACAGTTGTAGGTAGGGCGGATTTTTCGAGACTGGTTGGGACAAAAGGGGAAAATGCTTCAAGTTTAATCTCCACAGGAATCGCATCATCATGATACTTTACTTTACCTATTGGGTATTCTCCCCTAAAACTCACATGCTTAAAGTCATTGTTGTTAAGCTTAACGATTTTGGTTTTTCCATTGTGCTTCACTCTAAGGGCAATACCATGGTCAACAGATCGTTTCTCCCTATCAAAAACTTTATCGGGATAGGCATAATGACCGCCAAGGGTCATTGCATCCAGTTGGTTGCCGTGGTTTTTTTCCCTACCATATTCCATTTTGAATATATGCCAGAGCCATAATCTTCCATCTCCGCCAAGATAAAGTTGTCCGCAAGCGATACCACCAACGGGCATGCCAATATATTTTAGTTGTTCCCCCGAGAATTCCTCTGGAACGCCCCTTTCATACAATGACCTAATCCACGCTTGAGAAAGCCTTTTGTCTTCAGGAATAAGATGTGTGTCTTTTGCGTAAACGAATGGCCCGGCAAAAAAGGGAACAGGCGCTGAAAGTCCCATTGCAGAAATACCAATGGAGGATTTCTTTATGAAATCCCGCCTTGATTTTGATAGGATATACTTGTCCTTATTTCCTTGCCACACTTTGTTAAAACCGTTTTTAGAAGCAATCCAAAAATAAGCTAGGAACAAAGACACGTCTGTGAAAAAATTAACCAATAACGATACTTTTTTGATCTTAACTTACAAAAGCAAAAAAAGTATCGTTATTGGTTCTTTTTGTATCAAAAAGATTAAGACTAATCAATAATTTTGAGTTGCTGGTTTAATTTGTGTTAACGTTAACGCAAATTAAACTGATTCCTTAAGAATTAAGTTTTGTGTTTGGAGACTTTTATTCCATTCTCAAGGTTTTTTATGCTTTGCGACACCTTAAATTTATGTTCCGAATGAACATTTTTGGATGGTCTTTAGGCTGGATTACAGAATCATCTTATTGGTATGAGTTTGAATAATATTCATGAAAGCCACATTGATTTTTGAACATAGTGTTAATTTTCTGGAAGATGGAACTAGGCCAAAACACGCCCTGCGTATTAAAAAACTTATCCTTAAGAATTTGATGACAATAACAATAAAGTACTCAAGCTAATTTAAAATGGAATCACGAAGGACATTTATTAAGAATACGGCGATAGCTAGTGCCGGAGCGGCCATAGTGCCAGGCGTGGTATTGGGGGGCAAAGGTAAGGGTGCCGTAGACAAAGTCAATATTGCTCTCATTGGTGTGGGGCTCCGAGGCACCAACCACCTCAATAACATCCTCTTACGTGGGGACACCAATGTCACCGCCATTTGCGATGTAGATCCGGAAAGGATCAAGGTGGCACTGGATTTGATTCAAAAGGCGGGTTTTAAGAAGCCCAAGGTGTTTGCTGATGGAGACTATGCGTACCGAGAATTATTGGAGTTGAATGAAGTTTCGGCTGTGGTCATTTCCACCCCATGGCTTTGGCACACAAAAATGGCCGTGGATGCCATGTTGGCCAATAAGTACGTTGGTCTTGAGGTATCTGCTGCCAATACCCTTGAGGAGTGTTGGGACTTGGTCAATACCCATGAACGCACCGATACCCATTTGATGTTGTTGGAGAACGTTAACTATCGCAGGGACGTTCTGGCCGTTTTGAATATGGTACGGCAAAATGTTTTTGGGGAACTAGTGCATTTTAGATGTGGCTATCAACATGATCTCAGGGCGGTGAAGTTCAACGATGGAAAACAACCTACCGGTGGAGGTGTGGAGTTTGGCGCAAAAGCGATATCGGAGGCCAAGTGGCGTACCCAACACGCCCTATTACGGAATGCGGATTTTTATCCAACCCATGGGTTGGGCCCAATAGCTGCCATGGCTAACATTAACAGGGGAAACCGTTTTGTTTCCCTTACTTCCCATGCAACAAAGGCCATTGGTTTGAACAATTATATTGTCAATCACCCAAAAGGGGGCAAAAATCATCCCAATGCCAAGTTGATATGGAAACAAGGTGATGTTATTACTTCCACCATTGAAACGGCCAATGGTGAGACCATTATGGTTACCCACGATTGTAATTTGCCCCGACCCTATTCCCTTAACTTTAGGGTACAGGGAGTCGGTGGAATCGCCGAGTTCGACTACCATACCAAACGTATACATATAGAGGGCAAAACGGGAGGTCATGGATGGGAAGAAATGGACACTTGGCTCAAACAGTATGATCATCCACTATGGAAAAAATATGGAGAATATGCTAGGGAATCTGGGCATGGTGGGATGGACTTTTTTGTAATGAATGCCTTTGTCGAGTCTGTTAAACAGAATAGTACTCCCCCCATTGATGTCTATGATGCGGCTGCTTGGAGTGCAGTGACTCCACTATCCGAGCTTTCAATTGAGAATAATGGCGAACCTCAAGATTTTCCTGACTTCACACGGGCAAAATGGATTAAAAGAAAGCCCTACAACTGGATTAAAGACACTCTATGACTCCACATTATGACAATAAACTTTGTTCTTAAAAAAGCATGCTTTTTATACATGTTTTTCACTTTGTGCGCTACTGGCCAGGATGGGGATGTTTACACGTATATTGAAGATCCTAACATAATCAGTGAAAACAAAGAAGACCCTCACGCGTCCTTTCTATCCTATTCTACTGAAAAAAGAGCCATTACCGGAAATAAAGAGGAGTCTGAGCGGTATTTGGGATTGGATGGTCTTTGGAAATTCAACTGGGTGAAAAACCCAAGTCAAAGACCAGTGGATTTCTATAAAAATGAGTTTGATAGCAGCGGATGGAACACTATCAAAGTGCCTTCGAATTGGGGAATTGAAGGATATGGTATCCCTATTTACGTAAACCACCAATACGAGTTTGCAGACTATAAAGCGCCTGTTTCATCCGAAATGGAGTTTGTAGATGGCATTTACCCTGCTTCACCGGGAAAGATACCCCATGACTATAATCCCGTAGGATCATATATAAGGGAATTTGAAATCGATTCTTCGTGGCTTGACAGCAAAGAAATCTTTTTGCATATAGGAGCTATGAAATCAGGGGGATTTGTCTGGGTCAATGGTTCTTATGTGGGATATTCGCAGGGCAGTAAACTGCCTGCAGAATTCAATATAGCCCCATATCTAAAATCTGGCAAAAATAGAATTGCCCTACAAATTTTTAGATGGACGGATGGCTCCTATCTTGAATGTCAGGATTTTTGGCGCATAAGTGGCATTGAACGAAGTGTCTATTTATATGCTCAGCCCAAAACTAGGATAAAGGACTTTGAAATAATGGCCCTATTGGATAAGGGCTATATCAATGGCACGCTGAACATAAACGTACAATTTCATAACAGTGACCGGAAAAGAAAAGATGTGAATGTTCATTACAAACTATTGGATAATGATGGTAGCATTATCTTAAATAGGGACAAGAGAATTTCAGTCAAAAAGGGAGAGGTTGGGAATGCCAACTTTTCAGGTGTTGTTGAAAATGTTCGGGCATGGTCTGCTGAGCATCCAAACCTCTACAAGTTCGTCCTAACCACTAGCGATAATAAGGGAAATGTACTGGAATCAATATCACATTCTGTGGGCTTTAGAACCATTGAAATAAAGAACGGACTGCTTTTGGTCAACGGACAACGCATTACCCTAAAAGGGGTCAATGCCCAGGAAACCGATCCGGCCACAGGACACGTTATGGATGAAGAGCTTATCTTAAAGGACATACGCCTTTGGAAGGAAAATAATATCAATGCAGTACGTTTGAGCCATTATCCCAGGGGGGATAACTTTTATGGGTTATGCGACAAGTACGGTATTTATGTGGTGGACGAGGCCAATATTGAATCACATGGGATGTATTATGGAAAACATAGTCTGGCCAAGAATCCGGATTGGGAAAAGGCACATTTGGATAGAATGGTTAGTATGGTTGAAAGGCATAAGAACTTTGCATCAATCATTATTTGGTCCATGGGCAATGAAGCTGGAAATGGTGTAAATTTTCATACAGGTTACAAGGCAATCAAAGAAAATGATCAGCAAAGAAGACCTGTACAATATGAAAGGTCATATAAAGGGGAAGATCCAAATCTTTGGGATATGGATTCAAATACTGATATTATTGTTCCACAATATCCATCACCCTCTCTTTTTCGGAAAATTGGAAGGACAAAAACAGATAGGCCCTTCATCCCCAGCGAATATGCCCATAGCATGGGGAACAGTACAGGAAATTTTCAGGATTATTGGGATATCATAGAGTTGTATGATAACCTACAGGGAGGTTTCATATGGGATTGGGTGGATCAGTCCATCTGGAAGACCAATGCCAAAGGGCAACGTTACTATGCTTATGGTGGGGATTATGGTGAAAACATGCCTTCAGACAACGGTTTTTTGAACAATGGGGTCGTTTTTCCCGACAGAAGCCCACAACCAAGCCTTTATGAGGTCAAAAAGGTTTATGAGAATATCAATTTTAAATACAAAGGTATAAACAAGGAGAAACAAATCCGGATACTTATTGAAAACCTTTACGATTTCACCAGCTTATCAAAATTCGAATTCTCTGCTGAAATTAAGGCCAATGGGGCGATTCTGAAGTCTTTTGATTTGGGAAGCTTGGACATAACGCCGCATACAGGAAAACTTATTCGAATTCCTTTGGATGGCATTGAGGAAAAAGAGAATACGGAATATTTTGTACAACTTTCTGCAAAGCTCAAAGAAAACTGGGGGTCACTGGAAAGAGGTTATGAAGTGGCTGGGGAACAGATTTTGTTGAAAGACCTTATAAATTGGAATACACAGAATATTTTAATTGGAGAGAAATTGTCTTTAGGACAATACAATGATTTGATACATGTAAGTAATTCCAAAGTGGATTTGAAATTTGACAAATCCCTGGGGAGAATGGTTTCATATCGATTCAATGGAAAGGAACTTATTCTCGCAGGCAAGGGTCCAAGACCCAATTTTTGGAGAGCTCCCACGGATAATGATTTGGGTAATAAGATGCACCTGAATAATATCAAATGGAAAGAAGCTTCCCTTTTGGCAAAAGCTACAGAAACTAGGGCAATAAAACGTAATGATGGAGGGGTTGAGATTCATGTCACATATGACCTGCCCGGTGTGGATACCATTTTTACCTCCAAATATATAATATTGGGATCAGGGGTCATAAGTATTCGAAATAGTCTGGGGACAACCAATTATGAGGGGGATATACCCCGTATTGGCATTCAAATGGATATTCCAAAGGAATTTGACAACCTCACCTATTTTGGAAAAGGACCATGGGAAAATTATTCCGATAGAAACAGTTCCAGTTATATTGATCTTTATAACTCTAAAGTTAAGGATTTATATGTCCCTTATATAAGGCCACAGGAGAACGGATACAGAACCCAAGTAAGATGGATGGCTTTGGCTAATGAACAAGATGAAGGTCTTTTGATAGTGGCTTCGGGAGATAATCCCGATTATTTGGGCATGAGCGCTTTGCACATGTTGCAAGAAGACTTTGATGCTACCAATGGCTTGAGTTATGAGCAAAATAAGAAAAAGGGTGCCTACTCAAAAAATGGTATTGCTCCTCAAATAGACTTTCGAAAACATACCACCGATATTAAGGAAAAGGACGTGGTTCAATTGAATATTGACTTGGGACAACGCGGGGTTGGAGGGGATAACAGCTGGGGTGCACTTCCTCAAAAACAATACGTATTCATGGGTGATATGGAACATTCTTACGCTTTCTGCCTTATTCCATTTATCCGTGAAAAACAAGAATTTTTTATCGACAAGTTCAAAAAATACGTGTCCTGCTCTTTTTAGTGGTTTGGAATAACTTAAAATTTAGATGATGATTTTATAGAGGAACAGTTTCATTGGGTTTATTAAACATTTCTTCCTCTAATCAAAACACATATTTTACTTGATAAACTATCCCACTATTTATGGTAAAGGGAGGCCATAATTTATGTTATCAAAAGTTTATTTTGACCTTACAAGCAAAGGAAATTAAAAAGTTGATGGTGTTTTATCATTTTTCGGAAAAAATGTGCCTGATCGTTGAAAAGTAAAACTTAAATTCTTAAATAATTCATAAAAAAAGCAAAAAAAGTATCGTAATATGTGAAATTCCTATCAGCAAAACTTAACCAAACCTTTACTTTTGATTATGTTTTGTGAAAATGTGTTAACGTTAACGCATTTATTTAAAACCATAACAATCTAAAACTGAACAACTAAAACTTAAATTATGATTCGGAACTCAAAAATCAATAGGTGGCTTTATCGATTATTTATCGTCACCCTATTGTTTAATGTATCTACGATGGAAGCCGGTTTTCATGGTGATGCCTACACCAATCTTGGGACTGACATGGATTTAATCACTGTCCAGCAAACGATTACTGGAACAGTTTTTGACACAAATGGCACCCCTTTACCTGGGGCCAATGTTATTGAAAAGGGAACGACCAATGGAACGCAAACGGATTTTGATGGAAACTTTTCATTGGCCGTTTCAAGTGCAGACGCGATATTGGTGATTTCTTACATAGGATTTGAAGCTAAGGAAATATCGATTCAGGGGCAGAGTAGCATTTCGGTTTCACTGCAGGAATCCTCATCTGCTTTGGATGAAGTGGTTGTGGTAGGTTATGGTACCCAAAGAAAAAGGGATTTGACCGGTGCGGTGGCCACGGTTAAGGGTGAAGAATTTGAGAACAACGTGATTAATTCCCCGGCACAAGCCGTCCAAGGAAGGGTGCCAGGGGTACAGGTATCGCAGAACAGTGGTCGACCGGGCGCTGGTGCATCCATTAGGATTCGTGGACTTGGTACAGTTAACAGTAATAGTCCCTTAGTAGTAATCGATGGTCAATTGACCACAAGGGGCTTGGAAGATATCAACCCAAACGACATTGAATCCATAAACATTTTAAAAGATGCAGCCTCTGCTTCCATTTATGGGTCAAGGGCGGCAAATGGCGTTGTACTTGTGACTACCAAAAGGGGGCGTTCTGGCAAGACCAAGGTAACCTATGATACCTTTGTGACTGCGGATGAAGTGCAGGATTTTGTGGAACAATTGAACAGAGATCAATTTATCGCCTTCCAATTTGATTTTTTAAGGAATGGTGACTTCTTGCCTAATGGGATTACCACTATAGAAGAATTTGAGGCTACCCAATTCAACACGGCCAATACCGATTGGCAAGATGTTATTTTTAGGACAGGTTTGACCCAGACCCATCAAGTTTCGGTCAGTGGGGGAAGTGAAAAGACCAACTTTGCCATTTCTGCAGGACTTTTTGACCAGAAAGGGCTGTTGCAGCGGTCGGAATTTACTCGTGCGAATTTTCGGTTGAATTTGGACCATCGCATCAGCGACACCTTTAAAATCGGGAACTCCATTTCATTGAGCCGAAGCCATCGTGAAGGCAATGAGAATTTTTCGTCTTTTAGAAGTGCGTTGTTCTATCCTCCTACGGTTCCCGTTTTTAATCCCGATGGCAGTTTTGGGTTCAATCAATTTCCTAACGAACCTCCTGGGATCAATCCTCTTGCTGCGATTGAAGCAACTGATGACGACCTCTACAATAATAGGCTTTTAGGCAATATTTACGTAGAGGCCAAAATATTGGAAGGCCTTACGCTGAGAGGTTCTCTGGGGGTTGATTATCTTAACCGGAACTTCAAGTCGTTTGCCAAAGTATTGGATAACGGATCGGAAGGGCAAAATCCCTTGGCTGACTTAACACAAAATAATCGAGAAGAAAAAAACTGGATTTTTGAAAGTTTGTTGACCTACAGGAAAACGTTTAAGGAAAAGCATAATGTTGAATTGCTTACGGGATATAGCCAACAAGGCTTTCGTTTTGATTTTTTCGAGGCTGGACGGGAAGGATTTCCCTCGGAAGAAGAACCTATCAGGGTACTTGATGCTGGGGATGTCGCCTCTAGTGTAAATAATGGAACAGCGGGTGAATGGGCCTTGCAATCCGTTTTTGGACGGTTGAACTATAATTTTGACAATCGGTATCTATTGGCCTTTAATTATCGTTTTGATGGCTCTTCCCGTTTTGCCGAAGATGAGCGTTGGGGGTTTTTCCCCGCGGTTTCGGCAGGCTGGAATATTTCTCAGGAAGAATTTTTTGATGTAGGTTTTATTAATAATCTTAAGATACGAGGGAGCTGGGGGCAATTAGGTAATCAAGAATTGGATAATATTATTGGCCTGACCCCTTTTGCTACAACCTTGAGTTTGGGGCAGGATTATGTTTTGGGTGTGGGTCAGACTCCGGTACCGGGTGCAGCTCCCACGGCTTTGGGGAATCCCAATATTACCTGGGAGAGTACTACAACGACCAACATAGGTTTGGATGCCTTGTTGTTTGACAGTAAAGTATCATTGACCTTGGATTATTATAATCGGGAGACGAACGATATGATATTGCGTCAACCCATACCAGGTTCCAGTGGTGTGGTTAATGGCCCAGTGGTCAACGCCGGTTCTGTGGTGAACAAAGGTTTTGAAGTCGCGGTACAATATTCCGATGAGTTGTCGGACAATTTCTCCTTTTCCATAGGGGGTAATATATCTACCAATGAGAATGAGATAACCTCCTTGGCCACTGCAAATGATGGGCAAATTATTTTTGGTGGTAGTAGTAATTTTATTCAGAGGGAGGGGGAAGCGCTAAACTCTATTTTTGGTTTCGTTTCCGATGGTATTTTCCAAAATCAAGCGGAGGTTGATGCTGCCATTCCTGGTCATGAAAATGCAGCCCCTGGTGACGTTCGTTGGAAGGATGTAAATGGAGATGGCGAAATTACACCGGATGATCGTACTATTTTGGGGCAAATTCAACCCGACATTTCATATGGGATAAATGCCTCGATAAATTATAAAAATATTGATTTTTCGGTATTGTTAAACGGTGATATTGGCAGGGATGTTTATAGGTTTAGGGCTGCGGCTGCGTTCCGTAATTTCGAGAATACGCATATTCGATGGGTCAATCGTTGGACTGGGGAAGGAACCAGTAATCGTATTCCGAGGGCTGTAGTTGGGGATCCCAACAACAATAACAGGGTGTCAGACCTTTATGTAGAAGATGGGGATTACCTGATGATTCGAAACGTACAATTGGGGTATTCCTTACCTGATAATATACTTGACATTTTGGGTATGTCTAGGTTGCGTGTCTATGTAGGTGCTCAGAATTTATATCGTTTTACGAACTTTACCGGGTACACTCCCGAATTTGATGGGGGAGAGGATATTGCTGATTTCCAGACGTATCCCATTCCTAGATCCTATGTAATGGGACTTAATGTTGCTTTTTAAATTAGAAAAACTAAACAATGAATATAAAAAAGGTCAATTTTATTAGGACAATGATTGCGTTCGGTCTGCTATGGACATTGGGATGCAACGATGATTTTTTGGAGAAAGAACCCATAGGACAACTATCCACTGCTTTTACGTCTACAGATGACGCGATTTTGGCATTGAATGCTGCATATAGCTCCCTTACTGCTATTGAGACTTGGAACGCGTACGATCCAATTTCTGAAATGTGGAGTGGCGATACTAGGGCGAATCCTGATTTGGTGGTGCTTAATCAAATCCGAGATTATACGTTGCAACCTGATAACTCCGTGGTTCAATTGGCTTGGAACAATACTTATGAAGCTGTATATAGGGCGAACATCGTAATCAACTCATTGCCTGATGTTGAAGGAGATGAAGCGCTCAAGGCACGTTTAATTGGAGAAGCACAGTTTATAAGGGGTGCTATGATGATGCGATTGGTAAATTTTTGGGGTACTGCTCCCCTGATAACGGAATTGTTGTCACCCGATGAATTGAACGTAAGCAATAGTACCCCAGAAGCACTATGGCAACAGGTCATTGATGATTTCACGGCGGCGAGTGCGGTATTGCCCAATTCTTACGAAGGATCGGACGTAGGTCGTGCCACAAGAGGAGCTGCCCTTGGGTTTTTAGGCAAAGCCCACTTGTTTAATGGTCAGTGGCAGAGCGCGGCCGATCAATTTGCCCTAGTGGAAGGTTTGAGCTATTCCCTTTTGGATAACTTTGCTGATGTATTTTTAATTGACAATAGTCAGGAATCTGTTTTTGAGATACAGTTTGCGGCAGGATTGGATCCAAGTTTGGGAAGTCATCAAAATACCATTTTGCCGCCGAATGGCTCTGGCTTCGGAGCCGGTGGGGGTTGGGGTTTTCTACAGCCTTTTCAAGAATCGGTTGACGCATATGAAGATGGGGATATTAGAGAAGGTGCCACCTTCTTTGTGGATGGGGATAGTTTTGAGGATGTGGAATTCCCTGAAAACTCTCAAGCAATATGGCCCATAGGCTTGGCCAAATACACCAGGGGAACAAACATAGCTGAAGATGGTGATTTATTGGATGGTCCCCATAACTGGATTTGGATGCGCTACGCAGACGTCTTATTGATGCATGCCGAAGCATTGATAGAACTTAATCGGGTCGGAGAAGCATTAGATCGCATAAACCAAGTAAGACAAAGGGCTGGATTGCCTAATCTTACAGGCTTGTCACAAGATGAGGCACGGGATGCGGTACGTCTTGAACGAAGACTTGAACTGTATTTTGAGGGTGCCCGTGGCCTGGATATTAGAAGGTGGGGCATTGTTGGCGATGTCGCTTCGGAAACCAACTTTACCCCTGGGACACACGAAGTATTACCTATTCCCCAAGTGGAACTTGATGTAAACCCGGAATTGAATCAAAATGTAGGATATTAAGATTTATCCTCATGGATTTTTGAAGAAAAGTTTTTTTTACATTCATTTGATTGACTATTATTGATTTTAGCGATAGTTATAAAACGGATTTTGGACGGCAATAGACCGTCCAAAATTCGTTTTTAATACTACTTGAATTCATTACAATTTTTGGTCGATTTGCCGTATGGCTTTGATAGAATTATTTTCTTTCTGGATTTTCTATAAAACAAATGCTTTAATCTTAAGCGTGGACTTAAAATCAATTGTTATGAGGGTGGAAAAATGTCTTGGCTCAATTGTACAGGGTCTTTTTCTTGTAATACTGTTCCTAAGTTGTAACCCTGAGGAAAATAGAGGCGAAACTACTCCGATTACCGACAAGATAAAACTTTTTGAACTCCTTTCCACAGATGAAACGGGAATACGTTTTAAAAATGTAATTAGGGAAAGTGGGAAAATGAATGGTCTGTTGTTCGAATATTTCTATAATGGGGGAGGCGTGGCTATTGGTGACCTCAACAATGATGGTCTTTCCGATATCTATTTCACTGCGAATATGTCTCCCAACAAACTTTACATAAATCAGGGAGATTTGAAATTTCAAGATGTCACAATTCCTGCTGGTCTTAAAGACAGCCCAAGTTGGTCTACCGGAGTCACTATGGCCGATGTTAATGGTGACGGTTTTCTGGATATCTATGTCTGCCGATCTGGACAATTGAGCAAAGAACAAAGGGCAAACCAACTGTTTATCAGCCAAGGAGCTGATGACAAGGGCATTCCCCATTTTAGGGAAATGGCCAAACAATACGGTCTGGACAATGATGGATATTCCACACAGGCACTCTTTTTTGATTTTGACAGGGATAACGATTTAGATATGTTCCTAATCAATTACAATGTGGATACCCGGTTGGTTTATGAATTTGATCGGAGTGTGCGCTCAGATCTCGTGAGCGACCGATTGTACAGGAACGATGACGGCATTTTTACAGATATCAGTGAGGAAGCGGGTATCTATGGCCATGAAATTGGTTTTGGACTGGGGGTCGCTGCTGGGGATCTCAATAATGATGGTTGGCCCGATCTTTATATTTCCAATGATTACAATGAATATGATTACATATATATCAATCAAAAAGACGGGACCTTTAAAGAAAGCAGTAAAGATATGCTTAATCACATGTCCTATTTTTCCATGGGATTGGATATTGCCGATGTCAATAACGATGGTTACAATGATATTTTTTCGCTTGATATGTCGGGTGAAAGCAATTACAGTTCAAAAGCAAGCATGTCCGGTATGAACCCCGAAAGGTTTTGGAGTGCTGTAGCACATGGTTTTCAACATCAATACATGTACAATGCCCTACAACTGAACAACGGAAAAGGGAATTTTAGTGATATTGCAAATATGGCAGGTGTTTCTTCAACGGATTGGAGTTGGTCCGTTTTATTGGAAGATTTTGATAATGATGGGTGGAAGGATGCTTATATCAGTAATGGTCTAAAACGGGATTTTAGAAACAATGATTTTGTTAGATATAAGAAGAAAGTGATGGATGGTTCGCATGGGCAAAAAAGTGTAAATAGGGATTCCCTTTTCTTGTCCTTATTGCAAAAAATGCCAGAGCGCCCGGCTGTTGACCATATATATCGTAACAATGGAGACTTGACCTTTACCAAGGAAAATAGCTCTTGGGGAATTACAATACCAACTTTTACCAATGGCATATCTGTTGCCGATTTGGATAATGATGGGGATTTGGATATTGTAACCAATAATATTGATCAAAATGCTTTTGTTTATAAAAACAATGCCTCCTTCATAAAAAAGAACAATTACTTGGGTATAAAACTAATAGGCCCTGAGGGCAATAATAATGGTGTTGGCGCAAAAGTCACGGTCATATTGGGCAATGGGCTTAAACAAACAAAAGAAAACTTCCTTTCAAGGGGTTATCAGTCCTCGGTAGGACCTATCATCCAATTTGGTCTGGGTCGACGAGAAAATGTGGACACCCTTGTCGTCCAATGGCCAGACGGCAAGATACAGAGCCTCCAAAGGGTAAAAGTAAATCGATTGCTCAAAGTGGACTATAAAGATGCCATTACAAAAACTTCCAACCATAGTGATAGGAATCTTGAACCACCTATTATAGATATTGAAAATGAGACCGTGAATCTTAACTACACCCACACAGAAAATGATTTTAATGATTTTGACCGAGAAGTATTGCTGCCACATCGGATGTCTCGTTTTGGACCGGCCCTGTCTATTTCAGATGTGAATGGTGATGGATATGATGATGTATTCATAGGGGGAGCTTTGGGTTTCTCGGGGAATTTATATGTTCAAGATTCCCTCAGCCGTTTCCATAGGTCAATGGAAAACCTATGGCATTTGGACAAAAATTTTGAAGATGTATCCTCGACATTTTTTGATGCCGATGGTGATGGCGATGATGATTTATATGTTGTTAGTGGAGGCAATGAACATATGAAAGGGTCGGAATATTATAGGGACCGGCTTTACATTAATGACGGAAGTGGACAGTTCAGTTTGAATATGAGTGCGTTACCCGATATTAGAATCAGTGGCTCACGGGTCCGTACCGCTGATTTTGATAACGATGGGGATTTGGATGTTTTTGTAGGTGGAAGACAGATTCCGGGACTTTATCCAAATGCAGCTACCAGTGTACTACTCCGAAATGATGGGGATGGTTCAACCCTTTCTTTTACGGATATTACAAATGAAATGCTTCCTGAATTAGTTGATATTGGTATGGTGACGGATGGGGTATGGACTGATATAAACGGAGATAAAAAACTTGATTTGGTCGTAGTAGGTGAATGGATGTCAATCAGAGTCTTTATAAATAGGGGTGCTACCTTTGAAGAACAGTCGGAAGAATGGGGTACGCTTGCGAATCGAGGCTGGTGGAATACGATAGTTTCTGAGGATTTTGACAACGATGGGGATATGGATTTGATTGCGGGAAATCTCGGATTGAACTATAAATACAAGGCCTCTCAAGAAGAACCTTTTGAACTCTATGCAGGCGATTTTGATAAAAATGGCACCCAAGACATTGCTTTGGGATACTATCAAGGAGGAGTTCTGTATCCATTAAGGGGTAGGGAATGTTCTTCACAACAGATACCTTCAATAAAAGAACGTTTTCCTACCTATGATATGTTCGCTAGAGCAAGTTTTGAAGAGGTATATGGAAAAGGGAGTAGTGAAGGGGCCAAACATTTTGTTGCCTCAACATTTGCAACAACCTATTTTGAAAATACGAAAAATGGTTTTATACCCCATATATTGAACAATATGGCACAAATGTCATCCACCAATGTTATTTTGATAGAAGATTATAACAATGATGGGAAGAAAGATTTGTTGTTGGCCGGTAACCTGTTCTCTTCCGAAGTGGAGACCCCTAGAAACGATGCCAGTTATGGACTTGTCTTAACGGGAGATGGAAAAGGCAACTTTAAGCCAATTACCGTTGAAGAAAGTGGTCTGTTTGTTAGGGGAGAAATTAGGGAAGCATCGTTTTTAACGCTGGCCAATAGTACGAAGGCCCTACTTTTTGCCCGAAATAGTGACATGGTAAGAATTGTGGCAATAAACAAAAAGCCCTCGAATTAACTGTTTTAAAATGGGTGGGAAATTTGATATTAGGATTATTGGTGCCCTTATTTTAATACTTATGGCTACTTCCTGCGGTCAGGATAAGGATTTGGACAAGAGGAAAAATAAATTAATTGCCAATAACCATGTTTCTTTTTCCAAGGTGGATCCCAAACTTTCAAATATTGGATTTGCAAACCGCATCAGGGAAACACGTAGGTTGAATTACTTTACGTTTCCTTATATGTATGCAGGTGCAGGGGTTTCCGTAGGGGACCTTGACAATGATGGGCTTCCTGATATTTACTTTACCGGGAATATGGTAAAAAATGAACTGTACCGGAATAATGGAAATCTTCAGTTTACTAATATTACGGATGATGCAAAAGTAGGTGCGATGGACATGAACAGATGGGTCACTGGCACCACTATGGCTGATGTCAACAATGATGGCTGGTTGGACATTTACGTCTGCGTTTCCGGGCCTTATGAAAATCGAAAAAATCTACTCTTTATCAATAAGGGGGATATGACCTTTGATGAAAAAGCAGCGGAATATGGATTGGCGGATAATGGATTTTCTGTACAAAGCAGTTTTTTTGATTATGACCTTGATGGGGATTTAGATATGTACCTTGCTACATACCCACCATTCAATTTTCAAAGCCCCAACCAATTCTTTGTGGAAAAGAATGGGAATCCTAGGGAATCTGAAACGGATAGATTGTATAGGAATGAAGGTAATGGAAAATATGTAGATGTAACGGATGAAGCCGGTGTTATCAATTATGGACTTACATTAAGTGCTTCGGTGGCCGATTTCAACAATGATGATTGGCCTGATATATATGTTTCCAATGATTTTAATTCTCCTGATTTCCTGTACATTAACAACGGGGACGGCACATTTACGGATAAACTATCGCAATATATGAATCACACATCCAATTTTGGGATGGGTGCCGATGTCGGTGATATCAATAATGATGGGAATTTGGATTTATTGCAGTTGGATATGATGGGCGACACCAATAAGGACCGAAAGACAAATATGTCGGCCATGGCACCGGAAATATTCTATGAAGCGGTGGATTTTGGACTGCATCATCAATATATGAAAAACAGCATGCAACTGAACAATGGTGATGGCACTTTTAGTGATATCGCGGAATTATCGGGAATCGCAAAAACCAGCTGGAGTTGGGGTCCACTTATCGCAGATCTTAATAACGATGGTTTTAAGGATGTTTATATTACAAATGGTATTCGAAGAAATGTGAATGATAATGATTTCCTCTTGTTCAACCAAAAGTTACAGGCTTTGGGACAAATCAATAGCACCAATCAGCACAGGTTGTTGCGCCGAATGCCAGTAAGTCCCGTGGACAACTATGTATTCGTGAACAATGGTGATCTAACGTTTAAAAAGGCACTGGAAAGCTCAGGGCTATCATATAAAGGGTTTTCTCACGGAGCGGCCTATGCTGATTTTGACAATGATGGGGATTTGGACATTGCCATAAATAATATGGACGATAATGCATTGATTTTTGAAAACCTATTGAACGATAGTGTTCCAAATGCGTACATAAAAGTAAAATTGAATGGAGTGACTGACAATCGGTTTGGTATAGGCGCAAAAGTGAAAATTGTAACCAATGGAGTCGAACAGACGCAACAGTTAAGTTTGTCCAGGGGGTATCAATCCTCTGTCCCACCTATTTTACATTTTGGTGTTGGAAACTTCAAAAAAATTGATGCCATTGAGGTCAAATGGCCCAACGGCTGTGCTGATGTTTATTCCAATATCACTATAAACAAGCTCGTTACATTTACGCAAAAACAGAATTGTTCCAGGCAATTGTCCCCCGAAAAAAAAGAGCCATTGTTCAAAAGCATTAAAGTAGAAAATCCCAGGGGTTTGGACTATGTCCACAAAGAAAATGATTTTGATGATTTTAAAAGGGAAGTATTATTGCCGCATCGAATGTCCAGACATGGTCCGGCACTTGCGGTATCCGATGTCAATGGGGATGGTTTGGATGATATATTTGTAGGAGGCGCCAAGGGACAATCTGGAATACTATACCTACAAGATGAAGAAGCATTTTTTCATCCAATGGAAAATGAATCATGGCCAAATGACCGGTTGCATGAAGATGTTTTTGCATTGCTGTTTGATGCCGATGGAGATACTGATAAGGATTTGTATGTGGTCAGTGGGGGCAATGAAGAAAAGAAGGATTTGGAGTATTACCAAGATCGTTTATATATAAATGATGGGAAAGGCAATTTTAAAAAAGCACCACAAGCCCTTCCCAGAGTTACTTCCAGTGGTTCATGCGTTAGAGAATGCGATTTTGATGGCGATGGGGACTTGGATCTGTTTGTTGGAGGTCGACAAATACCAGGAGGATATCCTATGCCGGCAAGTAGTCAACTGTTGCGTAATGATAGTCAAGGGGGAAAGATAGTTTTTACCGATGTCACCGCTAAGCTTGCACCACAGCTTAATGAATTAGGGATGGTAACCGATGCCGTTTGGTCAGACATGAACTCAGACAAAAAGCCAGATTTAGTGATTGTCGGGGAATGGATGCCAATCACCGTATTTTTGAATCAGAAAACCTTTAAAAATGTTACGGAAGAAAAAGGGCTTCTTAAACAAACGGGGTGGTGGAACAGTATTGCTTCTGAAGATTTTGACGGTGATGGGGATACGGATTTGATAGCAGGTAATTTAGGATTGAATTATAAATTTAAGGCGTCGGAAACCGAGCCATTTGAAATTTATGCAAGCGATTTTGACGACAACGGAACGCTGGACTTGGCATTGGGCTATTATGAAAACAATTTGCTTTATCCGGTTCGGGGCAGACAATGTTCTTCCCAGCAGGTTCCTGATATCAAGAAAAAATTTCCAACGTATAAGGCATTTGCCAATGCGACCTTTGATGAAATTTATGATGTTTCTGATTTGAATGATACCTATCATTATCAAGCGCATCGTTTTGCAACAACCTATTTTGAAAATCAGGGTAACGGTTTTGTTCCACATAATTTGGGGAATGAGGCCCAAATCTCTTCCGTCAATGTTATTGTTCCAGGGGATTATAATGGCGACGGTCATACGGACTTGATTTTGGCGGGCAATCTATACGGGTCTGAAGTGGAAACACCCAGGAATGATGCCAGTTATGGATTATTGGTCACTGGCGACGGAAAAGGTAACTTTGATCCTAAAAAAGCTTCTGAAACCGGTCTGTCCATCCGGGGCGAGGTTAGGGCTGCAGCTGTGATACATTTGGCAAACGGTGATGAAGGAATCATTTTTGCCAGAAACAATGATAGACTGAAGCTTGTTGTCACAAAATGGATGGATAATGATTGATTTACTCTTTAGCACGCTTTTCCCTCTTAGTAGGTCATTATTTTTCGAATACTAAAAGGAATAATATCCTGATTGAAAAAAATGTCTCCTTACTTCTCCCCTTTGCTTTTCCGTTAATGTAAAATACGCCAGTTTCAATACTTGATTCTTGGAATCGAAGCTGCTTATCGTAAAGCTTTCCGAGTTGGGATTCGCTGATTGAAATGTTGAAATTTTTGGGGGATTTTAATTTTCCTTGATCTTAGTGAAGGCTTCCCTGTTTTTCAGACAGTATAAAAATCAACTATTTTTATCTCATGAAGAAGAGCAGGTTCACGGAAACACAGATCGTTGCGATGCTGCAACAGTATGAATCGGGAATGAAGGTCACCGACATCTGTCGGGACAAGGGTATTACAACTGCCACTTTTTACAGTTGGAAGCGCAAATATGGGGGTATGGACGCCCAACAGCTCAAGGAACTCAAATCATTGCAGGAAGAAAACCGCAGGCTGAAGCAGATGTATGCCGACCTTGGTCTTGACCACCGTATTTTAAAGGATATCATTGAAAAAAAGCTCTAAGGCCCTGTGAGCGGAGGGAACTGGCCGAGGGGATAATCAAGGAGTCCGGGCTCGGCATCACGCGGGCCTGTCCGACAGCCTGGTAACGGGCCGTAGCTTCAGGGTGTTCAACCTAATGGACGATTTCAACCGTGAGGCACTCTGTATGAGGGGCAGCTTCTCCATGCCAGGTGTGCGAATCGTGGAGTACTTGAGGGAGGCCATCGAGGTCCATGGAAAGCCATTGGCCATCAGGGTGGACAACGGGCCAGAGTTCCCCTCAAGGGTATTTGTGAACTATTGTGAGGTAGAGGAGGACATCGAGATAAAGTACATCCAACCCGGCAGACCCAGCCAGAACGGATACATAGAACGCTTCAACCGAACTTACAGGGAGGACGTGCTCGATGCGCACCTGTTCAGGGACATCGAAGAGGTCAACCTTGAGACAGAGAGGTTCAGGGAAGAATACAACTGTTTCCATCCCCATAAGTCATTGGGAAGGAGCAGCCCAAAGGAATATTTAGAGGAATTTTCAAAGGGGCAGGCCCCTTTGAAACATCAATTTGTTTAATTTAACCGCTGTACGAAAAGGGGTAAGTCTTCACCCTCTCTTGTGGTCTCGGAGAGTTCCCGGATTTCTTGCAGAGAAATAAGTTTGCCATGGTGCTTGGCAACGATTCGCAGACAAGTCGGCCCGCAATCCTTAGAATCAGGTTGTTTATAGAAAGGAAAAGTTTTCAAAAAGAATTGGAAATGTTATGATTAAAAACTGCTTCGTTTTTTATTAACGTAATGCCCATATTCCTTTTCAGACATTGTTTGTCTTCCTACCGGCTTCTCTATATGCACATCTTCTAAAGGTTCAAAATTGATTTGAGTAGCTGAATATTTCAATTCCCCATATTCATATTCTATGATTAGTTCCAACATTAAGCCAGGTAACCCGTCAAAGCCGGCTATTCCGAATGGCACTGAAATCTCGGATGCATACCAGGCGATAAATGGTTTTAATATTTTAAAACCAAATCGTTCCGAGCTGAAACTTCCTTGTGCCTTATAGCAAACAAAGTCTCCAATTTCTTTTTTTTCATTGGTCAATTCCCAATCGATTTCGGACAAGTTAACAAGTATGTTAGAGGTTCTCTGATACTGAAATATTCTCTCTTTTGTTTTCAAGTTTGCATAAAACAAAGAGTGTTCTCCAGCGAGAACCCCTGTCACGTTCATGCCACTATTCGTGCTTATCATATTTTCGTGGCTTACGACTGGTCTAAATAATGCTTCGTTGCCCTTTATGTACAAATGAAAATTTACTGGTTTTCCGGAAGAAAATAGCTTTATAAGGTCTTTTCTGATTTTCTCTGTTTTTGTAGAATCGTTACTTAGATTCAAAATATAATTGTCACTATTGGATATCGCTTTATAAGTTATTATACCTTGATAGTTCTGTGAATGAGAATAAAAAAATGTAGTTGTCAAAAAAAATAGACTAAAAATTGTTTTCATTTTTACTTTAATTAAAAGGAGTAAGGAATAAGGAATAAGGATTTGCGAACAATTAGGAATATAATTCTAGCTGTCAATTATAATTAAAAACCACACATTCTTGAAGTCTTCAAGTACAATTCGAGAGTTATCATCATTACTCTGGATTATAGCACTACTAAACAAAAAATGGAATAAAAACTTATTCAAATCGCTTACATTTCATGCCATTATTAGATGGCATGAAATGTAAGCTTTAGCATCACTACGAAATACAGAAGATCATAAATTTAGCAACCATAATGTGCCATGCATTGATCAAATAACCAGTAATCAGACGGAAATTTTCCATCGCAATAATGAAAGGCATAAGCACAATAAAAGCCATCATACCCACCTGTTACAGATTTCAACTGCTCCCTTTGGAGCAGGTCATTGGCATTCAAATCCAACTTTTTTAAACTCAATTTTTTCATAAGAATAAATTTTAAGATTTACCTTTGCCCTGGATGGTTAAGATCACCCAAGGTTTGTGACCACATTCCGCGAAAATGTATCATCTTTGGCCCAAGGTAATCTGGACATTTTTGTTTTTCCTTCAAGTTTCTTCTATAACCCTTTTACACTTAATCCGAGCTTTTTTGATAAATATTAAGCATTTCTTTTCTTACCTTATCAATATCAAATTTATTGTCATTTGAACTTCTTCCTATAATTATTCCATTTTTGTCAATAAGAACATATTCAGGTAATTCATTAATATTATATTTTGTACGTATTGTTTTGTCATTTACTCCGATAAAAATGTGATTCCAAGCTCCTGTTCCATCCTCATAAATCGCCTTTTTCCAATCTTCAGTATTTTTATCCATCGAAACACCAATAATCTTGAAACCTTCTTTTTTAAATTTATCAATTCTTCACTGTCTTCTCTACAAGGTTTGCACCAGGAAGCCCAAAAATCAAGTAATACATATGAATCCTTGAATTCATGAAGATTAATTTCATTTCCGTTTATATCTTTCTTGGAAAAATTTGGTGCTGAATCTCCAATTTTTGAAGGTTTACTTTGTTTAATTGAATTTGATATCTTTTTGCCATAAACACCTCTCTTAACCCCTAAGGTGAAGTTTCCATAATATTCCATTGCAGAGTCTATTGAAATATTATGAAAGTACCTATTGACCAGAAATGCACTCAAATGAGAATTTGGATTGTTTATTGCATAGTCGAGATATACTTTTTTTAGTTTTTTTTCTTGAAGATTCTTCAAATATTCAAGCCTTTTTTCTGACCTACTATCCAATTTGTTTTGCTTCTTTAACAAGAAAAGCCTATTTCTCTCAGGTAGAAAAGAATAAATTTCTTGCTTAAATGTATCTACTTTTCTTTCTAAATCCTCATACTCTTTTTGGGTTCTAGAACCATGAATTATTGCATTTTTAAACTGATTCTCAGTAATGGAAACTTCCATTTCACATGGTTCAATAAAAAAATCCATGTAATTTGAATCTTCTACATCCCAAGCTTCGATGTTCCCTATTAAACTGGCTTTTGTGGGACCACCAACATATCCCTTGGCAAAAAAGGCTCCATCATTTAATATCAAAGTGTCCAATACCTCAGTCCCGCTTGTATCACTATATCTAAGTACTATATGTTTAGTGCTAGAACTGTTTTTTAACTCGCCGTTTAATAAAAACATATGCTTTTCTTTATTGGAGCAGCTCGTTATGGTCAAAAACAAAAAGAATGACAATATTGATGGGTTGAACTTCATAAACCTAATTTAATGATTTAGCCCAGGCAGTATCATGAGCTGTTATTAAAGACTGCCTGGGCATTAATAACTGATTAATAAAAATTTAGTCGGCTGTACAATGGCCTGGGGCATTCGGTACTACAATCAAGTCCCGAGCTACAGGATATTTCGCATGCTCCTCCTCCGTACCCTCCGAAAACGGTTTTCAACTGCTCCCTTTGGAGCAGGTCATTGGCATTCAAATCCAACCTTTTTAAACTCAATTTCTTCATTAAGAATAAATTTTAAGATTTACATTTGCCCTGGACGGTTTAGGTCATCCAAGGTTTGTGACCACATTTCGCGAAAATGTATCGTCTAGGCCCAAAACTTTGTTTTGGGCCTTTTTGTTCTGTATTATCCCAGAACTTCCCCTAAGTCTTCAATACTGTATTCTTTGGGCAATTCGTGCCCGTTGATGAAGATGGTTGGGGTATAGGTTATTTTTTCAGTATCGCACCATTGTTTCATGGCCCTTATTTTTTCATGTTGTTCTCTCAGTTCCCCGTTCATGGGGTATTTTTGGGCAAATGCATCATAATCCTTAATATCGGTCAAATACCAATCGCCCAATGCTTTTTGGATCTTTTCCTTGTCTCCTTGACCATCAATGGCCAAAAAGTGCCCCACTGGTTTTGCCTTTATATCGTCTTTGTTCGTTGACACCGCAAAAATCACTTGAAGGTCAATTTTTTCTCTTTCGACAAGCCCATCCAGCACTGGGTGGGCTTTGGCGCAGGGCCCGCAATAGGGGTTACATACTTTAATGACATTGTACTTTGCATTTTTGTTGACGAACGAAATCCCCAAACCTTTGGTACTGGTTGTTATTTTCCTGTTTTTCGAAAGTAAACCATGTAGCACATCAAGGTTGTTCTTTATTTTTTTGAGCCCCCTTTTATGAATATTCATTTCTTTTTGCTGTTCCAATACAGGTTTGAGGGATTTCCATGTAAAATGGGCAATAACAACATCGCAAACAAAAAGAGTACATCAGGAAATTCGACAACCCCTTTGTAAAAACCGCCTATCAGTACAGTAAGCACTTCCATTACCAATACCGCTTGTATCACGATACAAAACTTGCACCATTGTTTAATGACCACAGCCTGATAATATATGGAAACAAATATGACCGGAATTGCTGCTAAACTAAGATAAGATGAAAGGGCCAGTGATGGGATGGAAGCTTTGGCAATGACCAACAGTGAAAAGCTCCCAAAGAAATAGGCAAAGCCCAACAACCCCAAGCTCAGTTGTCCGTCAAACAACTTGGCATATTTGGATTCTAGAACGGCATTACAGTTTATCTTATTGCCCCCGGATCCTGAACAAAAGCTCTGCAGAGTGGGATTGTATTTGTCCACCTCATACCACAAGAGCATTGTTCCCGTTGTCAACCCGATGAGTTTTAACACCATGTATATAATCCCCAGAAAATATGGTAAGCTGTCTAAAATAGCTGATTGTGACATTTCCAGCAGTATCCAACCTGAAAATAAGATTGCTGAAGCCCATTTTAGAAAGTTCATTCCTCTATATTCCATCAACTTCTTTTGTATCCCAGGTTCGGCAGAGGTCTCCGTTGCCTCGGCCAACAGACAAACACCTGTCCATTTTTTTAAGAAGTCTTCCTTGGATATGGCAATGGTATTTTCTTTATCATCAAGATACTTTACACCTTTATCCGAAAGTTCCGTTAGTACGTGGAACATGCCTCCATGATCGGAGAACTGTACGATACAGGGTAGAGGAAGTTCCTTTAACTTTTGTTCATCCACTTTTAGCGCCAAACTTTCCATAGAGTATTTTCCCAAGGTATCCGAAATGCAGAGAAGGCTGGGATGTTCAGGGTGTGATAGGATATTGTTTTCTATATATTTTTTGGTCTATCTTACTTTGAGCTTGGCCAATAGCGACCTAATCGTAGCGATGCAATTGTCCATGAGTGATGGTTTTGTTTCTAGCAAAAAATATACTGTAGTTTTTCTTACATATAATGTAATCCAAATATATATTCATTGCTACTATTTAAGTAATACTTATTGCACACAAATACGTACTTATTTTGCCTTAAAAAATATCCTAGTGTACCTCACTATGAATTAAGATTTAAAAAAAAGGGGTGTTCTTTTTAATTCTTAAATGGGCTAGCCCTTCTAAACCTAGAATAATAGAGACTAGTAAATTGTAAACTACACTTGTTGGTTGGTTGTTATCTGGCATGTAGACTCCGTGGTGAGTGTTCCATTTGTTAAATTTAGATTGAAGTATATGTGTTCAGATTCCATAACAATATCAAGAGATGATATAAAAAGCTTAGGTTCAATAAATTTCTTCGGTGTTATTTTAATTGTTTTTAAATGAATGATTACATCTTCAGGGTTAGTTGAAGACAAGAAACCATCACTTAACTCTAAAGAACCCAAAGTCCACTTTTAGCTGAAGATTTACAATCGGTAAGTTCTCCATACTTATCTAGTCAAATAGACATTCAAGTTAGTTTTTACAAATGGTGCCTTAAGAAATAAATCTGGAGTCAGTTTGCTTTTTGTTTTTTGATTCCATTACATCCATCAAATTCTGCATATCCCGCCCGACTTTCCTTTCCAATACCTTTGCGTATAATTAAGTGGTAGATAATTTGGTATGACCCAAAAGTATCGAAACGGTTTCGATTGTAACACTATTGGAAAGTGTTACAGAAGTGGCAAAAGCGTGCCTTGCAGTATGAAAAGTAATACTTTTGTTTTTCCAACTTTCAACTACATTTAAGTTTCTATTCGAGGTTACGTTTTTTTAGCAAATCCGTTGTATCTGAGTACTTTTTTAATCTCCTGACCTATTCGTATCAATTGATTTCGGAGATTATCAAAAGTGTAAAGTTTTAAGTATCCAAATTTTCTACTAAGCTTTCTCATACCGTACTGGTCAACAGTGAAATCAGTGTAAGGTTCCAAAAGTAAAATCAACATTTTTTTAGCCTCTTGGCCCATAAATTGATTTTCATGTAACTCAAATTTGAAGAGGTAAACCTTATAAAACATTTGGGTGAACAAAAACAGTGTATTATATGGAGAAAAAAAGAAAAATAATTTCATTAAAATCACCGGCAATGAAATAACTGTAGGGAAATCAACTTATTTATTTTCCAATTCAAAAAATCAAATATTTTTTATTGAATATTATGGCTTAAGTAAGTAATTGGGAAAGTCCTCAATGCGTTCACAACATACTTGTTCCATGACTTGTTGTAATTGCCGTTTTAGAATGGAGATGGTGTGATCTCCTCCTTTTTTACCCAAAGCAGCAACCCCGTACATAAAGGAGCGTCCCATAAAGGTAAATTTTGCGCCACTGGCCAAACATCTTGCAATATCGGGGCCGGATCGCATACCGCTATCGACCATCACTGTAATCTGGTCGCTGTATTTTTGAGCAATTCGGGTCATGGGTTTTATGGAAGATTCCCCGGCATCCAATTGGCGACCACCGTGGTTGGAGACAATAATACCGTCCAATCCGAGTTTAATGGCCATTTCAGTATCAGCTTCACTTGCAACGCCTTTCAAAACCAATTTTCCTTTCCACATGTCGCGAATGGGTTTAATTTTTTCTTCGAAAAGCCGCCCTGAAAAGGTGTCGTCCATAAACTTGCCCAGTTGTTTTAAGTCTAGGTTTTTGGGCATATAAGGCTTTAGTGTCTCAAAATTGGGCTGGCCATGTAACAAGGTTTTTATGGCCCAATTGGGCTTGCCCAAAATTTGTAGGATGTTGGCCAAGGTCATTTTTGGTGGCATAGCCAGGCCATTGCGAATATCCCTAGGGCGATAGCCAAAGGTGGGCACGTCACAAAGGATGACCAAAACGGGATATTCCGCAGCTGCTGCCCTCTTGATGATATCGTTACGTATTTCATCCTTGGCAGGATGGTAGAGCTGAAACCAGGCCTTACCTTCAGTGAGCTCTCCAATACGCTCTATGGGGCTAGTGGTTACCGTACTCAAGATAAAGGGGATATTGTGTGCAAATGCGGCCTTTGCCAAGATCTCAGGAGCATTGGGCCACATCAACCCTTGCAGTCCCACCGGGGCAATCCCAAAAGGCGCGTCGTATTCATGTCCAAACAGGGTTGTTTTTTGACTGCTGTAAGTATGGTGTTTCAAGTACTGGGGTACCAACTCCACATTACGGATCTCAGCAGTGTTCTTATGCAAGTTTACATCTTCATTACAGCCTCCGTCCAAATATTCAAAGGCAAATTTCGGAATCCTTTTTTTTGCTTTTTCCCTTAGATCATCAACTGAGGGATAGCGGGAATCAATAAACAGTGGAGCTGACATTTTATTTTTTAGAGTTGAAATATTACAGTTCGAAAATTTTATCCATTAACAACCATTTTTCACCTGGATTTGATTTTGGTATAGCCTGTTGGTAGTTCCACATTAATTTTTCCCATTCTTGTACTTTTGGATTTTTGACATCCATTTCGTGCTTTTTTTTGAAGGAGAAGGAAGCATCGGCCTCCATAATCATGAAAAGTCTATTATATACGCGATAGATTTGCATGGTTTGTATACCACTATTCCTTATACTGTCCAAGATTTCAGGCCAAACCTCTTGGTGGTAAGCCTCATACTCTTGAATCAGTTTTTCATCGTCCTTCAAATCCAATGCTAAGCAATGCCGTTTTTTCATTTGGCTATTTCTTTAAAGTTGAATGAACTGATTGTTATGGTTTTATGCCCATAAGTGGATATCACCAAAAAGTATACTAAGAACGAAAAGAATCTAAAGTTTGAGTCTCTTCTTCCAAGCTCTTCAGATGTTTTTTATCTATTATCAAATATTTTCTTGTCATTAGTTGAGTGATCGGTCTAAATGAGTGTAACCGCCATCAACGAAAATATGTTGGCCTGTTGTATGTCCCGAACGTTCCGAAAGTAGAAATGCTACCATACTGGCTATTTCCTCTCCTGCGGTCATCCTTTTTCCAAATGGGATGTTATTCACTATGGACTGCAATTTTTCCTCAGGGTTTGGGAAAGTGTTTATCCACTTTTCGTAGAGTGGAGTAAAACATTCGGCAACTATAAGGGTATTGACCCTAATTTCGTACTTTAATAATTCTACTGCCCACTCCCGGGTAAGTGAGTTTCGACCACCATTTGCAGCTGCGTAACCAGAAGTTCCACCTTGCCCTGTGAAAGAAGTTTTGGAGCCAATATTGACTATAGCACCTTTACTCAGTTTTAGGTGGGGAAGGGAATAATGAGCCATCATATAGTAATGGACGACATTTCTTCTAAGGGATAACATGAAGTCTTCATAATTTCCGTCTTCCAAACCTACTGAATCATTGATTCCGGCATTGTTTACCAATCCATCAATTCTACCGTACATAGCCATCGTCTTTTGAACCGCGGCCTTACATTGCTCGGGATCTGTAAGCTCAGCGAATGCATAAAAAGCTTTGTGTCCCGCCTCTTCAATTTTTTTGACAGCATTCAAAACATTATCCCGGTTTCTTCCAATAATCACGGGAATTGCGGATTCATGGGCCAAAACGTTTGCAATGGCGTTTCCTATTCCTTTTGATCCTCCTGTTATAAGGACTACTTTATCCCTTAATCGCAAATCCATCAATATATCACTACAAATTGTAAATTTCTATAGCATTTTCACCCATCACCTTTTTCTTTTCATTTTTGGAAAATAATTGCAAGTAATATTCCACTAGGGAAAGCACTTCTTCATAAGATCCTGACAACAGACATACGGGCCAATCAGAACCGAACATAATTCGGTCTGTTCCAAAAACATTCAAAACAGTCTCAATATAAGGTTTAAAATCATAAACGGACCAATGGTTCCAATTTGCTTCCGTAACCATGCCGGAAAGCTTGCAGTATGCGTTAGGAAGGCTAGCCATTTCAGTAATGTTTTTATTCCATGTATCATACCAATGCCCTTCTTTGATATTGGGTTTTGCCAAATGATTTATAACGAAAGATTGATCTGGGTTCGATTTAACCAATTCAAATGCCTCACGCAATTGGTTCGGATAAATTAAAATATCATAGGTGAGGCCAAAATTTTTTAATTGTGAAATTCCTCTTTTAAAATCCTCCCTCAACATAAATCCCTTTGGTTCTGCCTGTACAACATGGCGAATACCTTTTAGAAGGGGGTTATTTACAAAATGACTGAGTTTGTTCATTAGGTTGTTTGCTGTGAGATCCACCCACCCGACAATTCCCTTGATAAAATCATTTTCTTTTGCCATGTCTAAAAGAAATCGGGTTTCTTCCTCTGATTGGTCAGCTTGTACGGCGATACAGCCGCTAATCTTGTTTTTTTCAAGGATAGGTTCCAAGTCTTTTGGTAGAAAATCCCTTTGTAGTACACCCATGGTTCCATCGATCCATGTATCACGCACAGGATCGTATTTCCAGAAATGTTGATGGGTATCTATAATTTTCATTTCGAAAAGGCCACTACATTTTGCTTGGACACCCCTAATTTGTCGATTCCCAATTCCATAACATCGCCCACCCTTAAATATTTAGGCGGGGTTAGGCCCAGGCCTACTCCAAATGGGGTTCCGGTTGAAATAACATCTCCAGGTAACATGGTCATAAACTCACTGATATAACTGACCAATTGGGGGATGTTGAACACCAAATCTGAAGTATTGCTGCTTTGCATGGTCTCCCCATTCAATTTCAGCCATAAATCAAGATTGTGGGGGTTTGGAACCTCCTCCCTAGGGACAAGATAGGGACCCAGAGGGGCAAAGGTATCACAGCTCTTTCCCTTGACCCATTGTCCTTGTCGCTCTAGTTGGTATTCCCGTTCGCTGATGTCGTTGTGCAAAACATAACCAGCTACATGATCCATGGCCTCATTTTTAGCTACATACGACGCTTTTTTACCAATGACAACGGCTAGTTCCACTTCCCAGTCGCTTTTTTTACTATTCTTGGGCAGCATTACATTATCGAACGGCCCTGTGATGGCCGTAGTCGCTTTAAAGAACAAAACAGGCTCTTCGGGAACGGGCATTCCGCTCTCTTCGGCATGTTTGGCATAGTTTAGACCTACGCATACTATCTTGGAAGGTTTGTCCACGGGACATCCGAGGCGCTCCAAATCATTTATAATTGGGGTTTCGGCATCACCTGTTGCAAGCCATTCTTTGAGTTTTTCTATCCCATTATCAGCAAAAAAGTCTTCATTGAAATCTGTCACATAGCTTGATACATCAAGTCGTTGGCCACTTTCCAACTCAACACCGGGTTTTTCTTGGCCCGGCTTTCCAAATCGTATTAATTTCATTTTGTTCCTATCCGTTTAATTTTATAAATCCACCGTCGATGGGGAAATCGGTTCCCGTAATAAAGGAAGCTTCATCCGAACATAGATAGAGAGCCAAATTGGCAACCTCTTCTGGTTTGCCCATACGGCCAATGGGTTGTGTTTTTGACAACTTCTTAAACATTTCCTCCTCTTCGCCCGGATAGTTCTTTTTGATAAATCCATCAACAAATGGGGTATGGATCCTGGCAGGCGAAATACTGTTGCAACGAATGTTGTATCCCAAATAATCCTTGGCCACGGAATAGGTCATAGTCAATACGGCACCTTTGGACATTGAATAGGCAAAACGGTCTGAAATGCCCACAGTTGAGGCAATGGATGCCATATTCAAAATGACCCCGCCTTTTTCTTTCATATAGGGAATTGCGGCCTTCATACAATTATATACCCCTTTGACATTGACGTTATAAATACGATTCATGTCTTCTTCCGTGGTCCCCTCGATATTGCCCACATGGGCAATACCCGCATTGTTAATAAGAACGTCAATGGTACCCTTGGTGGCTATAACATCAATAACCTCTTTAACCTCAGCTTGTTTTGATACATCACAAGGATAACAGCTGGCTTTTCCCGAGGCGGCCTCTATCATGGTCACCGTCTCGTTACCACTTTCGGTATTGTTTTCAAGAATATGGACATGTGCCCCATTTTCGGACATTTTTTCCGAAATGGCTTTACCAATACCACTGGCTCCCCCAGTGATTACAATATTTTTCCCTTCTAGACTGAACATAAATTTTTTGTTTACTTCACCTAACTGGGTTCCTGTGAAAAGACTTGCCATACTTCCCCACCGGGATAGCTGTGCTTCTCCAGTGACCCACTTTTCATGGTAATGCTATACCCTGGCAATTTTGGCGGTACGTAGCATCCATTTTTTATAATTACGGGATCATGGAAATGCTCATGGAGATGGTCCACATATTCAATGACCCTATTTTCCAAAGAGCCGCTAATGGCAATGTAATCGATCATGGATAGGTGCTGTACATATTCGCAAAGGCCAACACCACCTGCATGTGGGCACACTGGCACACCAAATTTTGCAGCCATTAACAAAATGGCCAAAATCTCATTGACACCACCGACCCTACAACTATCTATCTGGCAAATACCTATGGCATTGGCCTGTAACAATTGTTTGAAGATGACCCTGTTTTGGCAATGTTCTCCCGTAGCCACCAGTATGGGTGATACCGCTTTGGCAATTGCAGCGTGCCCCAAAATGTCATCAGGACTGGTGGGCTCTTCAATAAACCATGGTTTGAATTGGGCAAGGGCTTTCATATTTTCAATGGCCTCGTCCACATCCCATTTTTGATTGGCATCCACCATTAATTTTAAATCATAACCGATTTCCTCACGAATGATTCCCGCCCTTCTTACATCGTCTTCCAAATCAGATCCCACCTTTATTTTCATGTGTTTAAAACCTTCTTCCTTTGCTTCCCTACATAACCTCCGCATTTTTTCGTCGGAATAGCCCAACCAGCCTGCTGAAGTAGTGTAGGCAGGATATCCTTTTTCAAGCAGGTGTTCCACACGTTCTTGTTTGGTGGCTTCTTTCTCTTTTAACAATGCCAAGGCCTCTTCGGGTGTTATCGCATCGGTGATATAGGTAAAATCGACACAAGAAACCAATTCTTCTGGGGTCATATCGGCCAGCAATTTCCAAAGTGGTTTGCCCTCAACTTTGGCGTACAAATCCCAAACGGCATTGACAATAGCACCTGTGGCAAGATGTATGACTCCCTTTTCGGGCCCTAGCCAACGTAATTGACTATCGCCAGTGATCATTTGCCAGAAAGCAGCCATGTTTTCCGTAAAGGATTCTAAGGTTTTTCCAATAACCAGATGTGAGAGTGATTTTATGGCCGCAACACAAAGTTCGTTTCCACGACCAATGGTAAAGGTAAGTCCATGGCCTTCCAGATCATTGGAATGGTCTGTCTTTAATATGACATAAGCTGCCGAATAATCAGGATCGGGATTCATGGCATCGGAGCCATCCAAAGAGTTGCTAGTAGGAAAACGAATGTCTTTAACACTGATGTCGGTTATTTTGGTTAGTTTCATTAAATGGCGAATATTAGCTAACAAAAATATGGGGAAAGACGGTTCTCACTTCCCAAAATATTACCAGTCCTAGTACTTTTTTTGCTTATGGGGCATTAAAAATTTCACGACCTTTTATGGTGTTGAAGATATTGTGAAGGGGACTTTCCAGTTATTTTTTTAAACTGTCGATTAAAATTGGAAATATTGTTATAACCTGACTCGTAACAGATTCTGGTGATATTGTACTGATGCTCTGATAACAGTTTGCAGGCATAGCCAATTCTAATTTCGTTGACATATTCCTTGAATGTCTTTCTATTGATCCGCTTAAAAAAACGACTGAAGGCTGAAGGATTCATATTGGCAATTTCAGCAACTTCGCTCAGAACAATTTGTTTGTCAAAATTGTTGAAGATGTATTCATAAATCTTATCCAGATTTTTATTGTTTGTTTTTTTAAAGGTATTGAGGTAACCTTCGCTACTTAAGACCGTTTTGTGTTTATGATCTGCTAGGTGCTTTAGGATATGGATAAATCGCATCAGCTTCTCGAATTGTGTTCCTTTATCCAACACCTGTATGCTATTCTTGATTTTTGGATTGAGATTTTCAAACTTCAGCCCATATCTTGATTTTTCAATGAGTTCCCTAATGTTCTTTAACTCGGGAGCTTCAAAAAAGTCGTTTCCCAAAAAATCCTGTCGGAAATGAATGGCAGTTGCCTCTGCAATTAGAGAACCCGATTCCGCAAAATATTCTTCATCATTTAGCCACATATGTGGTAGGTTCTTCCCAATTAAAATGACTTCTCCATCTCTAAACCGTTCAATGCTATCCCCTATAAATCGAGTACCCGTACTTTTGGTCACATAAACCAATTCAAGTTCCTCATGGTAATGCCAAATCCTTAAAAAATAGGGATAACTATTTTTCTTAACGGTAAATGAAGTATCACGATGACTACTTCTATCTAAAAAATGAAGCTTCACTTTTAGGGGAATAAAATTAATTAGCAATCAAAAAATGCTTCTAAAAATACAAATTTAATTAGGATTGATTTTTTTTTGCAAAAAAAGTATTGGTCAGTGAAGGTTTTGTAGTGGTTTCAACCAAATAGCTGAGGTATTTTTGAATTTATGCCTTACTTCCTATTTGAAGGATTAAAAGCAAGATTACCATATGAATTCCAGAACATGTGACAACATCGGGTTGGTTAGCCCGTCTAGCGATTTTTAAAGTGTATGGTAAACTCGTCTGGTTTTGATTCATTATGATGCTCCTAGGAACAATATAGATTACTAAATGCACTAAGTTTCTGTGATTGACATTAATATAAAGTATGAAGTTTGATAGGCAAAACACAATATCTAAAAGTAAGATGCATAAATAATGATGACTGAATCCAAACCTAAATTGGTAGACTCAAAATTATTACTACCATATATAGCAGTGACTTCCCTCTTTTTTCTTTGGGGCTTTCCAAATGATTTGACCAACCCAATGGTGGAGGTCTTCAAAAATGTTTTGGATATTTCCAATGTTAAGGCTTCCTATGTGCAATTGGCCTTTTATGGTGGCTATGGTACCATGGCCATCCCCGCCGCTTTGTACATAAGAAAATATAGCTATAAGTCAGGTATCATCCTTGGTCTGTTCCTCTTTGCAACAGGTACCTTAATGATGTATCCATCAGCACAATTGGTCAATTACGACTTGTTTTTGATCTCTCTTTACGTGCTCACCTTTGGATTGGCCTTTTTGGAAACAACGGCCAATCCCATGGTATTGGATCTTGGTAATCCAAAAACTGCGACCCAACGGCTCAATCTCTCCCAAGCATTTAACCCAATGGGGGCCTTGGCGGGGCAATTGGTGGCCCGTTTGTTTGTGGTGGAACGCTTGGAAACCAAAATTGGGGCGGATTCAGCTACTGTAACGACTAATCTTTCCCAAGAACAAAAACAGCAAATCATAGAACACGATATGGGTATCATCAGCACACCCTATATTATATTGGGGTTTGTAGTATTGGTCATCTTGGTACTCTTCATTTTTATGAAGATTGAGAACAACCGATCCAAGGAAAAGGTGTTGAACCTTAAGGAAACCGTCAACAAATTGTTTTCCAATAAAAACTATTATGAAGGCGTATTGGCTCAGTTTTTCTATGTGGCCTGCCAGATCATGGTATGGACCTTTATTTACCAGTATGTGACCAACCTGAACGAATCACGTTCGGTAGACAATCAGCTCAATGCGGTGGTCTACGTTGCTGCCTCCACCATTCTGTTCCTTACGGCACGTTGGATCTGCACGTTCTTGATTCGCTACATCAACCCGGCCAAACTTATGCTGGTCTTTGCCTTTTTGGGCATTGGTTTTACCGCAGGGGCCATATTGATCAACGGTATGTTGGGCTTGTATTGCTTGGTGGGCGTATCCTTTGCCATGAGTTTGATGTTTCCGACCATTTACGGTATCGCCCTTAAAGGTATGGGCAATGAAGCCAAACTGGGATCGGCGGGCTTGGTCCTGGCCATCGTGGGTGGAGCTTTGATGCCACCGTTACAGGGCAGGATCATTGATATGGGGGGTACGGGATTAAGGGATTTGGAGATTTTTGGTTTTATTCCAGAGGTCAACTTTTCGTTCATTTTGCCATTGGTATGCCTAATAATTGTGGCATTGTATGCTTTACGGTCCATGAATCGTGAGAAAAAAGAATTATACTCGTTTTAGATTGATTCTGAAGGAAAACAGTAAAAGGTGGGTACGCAACTCAAAGGAAACGGAAACAACTATTCGCTCATTTAGCATACTATGATACCATCCAAAGGTGATGAACTAAATAGTCTAATTGAATTAAAAATATGAAATAGAAAAATGATATACTTAAAAAAGACAAAGACAATATGTTGCATGTTAAGCATGGCAATGGCCATCATAGGATGCCAACCAAAAAACAAGGACAAAGGCGAACAGGATATGGAAAAGGGAACAAGTGTGGATTCCGATTACGAAAAAGATGTAAACTTTTTGCAAAAACATCTGGAAGTCATTGAATTGACCAACTCTGAAAACACTGGAAAAATAGCCATTTCGCCCGCCTTACAGGGCAGGGTAATGACCAGTACGGCCGGTCGGACCGGGTCGAGTTACGGTTGGCTGAACAAGCCTTATTTTGAAGCCGGGGAGCTATCGGAACATATTAACGTGTACGGTGGCGAGGAGCGGTTTTGGCTGGGTCCCGAAGGGGGACAATACTCCATCTTTTTTGAAAGTGGAAAGGAATTTACCCTGGAGAATTGGTATACTCCAAAGGTCATTGACTTAGAACCCTATGAAGTGAAAGATTCTTCTTCAATTGAGGTGGTCTTCACCAAAAGCACACAGCTCACCAATTATTCGGGCTTTACTTTTGTCATGGATATTGAACGAAAGGTGCAAATTCTGGAGAATATCGACATCATAAAACAATTGGGGCTTTCCGATCTGGATGGTGTCCAATCCGTGGGCTATCAGACCACCAATAGGCTCACCAATACAGGCAAGGGCACTTGGAACAAAAAGGATGGCCTGTTGTCCATTTGGCTGTTGGGTATGTTTACCCCATCGCCAACCACTACAGTGATGATTCCCTACCGTACCGATGCTGAGGGCGGATCGGGAAAAGTGGTGAATATTTATGAGTCTTTTGGACAAATCCCGGACAACCGTTTAATCACCACTGAAAACATGGTCTATTTTAGTGGTGATGGGCAGTACCGCAGTAAAATAGGACTGTTGCCCGACAGGGCCAAAGATGTTTTAGGGGCCTATGATGCCAAAAACGGTGTCCTTACATTGGTCAAATACAATAAGCCCGATGGGATTTCCGATTATGTGAACTCCACCTGGGAAATTCAAGAAGAACCCTATAAGGGCGACGTGGTAAACTCCTACAATGATGGTGCCCCTGAACCTGGTGCCAAACCCTTGGGCCCCTTTTATGAATTGGAGACCTCATCACCTGCTTTGGCATTGGCCCCTGGCGAAACAGCTGAGCATATCCAGATGACCTTTCATTTGGAAGGCACCCCAGAGATATTGGGCGGAGTTATCAAACAGGTGTTTGGAGTTGATGCCAAAGATGTTCCAGTATTTGACCAAATCGATTAAATACCTAAACAATGAAGTCAAAAATAGCCATAACCTTACTGATTTTAATGACACTGATGCCGGTTCATGCCCAGGAAAATATTTGGGATGAAACCGAAGCCCAAAAAAGGGAACGCTTGGCTTGGTGGACACATGACCGTTTTGGTATGTTCATCCACTGGGGGCTTTATGCCCTGCCGGCTCGGCATGAATGGGTTAGAAATCGTGAGCGAATCCCCAATGAAGATTACGAAAAGTATTTTGAGCAATTTAATCCTGATTTGTACGATCCCAACGAATGGGCCAAAATGGCCAAGGCTGCGGGTATGAAATATGCCGTGATTACCACAAAGCACCATGAAGGCTTTACCTTGTTCGATTCCAAGTTCACCGACTACAAGGCGATCAATACAACTTATGGCAAAGATTTGTTGAAAGAATGGGTCGATGCGTTCAGGGCCCTGGATATCAAGATAGGTTTTTATTACTCTCTAATAGACTGGCACCACCCCCATTTTACAATAGACCGAATCCATCCGTTAAGACAGGACAGTGATAAAGGGTACGCCAAACTCAACAAGGGTAGGGACATGGGCAAATATCGCGAATACCTGCATAACCAAGTGCGTGAGATTTTGACCAAGTATGGTAAGGTGGATATACTTTGGTTGGATTTTTCTTATCCGGGAAAACACGGTAAGGACAGGGAGGACTGGGGTTCGATGGAGCTCTTGAAGATGGTACGTGGACTACAGCCAGGGATCATAGTGAATAACCGTGCTGACCTTGAAGGTGTCAATGGTGGTGGCGATTTTGTGACTCCAGAACAGTTCAAGGTGCCGGAATGGCCTACCATAAACGATAAAAAAGTGTTTTGGGAGACCTGCCAGACGTTCAGTGGTTCATGGGGCTATCATAGAGATGAAAACACTTGGAAGAATATCAAACAACTCTTGGTACTGCTCATAGAAACGGTCAGTAAAGGGGGTAACCTCTTGTTGAATGTTGGCCCTACGGCCAGGGGAGTATTTGATCAAAGGGCACAGAACAGTTTGAACAATATGGGCGATTGGATGAAGTTCAATAGCCGTTCCATCTATGGCTGTACACAGGCCCCAAATGAATTTAAAGCACCGCCCAATACCTTGCTCACCTACAACAGGAAAACAAATCGCCTGTACGTGCATCTGTTGGATTATCCCTTACAGAATTTTGTGATGAAAGGAATGAAGGACAAGATAAAATATGCCCAATTCTTGCATGATGCTTCCGAAATTAAGATAAGCAAGCCGTATGGCCATGCCTTTGATTTTAAAATGGGAGCTAATGATGTAAACCTATCGTTGCCCGTGATCAAACCCGATATGGAGATTCCTGTAATAGAATTGATACTTCATTAAAATCTGATTCCCATCAGGCCTTACCAAACATTGGGATACCGACCATCGGCTGGCAGTGCCACTAAATGCCTGCAAATGAAGGAAGACCTAAAAATTGGATGTGTTCAGGGACCAATGAATCTATGACAAAAGCAAATAGCCCAATCCTATTTAATTGTGGTGTCATTTTCATATTTTCTAAAAGAGTACAGTGTAATCAATAATTGTTGGATAAATGAAAAAAAATAATCTTCTTCTCCCACTAGTATTTGCGGGGACCATACTTTTCGCACAAAATGGGGTAAGGAGAGTGCCGCAGCCATTGGAAACGAACCTGAAATCGGGGCAACTTCAATTACTGGGGAACATATCGTTGCGATCCAATCAAGTAGGGATCTTTCGGCTGATGAATTACACAGCAGATTTATTGCAAAATGAGTGGGAAGTCGCCATTGAGGTGGATCAAGTCCGAATAAAGGAATTACGTTTCAGCTTGATATTGATACGGCCATTAAAGATAAAACCGAGGGAGTCTATGAACTGAAAGTTGATTCGAAGGGGATTACCGTGAGATCGGCTACCGAAAAAGGACTTTTTTACGGTATACAGACGCTTCGGCAATTGGTTTCTTCGGATAAAAGCATTTCCTATCTTGAAATCAAGGATGCTCCAAGGTTTGCCTGGCGCGCTTTTATGCTCGACGAAGGAAGGTATTCTCAGAGGAAAAAGCAGGTCTTGAAAATGCTGGACGAAATGGCCAGATTAAAGATGAACGTTTTCCATTGGCATTTGGTGGATGACCAGGGTTGGCGTATCGAAATTAAAAAGTATCCCCTATTGACCGAAATTGGTTCAAAATGGCCCAGTACACAGGTGGGGCCATTACGATGGAACAGTCCCATTCAGTCCGGAGAGCCCCACAAAGGGTTCTACACCCAGGAAGACATCAGGGAAATAGTGGCCTATGCGGCCCAACGGCATATTGTGGTGATTCCTGAAATAGAAATGCCGAGGCATTCCTCGGCGACCATGGCGGCTTACCCCTGGTTGGGCTCGTCGGGCAAAAAAATTGATGTGCCCATTTGGTTTGGTGTAAGCAAGGATGTCTACAATATTGCCGACCCCAAGGTATACGGTTTTCTTACCGATGTCTTGGATGAGGTCATGGCACTCTTCCCCTCAAAAATAATCCATATCGGGGGCGATGAGGCAAAATATGACCACTGGGAAAGTTCGGAATATATCACGAAGTATACGAAGGAAAACAAACTGAAAACCTTTGCCGACCTACAGGTGTTCTTTACCAATCGTATCTCTCGGTATCTGGAATCCAAAGGAAGTCGCATTATGGGTGGGAATGAGATTTTGGGGCAAAACGTCCATGACTATCAGGCGGAAAAAGATGCCGGGGCCGAAGAGGAGCTTTCCAAAAGTTCGGTGATCCATTTTTGGCGGGGTGACATTTCCTTGATGAAATCGACGGTGGAAAACGGGTATGATATCGTGAACTCGTTGCATTCGGAAACCTATTTGGACTATTCTTATGAAACGATTCCTTTAAAAAGAGCCTATGATTTTGAGCCCATACCTGCGGGACTCAAAGCGAAGTATCATAACAGGATAAAGGGATTGGGCTGCCAAATGTGGGGCGAATGGATTCCCAAAAGCGGCTATATGGATTTTATGATCTTTCCCAGAATCGCGGCCTATGCGGAGGTGAGATGGACACAAAGAGTAAATAAGGACTACGAAGCGTTTAAGGGAGCGCTTTCGGGCCTGCAAAATTTGGCAGGATAGGGGCATTTATCATGCCCCCATGGAATTTGCAGAGCCAGGTTCCGGTAAGTGGGAAAAACCTAATTGATTGATGAAAATACTTCTCACCGGCGCCACTGGTAAAGTAGGTCAGAATCTACTAAAAAGTATAGGTAAATTACCTTCGGAAGGTATCATAAGGGCACTATGCCATAACCGCATAGTAGAGGAAACGGGCCAAGTCGAGGTTTTTAGGGGCGATTTGACCCAGCGCATCAGCGTTATGGAGGCTATGCAAGGCATTACCCATGTCGTGCATTTGGCGACCACTAAGGAAGACCCCGATAGTGTAATGGATGTGGCAGTCAAGGGACTGTTTTGGTTGTTGGAAGAGTGTGTTAAAAGCTTGGAGTTTAAACAATTCATACTGATAGGGGGCGATGCCTCCGTGGGACACTTCTTTTATGATAGGGGAGAAATTTTGGAAACGGACGCTAGAATGCCCTATCCGGGCTGTTATGTCTTGTCAAAGGCCATGGAAGAAGATATGCTTGCATGTTATCACATTCAATATGGACTAAATACTTGCAGCCTTCGAGTGCCTTGGATTATGGAAAAAGACGATTTTAAATATGCCATGATGTTTGGCAATGAACAATTTGGTGGCCCCCTATGGGCCGATTTGATCGGAAAAGAAAAAGCGGAAGAATATGCCCAGAAGAATCATATACCCTTGTTGTTGGATAAAGCAGGAAAGCCCCTTAAGCGTAATTTTATTCATGTGAGTGACTTAATTCGAGCGATATCAAAGGTGTGGGATAACCCCCAAGCCCATGGTGAGCTTTTCAATATTGCAATGGACGGACCCTTAGACTATGATGAAGCAACCCAATATATTGTTTCAAAATATGGAGGAACGTCCATAGAAATACCAACTAATTTTCATAGTGTAACATTGAATACCGCCAAAGCTGGAAAAAAACTAGGTTGGACACCTCATTATGATATAAAACGTTTGGTTGACGAAGCGTACACCTATGTTCGCGACCCTAAGCGCCATTGGCAAGGTTTGGTATCCAGGGCGCGGTCTTTAGGTTTTGTTGACGGAAGGAACAGTCCCTATTGATCCATAAAATCCAAAATCCCGAACGAACTGGCTACGTGAAAATCGGGATTTTCGGTTCTTGGATCTATCCAGCAGCTCCAGCGTAATTCAGCCTTGCCATCTTTTAATGAGATGCAATTGCCCCTATAAAGCCCGGTTTGTACTTTACCATTGTTCCAGACATCAAGTTCTTTTAAGGAAGCAATCGAGATTTTCCCCTGCACGTAGTATCCATTTTTTAAACGGCCCGTATCTACTTGCAGATGCCCCGGAGGCCATGACCAACCTTTATTGTATTGTCGATAATACATTGTCGCGTAATCAAGTATTCTTTTGTCGGGATCCATTTCCAAACAATAGTATGGATTGAGTTTTGCATCCTTTCTAAAGAAAATCTCAACCCTATCGGATTGTGCCACCTCGGTTTTGTGTTCCGTACTGTGATACACCAGAATATTTTCATCTTGTACTTCAAACCGAAAATAAAACCATATACCGTCCCAAGTACCTTGAAAAACTAAGGTATCCTCAACACTTTCCCAATGATATCGGAACGTCATTAACTTTTTAACGGATGGCCAATCCACCGCTGTAACCCCATTGGCAGGCTCAATTTTAACTACATGATAGGTGTTTGAAAGGTCGTTGTCTGTTTGGGCCATAACTGTTGGATTCGTATTGGAATAAAAAAATATACAGAATATAGTGATAGAAAGTCTATGGACCATTACACTAAAAATAGTGATTTTAAAGGTTGCTTTCGACAATGCAAAAAAATTATTGAGATCGGCAATATAAAAGGTAGTCCTAAGACCATCTATAGCATAATTTGGTGGACGTAGGGAATCTATGGTTGGGAATTTTTGAATGTGGATATAGAAGAACAATGGGAGAGTGGGGTTATACCGTCCCAATTTTTGCTCTATAAGGACATTTTTAAAATTGAAAAAACAAAACAACCATTAAATATGACGAATTAAGCTATTCCAATCGGTTGGAAATAAGCTTTATTGGTTTTTTACCCCTTTATGTTCGTTGGCAAATATTAATTTAGAAGAATCATCTTTAGATAGCCAAAACTTTATATATGAAAAGAAGAATATTTGCCCAAAATACATCAATGGCATTGACAGGGGTAACCTTGGGAATACCACACATTCTTAAAGCTGATAACAAGGAGGGTAAGCTAAGACTTGGGTTCATAGGTACTGGGCTTCGAGGACGGAACCATGTGCGGAACATGATTGTGGAAAAAGGAGTGGAGTGCGTGGCCATATGTGATATAGACCCCAATGCCGTCAATGAGACAAAAAAGCTTTTTGAAAAATATAACGTCACTTTTCCTAAGGCTTACGGTAATCATGAACGTTCCTATGTTGAAATGTTAGAAAAGGAAAATCTGGACGCGGTGATGATTTCCACCAATTGGAAATGGCATACCCCGATGTGTTTGGATGCCATGGAAGCTGGGGTCTATACTGGGGTGGAGGTTTCCGGGGCCTTTTCGGTACAGGAGTGTTGGGAATTGGTCAATACCCATCAGCGTACCCAAACACATTTGATGTTTATGGAAAATGTATGTTATCGACGAGACGTCATGGCCGTATTGAACATGGTGAGGGACAACGTCTTTGGCGAACTGTTGCACCTACGTGGGGGATATATGCACGACTTACGACACGTAAAGTTCAACGATGGCAACGATGGCATTGGTTTTGGTAAAAATGCTTTTGGTGAAGCACGTTGGCGAACAGAACACTCCCTAAGAAGAAATGGTGACCTTTATCCTACCCATGGATTGGGGCCTATAGCAATGATGGTAGATATGAATAGAGGTAACCGACTTTTGAGCATCAGTTCGCAAGCCACTAAATCACGTTCCTTGCACAATTATGTGGTCAATCACCCAAAAGGGGGTAAAGACCATCCCTATGCCCAGTTGAATTGGCAGTTGGGAGACATTGTCACTTCTACCCTTACCACCGCAAGGGGAGAAACCATCATCCTCACCCATGATACCAATACGGTTCGCCCATATTCGTTGGACTTTAGGGTGCAGGGAGTAGAGGGGGTAATCGATTTCGATTATGGCACACAGCGCATTCACGTTCAAGGGAAAACAGAAGCCCATCGTTGGGAAGATGCCAATTCGTGGCTGGAGAAATATGACCATCCTTTGTGGAAAGAATATGGCGATGTAGCCCGTGATGCCGGACATGGCGGCATGGATTTCTTTTTGGATCGACAGTTCATTCAATCGGCCAAGAACAATACGCCACCAGTTATCGATGTATATGATGGGGCGACAATGCGGGCCATTACCCCATTATCAGAAGCTTCGATAAGGGAAGGCGGTTCCGTGAAGCAAATCCCTGATTTTACAGAGGGGCAATGGATTTCAAGAAAACCTGTGTTCGCAATGGTTGATTGATGTTCGATAAGCTATTCAGTCCTTTTGATATGGAGTACATAAGCAGAAAAGCACTTCGAACTATATTGGTGTTTCATGCCCTTTCTTTAGGATGGATAAACGGACAGCAAGAGATAGACTATATTAACGAACCCGAGGCCGATTTTGAACAACGGACGGGCTGGTTCAATGAGGAGAAATATGGCATGTTCATTCATTTTGGCCTCTACAGGCAATTGGGAGGCGTTTGGAAAGGAAAGGAGATAGAGAACTACGCTGAATGGATACAAGCTTGGGCCGATATACCCGTACAAGAATACGCCATGCTTACCCACACCTTTAACCCCAAAGACTTTGATGCCAATTTCATTGCCAAAACCGCTAAGGCAGAAGGTATGAAATACATCGTTATCACCACCAAACATCACGAAGGTTTTTGTCTATGGGACAGCGAATACACCAATTTTGATGTGGCCAGCCCCCCCTTTAAGCGCGATATAATTGGTGAGCTAAGTGCCGCTTGTCGCAATCATGGACTGAAATTTGGCACGTATTACAGCATAATTGACTGGCACCACCCTGCACAAGAGCGCAATAATGACGGCAATGCAGGTTGGGGCTGGTGGGGAGAAGTCCGTATGAAAACCAAAAGACAGGAAGAATACATCACCCACATGAAGAACCAGGTCAAAGAATTGATAATCAAGTATGATTCTGATATTATGTGGTTTGACGGCGACTGGGTACACTGGTGGAACACCCAAGTGGGAGCTGATCTGTACCAGTACATCCGAGAGCTAAAGCCTAGCATTATCATTAACAACCGCGTATCCAAGGGGGCCATATTCAAAAAAGACTTTGGTACGCCAGAACAAGAACATCCTGACGATGAGCTAAAGCACTATTGGGAAGCTTGTTATACCATGAACCATTCTTGGGGCTTTAAGGCCAGCGATACCGATTGGAAATCGCCCCAAGTGGTCTATAAAAAACTAAAGGACATCAATGGAAAAGTGGGTAACCTTTTACTCAATGTGGGCCCAGATGGCAATGGTGCAATTCCCGAAAAGAGCGTTGATATTTTATTGGAGGTCGGTAAGATGTCGGATAAAAATTAAGACAAAAGGAAATGCCCCTTCATTTTTATAAGACCATATTCCTTCAAGTTGGCCGGACTCGGGTTTTAACCGGTCTCTTTTCTGGCCAAAGGACCCCAAACACCAAGAACTTTGGGAAATATTGTTTCCCATGGGCAATGGCCGTATTTTATAATGGGATTTTGAATATGGCGAGTTGGATCTGCATCATCTGCACATATCGCATTTTATGGGTTTCATCCGGAGATATGTATTTCCCAAAGCGGGCATTAAGCATACAGCATTAAGCGATGAACAACAACAATGAATTTCAAATAAAATAGAAATCAAAAGCTTAAAAAATGAACTATACTACAATCAAGACAGCCATAAAGCCCTATTCGATACTGCTGACATTGACCATTATTGGCTGTAGTCCCGCGCCACCGCCTCCAGAAGCCATCGGTCCAACACCCACCAAAAAACAGATGGCTTGGCAGCAAATGGAATACTATGGTTTTATACACTTTGGCCTCAATACCTTTGCGAATATGGAATGGGGCTACGGAGACACTCCTGCATCAGTTTTTAATCCCAAGGAACTGGACACAAGGCAGTGGGCACAGGTGGCCAAGGAAGCTGGCATGAAAGGCATCATCATCACCGCCAAGCACCACGATGGCTTTTGTCTCTGGCCCTCAAAATATACAGAGTATTCCATAAAGAACTCCCCTTGGAAAGGGGGCAAGGGTGATGTGATAAGGGAATTGGCCGATGCCTGTAAGGAATATGACCTAAAATTGGGCATCTACACCTCGCCCTGGGACCGTAACCATGCCGATTATGGCAAACCGGAATATGTCGATTATTTTAGAAAGCAACTTGAGGAACTGCTTACCCAATACGGTGATGTTTTTGAGGTATGGTTCGATGGGGCCAATGGGGGCGATGGCTATTATGGCGGGGCCAATGAGACCCGAAGGGTGGACAAAAGGTCCTATTATGACTGGCCCACCACCATTGAGATGATACGTGAATGGCAACCCAATGCCATTGTTTGGAGCGATGCCGGGCCCGATGCCCGTTGGGTGGGCAACGAACACGGTTTTGCCTACGATGTCACTTGGTCGCCCTTGTTGAAGGACGAAGTCTATGGTGGTATGCCCGAATATGCCAAGCACTATTCCATGGGGCAGGAAAACGGTACGCATTGGGTTCCCGCAGAAGCCGATGTTTCGATACGGCCGGGATGGTTCTATCACCAATCAGAGGATGACAAGGTAAAATCACTGGGACACTTAATGGATATTTATTATAAATCCGTAGGGCAGAACGCTACACTTTTGTTGAACCTTCCCGTGGACAATAGAGGATTGGTGCATGAAAAGGATGTCGCCCAACTCAGGAAGTTTAAAGAACAGATCGATTTGGATTTTGCCCATAACCTGGCCTTGGGGAATGACATTGAGGCATCCCAAGTTCGCGGGAACCATAAAAACTATGCAGCCATCCATCTTGTGGATGGGGACAAAGAAACGTATTGGGCCACAGATGATGGGGTAGAGGCGGCTTCCGTAACCCTGAATTTTGGCTCGCCCACTACTTTTAACCGAATCCTCGTTCAAGAATACATTCCTTTAGGGCAACGAGTACGTTCATTTTCCATTGAAGTGGAAAAGGATGGTGAATGGAAATCCATAGGGTCATATGGAACAATAGGTTATAAAAGGTTGTTACGATTAGGGGAAATCACGGCAAGCGCGGTTCGTTTGAACATAGACGGAGTAAAAGTCAGCCCGCTACTATCCAACCTAGAGGTGTACCATGCCCCTCCACTGGTTGAACAACCTGTTGTTTCAAGAAACAAACAGGGTATTGTGGAAATCGTGGCTGATGATTCAAGGGTCACCTACTTTTATACTACCGATGGTTCCGTTCCCACCATCAATTCTAAAAGATATACGACATCTTTTGAAGTCCATGGGCCAACCCATATTTCAGTCATAAGTCACGATCCGGCCACCCAAAGAAAGAGCGAACCCAAAACGGTATATTTCGATAGAAGCAAAAAAGACTGGAAAGTAAAGGAGAATGAAACCTCGACAGAAAGTATAAAGGCCATTGATGATGATGTTCGGTCAGTATACATCTTGAACAAGGATGAGATGGGAAATGGTCTGATCATTGATTTTGGGCAACAGGAACAATTGACAGGTTTTACCTATACCCCTGATCAAGGCAGGAATCCTTCGGGCATTATAACGCATTACAATTTCTATGTGAGCGAAAATGGTCGTTCTTGGAACTTGGCAGGTACGGGGGAGTTTTCCAATATCGTGAACAATCCCATACAACAGCGAGTTACGTTTGACCATCCCATAAAAGGTCGATTTATAAAATTTACACCCAAAAAGATAGGAGGCAATGAAACAGAAGCTGTGGTCGCCGAGTTGGGAGTAATCACAAAATAAAGTGCGAATTTGGAATGATGAATTAAGGGGTCAGTGTTTAGGTTTCAAGGTTTGGATAACACAAACAATGGACCACGAGCACCCAACAATAGACCATAAACAATAGAAACAAAATAAATGAACTACAGAACATTTGGCCGTACGGGCTGGCAAGTAAGTGAAATCGGATATGGCATGTGGGGCATGGCCGGGTGGACAGGCTCCGAAGACAATCAATCCCTTCAATCCCTTCAAAAGGCAGTAGATTTGGGATGTACTTTTTTTAATACGGCTTGGGGCTATGGCGAGGGCCATAGTGAAAGATTGTTGGGTAAACTCATCAAGGCAAATCCTGACAAAAAGTTGTACACTGCTACAAAGATGCCTCCGAAAAACTTTCAATGGCCCAGTAAACGGGAATATACGTTGGATGATTGTTCCCCACCCGACCATATTGAAAAATATGTGGAAAGCAGCCTCGAAAATGCTGGGTTGGATTCGTTTGACCTGATGCAGTTCCACACATGGGAGGACCATTGGTTACAGGATGAACGTGCCCTACAGAAAATGGCAGATTTGAAATCACAAGGGCTTATCCATGCCATTGGCATCAGTATTAACCGATGGGAACCTTGGAACGGGGTCAAGACGGTGGAGACCGGATTGATCGATGCCGCGCAGGTCATCTACAACATCTTTGACCAAAACCCCAAAGATGAGCTTTTCCCTGCCTGCCGCAAACACGATGTGGCCGTCATTGCCCGTGTGCCTTTTGATGAGGGCACCCTCACGGGCAAGCTCACGAAAGAAAGCAAATGGCCCGAAGGCGACTGGCGCAACACCTATTTTGTACCCGAAAACCTGAATTCCAGTGTGGACCATGCCGATGCCTTAAAGCCCTTGGTACCAGAAAACATGGATATGCCCGAAATGGCGCTACGGTTTATTCTGGGCGAGTCCACGATAAGTACCATTATTCCCGGTATGCGGCAGCTACGACACGTAGAGGCCAATATTGCGACCAGCGACAAAGGCCCGTTGGACAATGTTTTGATGGACGAACTTGTCAACCATAGATGTGACAGGGAGCCTACGGAATGGTCACAGTAAAATTTTCAAGCAATGACGAAAGAAATGTTTATCCGAGTTTATTGCCCATTTTTAGCAATGACCCTTTTCGTAATTGTGCCGGTGTGTTTCCGGTAATCGATTTGAACACCCTTGAAAAGTGATATCTATTGGCATAACCCAACAATTCGGCAATGGTCTCTATGCTGTGTCGGGTATGTTCCAAAAGGGTATGGGCACGGGCAATCTTTCTTTGACGGATATATTTTTGGATGGCTATCCCTTTTTCTTCCTTAAAAAGGCGTACTAGGGAATTGGTGGTTATATGGCAAAATTGGGCAAGTTCCGTATTGGAAAAATTATGGCCAATGTTGTTTTCGATATAATGAACCACATCAGAAACGCGATTGTCCAAAGCAGTGGTTTGCCAGACTTTCTTGGGCACACCGACCAAAATGCCATAAACAATGGATTGGATCAGAAAATTATGGGTGGTTTCAAATTCCTGTGGTTTTCCGTTTGTAATGGTGGTGTTTTTAAGAAGATGTGCCAGTTTTTCCAACTGTCGAAGTTGGTCGTTTTCTAGGGGTATTTCAAACACATCCGGATTGATGTGATCAAAAAGCACTCCTAGATTAAAATGAACGAACAGGTGAAGGATGTGACTTCCTAGTAGAGAGCCTTCATTCTCTTCCTTACGCACTTCCCTACCCACTACATTCAGGCCCTTCATCTTTTTTCTGCTTCCTTTGATATGTGACCTAAAAAAGGTATGGGGCGGTATTATATAGGCGTTCTCCTTTTTCATCTCTATGATTTTTCCCTGATAGGTGATCATACCTCCCTCATTTTTGTTCCAGTAGATACGCCAATAGGGAAAAGCCGTTTCATTGCATTCCCATTCTCTCAGGCACCAATACCTACAGCACCAAATCTCGAGGGACATTTTAGCAAACAGTTGTTCCACCCTTGAAGGGTCACCCAATGGAATCCTACGGATATTCTTCATAGACAAATGATTGAATTAGATACAAATAAAGTGCTTTTGGGCATTGCTTGCCAAAAGTTCTTACAGTATTTTAATCCTGTAATTGTAGAAATGTAACTCATGAATGATAAAAGACTAGATACAAGTGAATTACCTCATGTCGTTATTGATGAAATCAAAAACATTTCGCGCATTGCGGGATATTTATGGACACGGGAATGGGCTGAAAGAAATGCGGGAAACATTTCGGTAAACTTTACGAAATATTTTCATGGATACAAAATTGCCAATATTGATGAAGTACCCTGTACCCTACCCAAGGAAATGGGTGGAATGGTACTCTTAGTTACGGGAACAGGATGTTACCTGAGAAGTCTTATCGACAAGATAGAGGAAGCCGCTTGTATTCTTAAAATAAACAGTGAAGCAACCGCCTACTCCATAATATGGGGGGGGCGACAAAAAGGATTCAAACCGACAAGTGAGTTGATTTCGCATGTTAAGATACATTATGAAAACACCCAAAATGGTTCGGGCTATAGGGCAGTGGTACATACTCATCCGTCTGAACTCATTGTATTGAGCCACCACCCTATTTTTAAAGACGAGAAGAAAACCAACCTATCACTCTGGAAAATGTGTCCCGAAGTACGTGTTTTTGTGCCAAAAGGGGTCTCATGTACTCCGTATGCCCTATCGGGTTCCGAAGAACTGGCCGATTTGACCATTGAAGGCCTCAAAACTCGGGATGTGGTCCTTTGGGAAAAACATGGGGCTGTAGCCACCGGTGAGAATGTAGAAAAAGCGTTTGATTTTTTGGATGTCGCGAATAAAGGGGCCAAACTGTTGCTCATGGCATGGGCCGCCAATTTTGAACCGGTCGGCCTTACCCATGATGAATTAAAGGGTTTGGAAATATTTTTATAACCTAAATCAATAGCCATGGAAGCCTGTGTTTTAATTTTTGATTGTGGGGCTACCAATCTAAGGGTAGTGGCCATGGCTCCGGACGGAAACATAAAAGCTTCTCATTCCTTTCCGAATGCAACTGCTGATGACCCCTTTTTTAAAGGAGGTAAAATATGGTCATTAGAAATCATATGGGACAAACTATGTGCTGCCTCAAAGGCTGTGGTGGACCAGCTTAAGGATGTAGAAATTATTGGTGTTTCAGTGACCACCTTTGGTGTTGACGGTACCTTGGTCGATTTTGAGGGAAATTTAAAATATCCCGTTATTTCATGGCAATGCAATCGTACCCACCCCATCTTAAAATCTTTGGACAAATACATTGATTTGTATGAACTGTATGAAAAAACTGGGGTCTATCCATACGATTTCAATACCATTTTTAAGTTGTTGTGGTTCAAAGAAAACCATCCTGAGACCTTAAAGGACAGTCGCTTTCTTTTTATGCCATCCCTATTGGTGAACTTACTGTCCGGGGTTCAGGTTAACGATGCCACCATGTTGGGTACGGCTATGATTGCCAATCTTAGTACGCAGGAAGTATCCATACCCCTTTTGGAAAAATTGGGGATTCCAGCAGCGTTGTTCGGAACACCTGCCCAGGCGGGTGAGGTTGTGGGTACGGTTACTAAAAAAGCTTCGGAAGCAAGTGGTATTCCAGTGGGTGTTCCTGTTTGCCTTTCTGGTCATGACACGCAATTTGCCGTTTTTGGTTCCGGTGCGGGTTTAGATGAGCCGGTACTGAGTTCAGGTACTTGGGAAATACTCATGTGCCGAAGCAAAAAGTATAGTGCCACGGCACAACAACTCGATTTAGGGATTACAACAGAGTTTGATGCAGAAAAAAACATGTATGACCTTGGAGTGAACTATGTGGCTTCAGGATTGTTGGAATGGGTGGGCAACCACTTTTTTCAAGACGTGCCCAAAAAGCAACGGTACCAAATTATGGTGGAAGAGGCCGAACAAGTACCTCCTGGTGCCAATGGAGTTGCTGTAGACCCCAATTTTTATGATCCGACCAATGATGCGGGAGGAGCGATATCAGGTATTAAATTGGCAACCTCACGAGGCGAAATCTATAGGGCCAGTCTGGAGGCATTGGCACTCACTTTAAAAAATGCGTTGCACGTACTGGAAAAGGCGGCTGATTTTAAGGCCAGAAAAATTATATGTGTAGGTGGAGGTTCCAAAAATTCACTTTGGAATCAGATTAAGGCCGATGTATGTGGCATACCTATTCAATTGATAGCACAAAAGGAAACTACAGTATTGGGGAGTGCCCTTTTTACTTTCACCGGAGTGGGATATTATAAAAATTTGAAAGAGGCACGTTCATCTATCGATTACCAACCTTATTTAGTGGAACCCTCTGTGAACAAGAATACATATCAACAACTATTTGAGAATAAAGAATGAGATTATGGAAGCAACTATCCATGGAACACGATTGGTCGGTTCCTTACCAAAAGTAGGCATCCGCCCCACTATTGATGGACGTGAAGGTGGCGTAAGGGAATCCTTGGAAGATCAGTGTATGGCTATGGCCAAAGCAGCAGCCAAGCTGATTAAGGAAAATGTACGATTCCCTTCAGGGGAAAAAGTGGAATGCGTCATTGCAGACACGACTATTGGTGGGGTAACAGAATCGGCTGCTTGCGCCGATAAGTTTAGAGAGGAAGGTGTAGGACTTTCCTTGACAGTTACTCCCTGTTGGTGCTACGGTACTGAAGTCATGGGGGCCGATCCCTTGTATCCTAGGGCTATTTGGGGCTTCAATGGAACGGAAAGGCCCGGCGCGGTCTATCTGGCCGCTGCGCTTGCCGGATATTCCCAAAAGGGACTCCCAACATTTGGAATATATGGTCGAGAGGTCTGTGATGCCGATGATACATCAGTACCCAGTGATGTGGCAGAAAAAATCCTGAAGTTTGTTCGAGCCGGTCTTGCGGTGGCGCTAATGAAGGGAAAATCATACTTGTCCTTGGGATATTCCTCAATGGGTATCGCTGGATCTATGGTAGATGCCAACTTCTTTTATAGCTATCTGGGCATGCGTACTGAATTTGTGGACATGACCGAACTCATTCGCCGGATGGAAAAGGGTATTTACGACCAAGAAGAATTTGAACAAGCCTTGGTTTGGACCAAAGAACATTGCAAGGAAGGTAAGGATTATAACAACGAAGAAAACCGGGCGAACGATCAACGCAAGGACGAAGAGTGGGAAACCGTGGTGAAAATGACCCAGATTGTTCGTGATATCATGGTGGGCAACCCAAAACTGGCGGAAATCGGTTTCAATGAAGAGGCTATGGGACGTAATGCCATTGCCTCTGGTTTTCAAGGGCAACGACAGTGGACGGACTTCATGCCCAATGGGGATTTTATGGAGGCAATGCTAAATTCGTCATTTGATTGGAACGGTATTCGACAACCCTTTGTGGTGGCTACGGAGAATGACAGCCTTAACGGGGTTTCCATGCTCTTTGGCCATCTGTTGACCAATACTGCCCAGATATTTTCTGATGTGCGCACCTATTGGAGTCCTGAGTCAGTGAAACGGGTGACTGGAAAAACATTGACTGGTTTGGCCAAGGACGGAATCATTCATTTGATCAATTCAGGGTCTACTACTCTAGATGCTACTGGACAAATGAAGGACGCCGAGAATACATCGGTTCTTAAGCCCTATTGGGAAGTTACCGAAGATGATATGCAAAACTGCCTCTCAAACACCCGTTGGCCACAAGCCATTCGTGAGTATTTTAAAGGTGGGGGCTATTCTTCCCAATTTAAAACCGAAGGCGAAATGCCCGTGACCATGTGTCGTATCAACCTGTTAAAAGGGTTGGGGCCTACCATTCAAATTGCGGAGGGCTGGACTGCGGAACTTCCCGAGGATATCCATATCATTTTGCACGAAAGAACCAATCCTACGTGGCCCACCACTTGGTTTGTGCCAAGATTGACCGGTGCGGGTGCCTTTAAAGATGTATATACGGTCATGGCCAAATGGGGTGCCAACCACGGTGCTATCAGTTATGGGCATATCGGCAGTGAACTTATCACGCTTTGTGCTATGCTCAGAATACCGGTATGCATGCACAATGTGGATGAATCAGATATTTTCAGGCCTAGTGCATGGAATGCATTTGGCCAGAATTTAGAAAGTGCCGATTATAGGGCTTGTGATACATATGGGCCACTTTATACTACCTAACATCCTTGAAGTGGGGTTAGGGGTACTGTTGACCTGAATTAGGAAAAACAAAACATACGTAAGTCTATGGCTAAATTGAGCTTTGCAAGTAAAACGAGTTGGAAATGGTAAAAAAAGTATCGTAAATGGTATTTTTTTTAGAAGAAACCACACCCCTTTAGTTCTATCTTCATACCAGTTTCATGAAGTGTTGTTTAGGCAAAAAAGTGATTTCTTTAGAAACTATAATCATTTTAAGTTATGCTTTGAGTTAGTTTAAGTTAAGTACTAAGGGTCAATGTAGAATTGGCCCTTTTTCATTTTACGCTTTAAAAACTATAGATGAAATGGGATTTTTCTTAAATTTTATGGAAACCTCTTAAACTCCGGGCACTTCATTTTCGGTATGGATAAGGGGCATTAAAAAGCTCCTGCGTGAGTTCCATGCCATCTTTTATACTCAGTTTTCCCGCTCAGGATTCTATCCTGTGTCCATCCCCGATGAATACCATCAACCTAGGTGATCAAACCAATATAGATTTGGGCAAGATACATGTAATAAAGTCGTTCAATTACATTATCTTACCAAGTGGACATGTTTTCCTTATTCATATAATCGATGACGGGTTTCGATTGCATTTCAAAGAGATTCAAATGGTCATGGCTTGGTTGGATATAAATTACGTTTCGTTCGACTTATGACCCTTGACCTCCCATTCTATTCCCGTTTTTACCGCGGTCTATGGCTGGGTTGATGGTTGGGATCTGAAAAGGGTATCCAAAGGGTTCAATCATAGGAATCCAAACGTTCCTATGACTTATGAATGAAATGGGGCACTTCAACACCGGTATGTTGGTTGGGGTGCAGTATTTCCGGATTGGATGGTTACGACCCTCCTGCAAAGTTTCAATGGGCTCTTCTTCGATATAAGCCGTATCACCCGTGTTTTTGGCGATATAGTAGAGGTAGAGTTTTCCAACAAAATATTTAATTTTGGAGCTATGGGCCGTAATGGCATCGCAATGGCCTTTGCCGCTGTCTTTCAGTTCGGTACGAAAGTATTTCCAAAGGCCGTTCAAACCAATCGAAGAGGGATGGGCAATTTCCAAATGGGTGAGCCAACCATAAAGCGATGCTCTTTTTTCTAATGGGCACAGAATAGGTAATAAACTCCTTCCTCGTCATTATAAATGGAACCGCTTTGGTTAAAATGGAAAGCTGTTTTGACCATGTTGGTTTCCGCAGTTCGCGAAATCTTGTCGCTTAACTTAAGATTGTTATCGACTTGCCTTATGCAAATAGGATTAAAACGATAAGGGCAATTATTCTTGGCATTGTGGCATAATCGTTTCGGTTATGTACAAAATTTGTACGGTGGATTCTAAGGATAGCTAACAACTTTTCCAGTTCTTTTATGCGATGGTAGCTGCGCCTTGGTTTCTTTCAAAAAAGTGCTAAGAACCTTGGAGAGTTCAGCGCATTTGTCCGGTTCGGCCTCAGTCAAATTTGTGGTTTCCCCAAGATCCTGTTCAATATTGAACAATTCATACCGTTCGTCGAGGTGGTAATAAATCAATTTCCAGTCCCCCAATCTAACAGCACTGAAGGCACCGATTCCTGGTCCACTTCCCCCCCACTGATTGGGATAATGCCAGAACAATGGTCTTTCCTCGCTTTGTCCCGGTGTGGTATCGGTTAACAATGGAACAAAACTCTTTCCATCAATGGTCTGTACTGCATTGTAATGGCCCACCCCGGCCATTTCCAAAATACTCGGAAAGAAATCCTCTATAATCAGATAATTGTTATTGGAAGATCCTGGTTCCACCACTCCGGGCCACTTTACAATCATCGGTTCCCGAATGCCCCCTTCATATATAGATCCCTTGCCACTGGCCAAGGGCAGATTATGGGAATTGGGCTTCCCTCCCCTGCCATGAGCACTTAGGCCGCCATTATCCGACATAAACAGTATTATTGTGTTTTCAGCTATTTCTTTTTCTTCTAGATATGCCATGATATCTCCTAAGCTTTTGTCCATCCCTTCTACCAAGGTGGCGTATTTAGCTTCTGTACTGTCCAAGCCGGCCTCTAAATATTTGCCGAGATATCTTTTGTCCGCTGTGATAGGGGTATGTACCGCATAGTGCGACATGTAGAGGAAAAAGGGATTGTCTTTTTCCAAAACTTTATTCAAGGTCTTCTTGGCCTCAAGGGTAAGGGCCTCTGTCAAAAAAATATCCCTGCCGTGGTACTTTTCCAGATTCGGAACCGGCCATGGCGAATCCTTGGAAGTCTCGGAATTGCCAAAACTTTCCATACCCAAATAACTTTGGGGTGCCCCAGCGGCATGTCCTGCAATATTGATATCAAACCCAATGGCCTTGGGATCTTCTGCTGGGGTGCCGATAGCGCCAAAATGGGCCTTGCCCACATGGATGTTGAAATAACCCGCTTTTTTGAGCAGTTTGGGCAGCGCATCGGCATGTACGGAATTTACCAATCCAGGATGTGGACATAAACCGTTCACATTCCATCTGGGAAAGGCCAATTCCTTATGGTTTACCTCCATGGGTTGCAGCGCATCCTTGCGCAATGTCCAGTTTGTGACGCGATGACGGGCGGCGTTCATGCCTGTCATTAAACTTATTCGTGTTGGGGAGCAAACAGGTGTGGCATAGGCTTGCGTAAATTTCATCCCTTCGCTGGCCAACCGTTCCATATTAGGCGTATGGTATCTTTCATTGAAAGGGGTTTTCTTGTCCCAAAAAGGAACCGAGGTGTCTTGCCAGCCCATGTCGTCCACCAGAAAAAGAACAATGTTAGGCGTTCTTTGAGACTCTCTATCCCCCTTGCCTTTGGGATTGCAGCCCATGGAAAGGGTTAAAACCAAAAGAAGCCATATGTTTTTGTCCATAACTACATTTTTTAAATAGAACCTAGTACTATGGTGTGATTCATAACAAAGGGAATCCTACTTCGTTTAAAAGCAAAATTAAGGTCTCGTTGTCTCTCTGACTTGTACTTTCTTTTCCCAAAGTCCGCCTTTTTTTGCTTTGAATAAGTTCTACAAAAGGCGCCCTTAAAACTGAGGATGTGCCGACACAGTAGGAAGTTTGAATGTAGGATTAGTGAACAGCAAGTAGTAATTCGGAGTTAGAATTGACATTTGTTTTTGGAATTTGTTAAGGGTTCAGCGTTGTCATTCCTGAGGAGGCTGGAAAGGATAAAAATAATAAAAAGCAAATAACGGGTACTTGCCCTGGCCATAGTTGAAGGGTCGAGCATTCAACACCTAACAATGAACGACAAATAGCCGTGAACACTGACTGACCTTAAAACATTGAACACCTAACGATAAACTATTGGCAATAGAAGCCTAAAATAACAGAAACCAGATATGCAGTCAGCCCATTGCCAGTCCCCCCTTTAAAGAGGAATTCGGATTCAATCCCATGAGCATAAAAAGAATGGGCCGAATCTTGTCCCTTAGCCTTTCCCGTAATAGTTTATAGGCCTTGCTCATTTGTGTTTCCACAGTTCTTTTGGAGATATCCAGATAATCTGCAATCTCAATGTTGGTCAACCCACCTTGTTTGCTCAACAAAAAAATCTCTTTGCATTTAGGGGGCAACTTTTGTATTTCAAGTTTAATTAATTTAATCTGCCTTTGCAATACATCTTCATCCTCTTTCAGAGCAATATCATTCAGTAGGCTAAGGTGCTTTTCTTCTATTGCCAGCATTCTTTTGTTCTTTCTCCACTCATTGGTCAATCGGTTGTAAACCGATGTATACAGATAGCTTTTTAAGGACTTTATGCTATGGATTTTTTCACGGTCTTCCCAAAGGTTTATAAAGATACTTTGAACAATATCTTGGGATAGCTCATAGTCATTTGAAAGACTATTCACATAGGTGCAAAGCGGTTGATAGAACAAATCCATAAGTACCGACAAGGCCTTTTGATCGCCTTCGGACAGCGCATACTTCAACTGCTTTTCCACTAAAAAATCAATTTTCAAAGCGTATATTTTTGGGGGATTCTGAGTGGGAATATAGGAAAAATGAAAAAAAAATAAAAAAAACGTAAGTGTTTTGTGAATTTGAAGTGTCTATAAACAAAAGCTATAATTTGGATAAGGGCATTGAAGGGCTGTTGGTCAATTATTTCACAAAATCTATTTCTACCGAAGAAATGGTTCGGTTAACGGAATGGATCAATGAGGAATCCAATACCTCGATTTTCAAAGAATACATAAAGACCAATTTTTTTATTGATCTAGTTATGACTGATTTTGATACGGAAAGCGGAAAGCAAAAAATATTTGAGGAAATACGTAAAAACCAAAAAAACTGTATCAAAAAGAGAATTGGTAGGGTATTGGCGTATGCTGCCAGTATTGCAGTGGTCATAGCCTTAGGGTATATGTTCCGTACCCATTATACGGACACAGAACAGGGCGAGCCAAAAACAATCGAGACTGTTAAGACGGAAGTTATCAAACCGGGTACGGACAAAGCCGTACTGACCTTGGAAAACGGTACTGAAGTAGCCCTTGAAAAAGGGAAAAATGTACGATTACAAGATCAAATCCTTAATGGGGGGGAATTGCGTTATACTGCTGAATCATCTGCCCGTAAAAATGCCTTAGCCTTCAATTTTTTGACCGTTCCCAGAGGAGGGCGCTTCTTTGTGCAATTGTCCGATGGAACAAAAATATGGCTCAATTCAGATTCCAAACTCAAGTATCCTATCAATTTTACTGAAGGCGAAGACCGCAAAGTGGAACTATTGTTTGGGGAAGCCTATCTTGAGGTATCCAAAAGCACACATCCAAACGGAATGCCTTTTAAGGTGTATACGGGAATACAGGAAATAGTTGTTTTGGGCACCCAATTCAATATCAGGGCCTACAAGGATGAAAATGAAATAGTGACTACCTTGGTTGAAGGTAAGCTGTCCGTTGGTCATGATAGGGCGTCAAAGCTGCTTGACCCCATGCAACAGTCCACCATTACCAATGAAAATGAAGCAATCAGGATTCAGAATGTGGACAGGATATTTGAGGAAACTGCCTGGAAAGATGGTTACTTCAGCTTTAAAGGAAAGCCCATGGAGGAGATTATGAAAACCCTCTCAAGGTGGTACGACATTCAATACGTGTTTAAAAATGAAACACAGAAAGATAAGACCTTTACAGGTGTATTGGACCGCGAAAGTTCAATAGACTTGATTTTGGATTATATACAAAGGACTAATGAAATTAAATTCGAAATATATGATAGGACCGTAATAATAGAATAAATACAAGGAACAAGGCCGCCACCTTCCAAAGTTTTGTCCTTGTTCCTTAAGATAGTTTAATCACAAACAATTGTTTAACTAAACCAAATGCTAATTTATGAAAATTGAACCTAATAGGGGTTTTTTCCTTTGTTGGGAAAAACCGATAAGGATTGTTATGAGAGCGCTCTTATTTCTATGTGTTACAACTGTTTTTAGTTTTTCGCCTAGAGATGCGTTTTCCCAGAACGCAAGGATTGAAATTGCAGAAAACCAGACCATAACCGTTTCCCAAATTTTTGATTTAATCCAGGAACAAGCAGGCTATAGGTTTGTCTATAGTGATGAAGTGATTGCCAAGGCTCCAAAAGTGTCCGTTAAAAAGGGAACTATTTTGGCCAGAAGGTTGTTAAAAAAAGGATTGTCTCCCATAGGGTGTACCTACGAGATTACTGAGAACGAGACCATCATCGTTAAAGGTCCCCCCGTAGTCGTTGCAAATGCACAACAGACCACGATTAATGGTACGGTAACCGATGACATCGGCACTCCCTTGCCCGGAGCAACAATTTTGGAGAAAGGTACCACTAACGGCACCCAAACCGATTTTGATGGGAATTTTTCTATAGAGGTTACCGGTCCAAACGCAACTTTGGTCGTTTCTTACATCGGATTCGTTGCCCAGGAAGTGCCCCTAGACGGGAGAACGTCGGTAACTGTACAACTACAGGAAGATACGGCCAAATTAGATGAAGTGGTTGTTGTGGGGTATGGAATCCAGGAAAGAAAAACCTTGGCAGGAGCCATAACCACTGTAGACGCGGAGACCTTTGAGTCGAGGCCGGTCCCCAATGCCGTGTCCAGTTTGCAGGGTATTACTCCTGGATTGATTGTCACCGGCGGTAATGGACCGGGATCACAGCCCAATATTAACATTAGGGGTTTAAGTTCTTTGAGTGGCGGGGGCAATTTCCCATTGGTTCTGGTAGATGGATTTCAGAGCCAGATCGATAACGTTAACCCGGATGATATAGCGAATATATCCGTAATCAAGGATGGGGCCGCTGCCATTTACGGTAACCAGGCATCCAATGGTGTCATCTTGATCACTACAAAAAAAGGAAGGCGCAATACCGCCCCGCAAGTACAGTACAGCACCATCGTTGGGTTTACCTCCCCTACCTATATCCCTGAAAAAACAACACAGGAAGAGTATATGCTTACAGTAAATGAGGCTTTTGTCAACGACGGGGATGCCCCGCTTTATGGGGATATTTTCTTTGATGCCCTGGGTACGGACACGGTGCTTAACTTTAGTGATACCAGATTTGCGGATCCATTAAGGGAGGATAGCTATTTGATTTTCAACCAACCGGATAACCTGTTTGTAGACGAATTACTGCAAAATGGGATAATCCAACAGCACAATTTGAGTATTGCCGGCGGTGGTGAAAACAACACATATCGGGTGTCGCTGGGGTATCTCAGTAATGAAGGGGTCATCAATTCCCCTTTCGATAGTTTTGACAGATACAATCTAAGGATAAACAACGACATCCAGTTGATGGACAACCTAAAACTGTCCATGCAAAACGCCTTGGAAATCGGCGATCGCTCGGTAAGCCAGCAACAGAGTGCTGCATTACAGAGGGTTGTAGGCAATTGGACTTTTCAACCCGTAAGAAACCCGGATGGGCAATTGTATACGTTTCGAGGGTTTGCAAATCCTTTGGACCTTTTGGAACAGGGCGGGGAGACCAATACAGTGACCACAAGGGTCATTTCCAATCTAAAGTTGGATTATGAAATTATCGATGGCTTGACCCTGACCGGAACGGCGGGTATCAACCAAAACAGAATTGACAGAAGGTCCGAACAGCCCACCATCTTTTTGCAAAACGGTTGGACCGTGGACCAACCTAGGGTAGCAGGTGCCAATCCCAACCGCTTGAGCGAGACCTTGGAAAGGGAGAATTATTTTAACCTTTCGGGCTACCTCACCTATAATAAGGGCTTTGGGAATCATGAAATTACCGCTACCGCCGGGGCATCCCATGAACAACGCAAGGATACCCGTTTTGTAATGGAGGCCCGAGACTTCCCTTTTAACGATAGGGAAGATTTTTCCGTGCAGTTTGGAAACGATGATGAGGACAGAATTTCCGAACCCTTCGCAGAGGGCAGGAATGATCCCAATGACAATTTTGGGATTGCCTGGACACTTCGCTCATGGTTCGGAAGGTTCAACTACCAATACAAGAACAAATATATTGCAGAGGCCACTGTACGCTATGACGGTTCTTCAAGGTTCACCCCAGATGAACGTTGGGGTCTCTTCACAGGATATCTGGGAGCCTGGGTGGCATCGGAAGAGCAGTTCATTAGGGATTTGAATGTTTTCGATTTTCTAAAATTTAGGGCATCCTATGGAGAAACGGGCAATCAGAACGGAATAGGCCACTTTGACTTTTTAGCGAGGATTAATACTGGTGAGCGCTATATTTTTGGAGGTGTTGACGATCCCTTATTCGATTCCCAGACCCCGGCCCAATTTTATAGTGAAGCCAATGCGGTAAGCCTAGATCGTACCTGGGAAACCGTGGCCACCACCAACCTTGGTGTGGACATGGCCCTTTTGGGATCTCGACTGAACCTTTCCTTTGATTATTTTCAACGGGTAAACAAAGATATGTTGGTGGGCATTACCTTACCCGAAGTCTTGGGGATTGGACCTCCCGCATTGAACCGAGGGGAACTGGAAACCAAGGGGTTTGAACTGTCCATAGGTTGGAACGATAAGATAGGGGAGGATTTCAGTTACTATGTTCGGGGAGCCCTTTTCAACGATGACAACAAGCTGGTCCGCTTGGAAAACAGTGAACAGCCAAGAAGAGCCGGGGTAAACGATAGGCTGTTGGGTAAATCGACAGGTACTCTTTTGGGATATCAGTTTGATGGGTTATTTCAGACCGATGCAGAAGTGGCGGCCTATCAGGAGGCTGTTGCCAATGGTGTTCCGGGTGGGGCGTTGGGAGCCTTAAGAACGGGTGATGTACGTTATGTTGATATTGACGGCAATGGAGAGATCAGCGAATTGGGCAATCCAGAAAACGGCGATACCGGTGATTTGATAGAGTTGGGTAACAATAGGGTCCAATACAGTTTTAGCCTTGATTTGGGGGGGCAATACAAAAACTTTGATTTTAGGGCACTCATACAAGGAGTTGGTCAACAGGACTTGTTTATCGATGGCAGGTTCAGGGGCCCCATAGTGGACGGTGCCTGGTTTGTCCAAGGACTCCGATATTATTTTGGGAGGACATGGAGCGCAGACAATCCCAATGCACAATTTCCAAGGTTAAGTACCCAAAGACCTATTAATGATTATAACTATGCGCCCTCTAGCCTTTCCGTATTGAATGGGGCCTATGCAAGGTTAAAGAACGTACAATTGGGATATTCCCTCCCAGATTCGGTGTTGTCCAGTATGGGGATCGAACAGCTTCGGCTATATGTAACGGGAGAAAATGTAGCGGAGATACAGTCCGAAAGATCACGATCCTTGGGCTTTGACCCGGAAAAAGGATCTCCTTCCTTTAGTTATCCGTTTGTAAGAACGTATTCCTTGGGACTTCAGGTTACTTTTTAACGCATAAAATACAGAATAATGATGAAAAAGATATTGATAATATGTTTTGGGATGGTCTTGTTGCACAGTTGTCAAGACTTGGATTTGGAACCTGAAAGTGTGTTCTCAGACGGGCAATTATGGCAACAGGAAGTGGATTATGAGCGAGCCGTGAATCTATTATATCCTTCCCTTGGAGTGCATGGGTTCCGAGACAATGATTCCGATCTGGCTGCAGGGGCCGACAATAATGCTATAAGTAATGGAAGTAGGACGGCACCTCCGACCAGTAACTTTTTTAACGATTCCTATAACTCCATCAGAGATGCCAATTTTGTGATTGACAGGGCTATTGCCAATGGCTTTGAAGACAGCCGTTTTGTGGCCGAAGCAAAGTGGTTTAGGGCACTTTATTATTTTAGACTGATTTATGTATATGGTGATGTGCCTTTTTTTACGACAGTACTGGATCCCGGTTCTGAGGACCTGTTTGCAGCTAAAACCTCTCGGGAAACAATAGTGAATTTTTTATTGGAAGACTTACGGGCCATAGCCCCGGTGTTGCCGTTACAAAGTGAAATTGCCGATGCGGAGTTGGGTCGTATAAGCCGTGGGGCAGCAGATGCCCTAAGGGCCAGGATCGCCCTTTTCGAGGGTACCTGGGTAAAGTATCATGGCACGCCAGGAAATACCGAGGCCCTGCTTGGAGAAGCCGTAGAGGCTTCCCAGGAAGTGATTTCCAGTGGCGAATACGAACTGTATGTCCATGCTCCTGACCCCGACATCTCTTACCAGGCCTTTTATTCGGAGTTTGGCAATGATTCCAAACAGCAGATCGTGGCCAGGCGTTACGATGCCCAAAACACCCATTTTTTCTCAAATGGGGCCGTGGACGGCCCAGGGAGTCCAACGAGAAAGTTGGCGGATATGTTCCTTTGTACCGATGGGCTTCCCATTGATCAATCCCCGTTGTTCCAGGGCAGGGACCTAATGGCCGATGAATTCATTGACAGGGACCGCAGGATGACGATGAACATAGTACCACCCGGGTTTCCTTCGATCAACAGGTTTGACCAGGAAGGGGTTTTGGAGGATTTTCCCACTCCTGCCTCGTCCAGGACATATTATAGAAATTATAAATTTGTATCCCTAATATACTCCACGGCCACTGGCGATCTGCAGACCTTTTATTACCATCTGCTCCATTATCCGGAAATATTGTTGACCAATGCCGAGGCACTTTATGAGCTGAACGGAAGTATTACGGACAATCAACTGAACAGTACCATAAACCTACTCCGTGCCAGGGGTGGTGTCGCTCCGCTGACCAATGGTCTGGTAAGTGCCAACGGTCTGGATATGCTGGAAGAAATTCGTAGGGAACGCAGTATTGAACTGATCCATGAAGGATTTAGGAGAGGGGATTTGCGTCGATGGAGAACCGCTGAGGTCCAAATGCCACAGGCCTTGAAAGGGGTACAGTTTGTTGGGACCGAATTCGAGACTGCCATGCTACCGGAGGGAGGCCTTAGATATCCGGCATTGCCTCCATTTATTGATGATGCCACTGGAGATGTCATTGTAGAACCGGAAAGCCAACGTTCATTTAATCCAAATAGGGATTATTTGGATCCCTTTCCGACCGAGGAGATAATAATCAACCCCAATCTAGAGCAAAACCCTGGATGGTAAAAAGTCTAGTTTTTTACTAGGTTAGTCAGTGTTAGTTTGTTTTATGGGGGAGTCCCATTAGGACTTCCCCCATTTAATCATAAAACGTGAACATGTATTATGTTGCAAATTATGAAGATGTACCGTGAATGGCAGTTGTCCGGGAGACAATGTAAAACTGAAAAAGTTATATCCCATTGTTAAGAAAGCATTGGAATTTTCATGGGGAGAAAGCAAGTGGGATGCTGATGCCGACGGTGTGCTTGAAGGGTACCATCACAATACAATGTGTGAATTACCTGGCGCCAAATCCCCAGATGTCCACATGGTATCTGGGAGCTTTGTTATCTGGAGAAAAAATGGCACTGGCTGTGAATGATAAGGGTTGTGCCAAGAAATGCCGTGCGATGTTTAGAAATGGCAACCAATGGGTAGATGACAACTTGTTCAATGGTAAATATTACATCCAAAAGTTGCCAAAACCTGTTGATTGTCAGGTTGACGAAGGTATCTTGGTAGACCAGCTTGTGGGGCAGTATAGGGCACATGTTTGCGGACTGGGCTATTTATTAAAAAAGGAAAATATTGAGACTACGCTAAAAACCATTCACAAATGTAATTAAGATGGTTTTAACGATTACCTGAGTACTTCAGGGCTTATGCAACCGGTAACGAAAAAGGCTTGATATGGGGTATTATCCCGAAGGAAAACGTGAAGCACGTCCTTTCCCGAACTATTCTGAAGTAATGACAGGCTTTGAATATAGTACAAGTGCCCATACGATATACGAGGGGCTATTGGAGCAAGGGTTGGAGGTTTTTAGTGCTGTCAGGGACCGATATGAGGGGAAAAATAGAAATCCGTTCAACGAAGGTGAATTTGGGTACAGGTATGGAAGGGCCATGGCTTCTTGGAGTGGGATACTGGCTTATACCGGATTTGAATATAGTGGCGTGGAAAAAATTATGAAGTTCAATTCCAGGGAAAGTAGCTTTTTTTGGTCGAACGGATATGTTTACGGTACTGTTAAGATTTCCGGGCACAATAATGAATATACTGCCGACCTAATAATGCTTTCCGGCAAACGTGCACTTAAAGGGTTTCATTTTAAAGGTACAAATTCAATAAATATGCACAGAGAACTGGGAATGCACAGTGGTGAAATCTATAAACTACCTCTGAAATAATTAATTATGGTTAGCGGCCTTCAAATTTTGGGAGTGATGAATATTTAATACCAAGCAGAATTTGCCTGTAAAATGGATGACACCAAATAATGTCAGCAAGAAACCTGGAGAAATCTCAAAGTGAATGATAAAATGAATAAGGAAAAACAGGATGTTAATCTGGTTTGATAAAATATAGCAGTATGGGTAAAACTAAATTTTCAACAATGGTGATGTGGATTGTTCTGCTAATTCCGTTATCTAAAGTTGACGCACAGGAATTAAGTGGCTACAAGTCAAAATCAACGGAAAAATCTTTAGAAAATAAAATGGCCTGGTGGCAGGAAGCGCGTTTTGGGATGTTCGTCCATTTTGGCTTGTATTCGGTGCCGTCCGGTGTTTATAATAACGAAATCATGGGACGCAATTGGTATGCCGAATGGATCCATATGCAGGGAAACTGGCCGGATGGCATTCCTGAAGGGGAATACAGAAAGTTTGCAAAACGGTTCGATCCCAAAAGTTTTGATGCGGATCAGTGGATACGCCTGGCCAAGGCAGCCGGCATGAAGTACTTTTTGATCACTGCCAAACACCACGACGGATTCGCCCTTTGGCCGACCAAGGTGTCCGGATATAACGTAATGGACGCCACACCCTTCAAAAGGGATATATTGGGCGAATTGGCAACGGCCTGCAAAAAATATGATGTCAAACTCGGGTTTTATTACTCGCATTGGCAGGACTGGGGGCATGGCGGGGCAATGCCCAAAAAGCCGTCCAAGCCTGGTGGACCCAAAAAGCCAAAGTCGACCTTGGCCGATTTTGATAATTACTGGAACAAAATCTGCTTGCCGCAAGTGCAAGAACTCATTGAAAATTACGATCCGCATTTTTTATGGTTTGATACGTGGAGAAGATCAAGGGAAATTACCGATGAAAAAGTGGATGAACTGATTGCCCACGTAAGAAGGTTGAATGACAAATGCCTGGTCAATAGCCGTATCGCTTTTGGGTATGAAGGGATTGAGGACAAAGTGGACTACCTTTCGATGATGGATAATGATTTTCCCGATGGTTACATCGAGAAGCCATGGGAAACATCGGGTACCATGAACCGTTCCTGGGGGTGCCACCAGCTTGATTATGGCTGGAAACCTGCCGGGGAATTGTTGCGGAACCTTGTGGCCAACGCTTCTCGCAATGGAAACTATCAATTGAATATTGGCCCGATGGCCGATGGCACTTTCCCGAAACCGAGTATCAAAAGGCTGAAGGAAATTGGGGCCTGGATGGATATCAATGGCGAGGCTATTTACGGGGCAAGGCCCAATCCCGTGGCCGAGCAGGAGTGGGGGTACATCACAGCGAAAGGGACAAAAAAAAGGATCAGACTTTACCTTTTTGTTTTTGACTGGGACAAATCGGGCAAAATCAAGGTCAAAGAACTCTTAAAAATACCCATTAAGATACAGGTACTTGAAACGGGCGAGGTTTTAAAGGGCATCAATGTAAAAGATGGACTCGAGATCATATTGCCCGAATTTCGTCCCGATCATAACTGTACGGTCATTACGGTAGAAATCAGTAAGTAGCCGTTTTTTGATTCAAACCGGTTGATCGATGTACCTGTGTACGGGCGGGAAGAAATATTTTTAAGGGCAATGGTTCCTACTCAACGTGCTTAAATGGGTTCGATGGACAAAGAATGGGATAACAATAGATTTGAAAATAGAAATAATAAATACGAATCATGAACAAAAAATTTTTAATACTACTAACGATGATCGCCTTGGGCATTACGGACGGTTTTTCCCAATCAGATGTTACAGATTTAGAGTCGTTCAGCACTATGGGGAAACAAAGCACGATACTTCGTTCCGGCAATGAAGAGGTACTTTATGTAAAAGAAGGAAAGGGCTTGCTGCACCATATGTGGTTTGGCGGGAGTTTTAAGGGAATAGAGAATACCATCGTACGCATTTATGTCGACGATGAGGAAAAACCGTCCATCGAAATGAAAATGTCGGAAGGGTTCGCCAATGCCTACCATTCTGAAAACCATTATCAGTCATCTGCCATTATAGGCAAGACGGGGCGCAAGGGCGGAGTGTACAACACCCTTAAAATACCCTTTGGCACAAAACTAAAGATTACGGCCCAGAACAAGGATTCAGGAAATTTTTGGTGGATTTTTAGGGGGACGGACAACTTGCCATTGACCATTAATGGCGTGACCTTGCCGGAAAACGCCAGGATGAAACTGTACAAGGTGGAAGATAGACTCGTGAACGCCTATGATGAATTCAACCTGTGCAACACAAAAAAGGATGGTTTATTGTACATGGTCTATATGCAGGGAGAAGCTGCAGAACCTGGAAAGGTTTATGAAAAGGAGTGGCACAGACTAAGCTTTTTGGAGGCCTGTATGAGGGCCTATATTGCAGGGGCCAAAGAACCGGTGTTTTTATCATCGGGGCTGGAAGATTATTTTTTGGGCACCTATTACTTCATTTCGGGACGTTTTGCCAACGATTTGGCGGGTTTGACCTATTTTGACAAAGAGGATGCCAAATTTGCCGCATACAGGATCCATGACAGGGACCCATTTTATTTTAAAGACGGATTACGATTGACCTGTAAAGCTGGCGAAACATTGCCTGAAAGAAACAATGGGAAATTGCACGATGCCCCAAATAGCAAGTACACAAGCTATACATGGATTTATGAATGGTAAAATAACATAACCTGGCTGCACGTAGGATTGGACCAGTTGCACTTGATTTTTTTTGGAACCCATACTGCCAACGCCCAGAAGGGGAAGGCCCCTAGACGGGCAGATAGCCTTCTTTGGACCGAGTATGCCCAACAGCAGGGAGTCGATTTTTTCAAGGTGATGAAGAAATCGATTGAAATAAGAAAGACTTTATCATGATACGCTATCAACATTCAAGAAAAATGAAACATAAACGACATATTATTCTATTGCTCTGGGTATTCGCACCTCTGTTGTTGACTGCCCAAAAAAATACGATGAAAGTAACGTTCCAATCCCTTTTGGAAGAAATGGTGGATCGGGATGCGCTCACCAGGCACCCGGACGGACTGTGGACGCTACATCAGGTCAGTAGTTACGACAAACGTGCCGATAACGGTGACATGTTCGCCAATTCAGATTGGAGTAATTTTTACGGGCGGGAGCGGTATAAAGGCAAAGAGGTTCAGGTCGTAATGGATGTTAAAGGTCCGGGAGCGATCACCCGTATTTGGATGGCAGGCAATCCCAATGCCAAACATGCGCTGCGCTTTTTTATTGACGGTGAAGAAGTGCCTTTTTGGGAAGCGGACCATATAGGTGCTTTGATCGGGCAAAACAACGACATTGGCAAACCACTGTCCTTCCGATCTGTGGACCTGGATGATCTGCCGACCAACAAAGGGGCCAAACCTGGTCACAACCTTTACGCACCTATTCCTTTCGAAAAGCGCATCAAGATAACCTACGAGGGCCCTCATGAGAAAAAAGGTGCATTCCACGGGCTGTTTTGGAACATCAACTATAGACTGTATCACGGTAAGGTCAAAGTAGAAAGCTTCAATGCGGAAACGACTAAGAAATATGCGGGAATATTTGAAGAGGTGAGCAATCAATTGATTGAATTTCAGTCCAACACCGCCAACAAGACCAAGACAGAAGGGGAAGTACAAAAAAATCATTGGACAGGCACGATCCTGGAAGCGGGTAAGCAAATTGACCTTGATTTTGAAGGGGCAAAAGCGATCAATACCATCAAGTTGGAGCTGGATGCCGAAGACATAAACAAAGCATTGAAAGGTGTCTTTTTAAAAATTGGCTTTGACGGTGACGAAACCGTCACATGCCCGGCAGGATTGTTTTTTGGCACTGGCGATCAAGCTAAGGAAGCAAGAGACTATTACCGAAAAGTTGATTCCATGGGTGTAATGGCCGCCTATTGGCGAATGCCATTCAGAGAAGAAGCTAAAATCAGTTTGGTGAATACCTCCGAAGTACCGGTATTGGCCAAATATTGGATCCATACCGTTCCCTACAAATGGACTGAAAACTCCATGTACTTTCACGGTGAACACAAAGAAAGGTTGGACTTGGCGGTGCAAGCCAGAGAAGGGTTTGACCTGCCTTTTTTACAAGTGGATCAAGGGCAGGGCGTCTTCGTGGGAGACACCTATCAGATATACAAGCCCTATGGCCGTTGGTGGGGCGAAGGTGATGAAAAAATCTATATAGACGGCAGCAAGTTTCCCGATCACTTTGGTACCGGTACGGAAGACTACTACGGCTATGCCTGGGGACATCCGGAATTGTACAACCATTTGTTCATCACCCAACCGATCGGAGATGCCAATTTGCTTAGGGGACCTGGCACAACGGTCAATTCCAGAGTTAGATTGCTGGATGGGATTCCATTTAGCAAGTCTTTGGATTTTCAAATGGAAAAATGGGGTTGGGCAGACCGAAAAGTCGATATTCGATGGGCAACCTTTTGGTACCAGAAATAAATCTTAAAAACAAAACTAAATACTTGGACCGAGTTACAAATTATGAAGACACAAGTGGGAACCCTTTTTTTGCATGCAGCTGAAACCGACTGTAATCATGGCAGTGAATACACAAGCCATACATGGGTTCATGAATGGAAAAATGTAAAGTAATCCAACCCAACTGCAGGAAGATGAAACAGGTTGCAAGTCAAACGGAATAGAGGAAGGTTATGAGACAAAAGTTGATAGTGTTCAATAGAAAAATTGACTGGCTTTAAGTTCGTAGAAAAACATAGGACAATGAAATTACAAAAAGTAGCATTAGCCATTTGTTTTACGTTGGGGGCTTGTAATACCAATCAGACAAAAGAAAAAAGCAGCGGCAAAAAACCCAATGTGTTATTTATTCTGGTCGATGACTTTGGGTATCATGATATGAGTGTCATGGGAAGCAAATATTATGAAACCCCAAATATTGACCGTATAGCTACCCAAGGTGTTATGTTTACAAACGGTTATGCCACAAGTCGTGTTTGTAGTCCTTCACGTGCCAGTATTTTAACCGGAAAATTTACTGCAAGACACGGCATTACCGATTGGATTGGTGCAAAAACCGGTAAAGAATGGCGTGAGAAAGGAAGGCACAGTCAATTGTTGCCACCGGAGTATGTACGTAATTTGCCACAAAAGTATGTTACCCTGCCCGAAGCGATGAAAGAAGTTGGCTATAAAACATTTTTTGCTGGCAAATGGCATATTGGAGGTAAAGGTTCTTGGCCCGAAAACCATGGCTTTGACACTAATAAAGGAGGTTGGGATACAGGAGGTCCGATTGGAGGCTATTTCTCCCCTTGGGCAAATCCTAATTTACCTAATAAAATAGATGGTGAAAACCTGCCCATGCGATTGGCAAATGAAACGGCCGATTTTATCAAAAAACACAAAGACACTACGTTTTTTGCCTACCTGTCATTTTATGCCGTTCACAGCCCTATACAAACCACGCAACAAAAATGGTTAAAATACCGCAACAAAGCCGATAGTCTCGGAATTACAGATAAAGGCTTTAAAATGGGACATTTTTTTCCCATAAGACAAGTACAGGACAACCCTATTTATGCAGGACTGGTAGAAACAATGGATGAAGCCGTAGGGCATGTGTTAAAAACACTTGAAGAACTGGGATTGGATGAGAATACCATTGTAGTTTTCACTTCGGACAATGGCGGTGTAGTTGCCGGCGATGCTTATGCAACCTCGAATAAACCATTGCGCGCCGGTAAAGGATATCAGTTTGAAGGCGGTATTCGGGAACCCTATTTTATTAAAGTACCATGGTTGGCCTGTGGTAAAAAGAACCATGTACCTGTATCAGGAACCGATTTTTATCCTACAATTTTGGAGCTCATAGGAGCTCGTTTAAAACCTGAAGAGCACCAGGATGGTGTAAGCCTTGTACCCTTACTTAAAGGAAAAAGCCTTCAGGAACGCCCGCTTATATGGCACTATCCCCACTATGGAAACCAAGGAGGCGAACCATCATCAATAATCAGGGAAGGCAATTGGAAACTTATCCATTACTATGAAGATGGCCGTGAAGAATTGTATAATTTAAAGAATGATATTGAAGAAGCCAACAACACGGTTGCAAATAACCCGGAATTGGCCAAACGATTAAGTAGAAAACTCTTTGATTACTTACATAAAGTAGGGGCAAGATTCCCTGAAAAAGACCCCGAATACAATGCTGAAAAAGAACATAGGTGGAGAGAAAGACAAGAGAAAATGAATTTACCGGCTTGGGAAAACAGGCGCATAGAATACCTTTCTAAGGATTTTGACCCAAAAAACAATTGGTGGGGAAGTAAAGTAGGTGATTGAAATTAAGAATAAATTAAAAACATGTTGAATTCAATAAAACGTATTGTATTAGTAGGTTTAGCAGCAACTTTAGGGGTTTCTTGCACCCATAAAACAGACAAAAAATCAACTGTCGGCAAAGAAAATCAACTGCCCAATATCGTATATGTTCTGGCAGACGATTTAGGGTACGGAGATATTTCGGCACTTAACGAAAATGGAAAGATAAAAACCCCAAATATCGACCAAATGGCTTCTGAGGGCATGCGATTTACTGATGCACATACCTCCTCATCAGTTTGTACCCCAACAAGATATGGCATTTTAACAGGACGGTATAATTGGAGAAGTAAGTTGAAAAAAGGTGTGCTTGGAGGAACATCAAAAGCACTGATACCAACGAGCAGAAGTACGGTGGCCTCTGTTTTAAAAAAGAACGGATATCATACGGCATTTATAGGAAAATGGCATTTAGGCTGGGACTGGGGGTTAAAAAAAACAGAAGAATTTGGAGGAGGCTGGGACGAATTTGATAAGATTGATTATTCTAAACCCGTTACCAACACCCCCAACGACCTAGGATTTGATTATGCCTATGGCCACTGTGGGTCACTGGATATGGCCCCTTATGTGTATGTGGAAAACGGACTGGCCACACAAATTCCGGGTACCGTTACGGTAAATACCGGAAAATACTCCTGGTGGCGAAAAGGGCCTACCTCCAATGATTTTATCCATGAAGATGTTACGCCAAACTTTTTTAGAAGGGGCATTCAATATATACGTGAACAAGCTAACCGGGATGAACCTTTCTTTTTGTACCTACCCTTGCCATCGCCACATACGCCTATTTTACCTACCGAACAGTGGCAGGGAAAAAGTGGCCTAAACCCGTACGGAGATTTTGTGATGATGGTGGATGATTATATGGGGCAATTGCTGGAAGCAGTTAAAGAATCCGGAATAGAAGAGAATACCCTGATTATTTTCACAAGTGATAACGGTTGTTCCCCCGCGGCAAAAATTAACGAACTGGAGGCCAAAGGACATTCGCCGAGCTATATTTACAGAGGGCATAAAGCAGATATTTTTGAAGGAGGCCACCGGGTGCCGTTCATTGCAAAATGGCCCAAAAAAATTAATAAAGGTATGGTATCGGACGAAACGATTTGCACAACTGACCTTATGGCTACCTGTGCGGAAATTATCGGCTACTCCATGTTAGACAATGAAGGAGAAGATAGCTACAGCCTGGTTGCTTTGTTTGAACAGGAGAAATTGGACAAACCACTTAGGGAAGCCACAGTGCATCATTCCATTAACGGGAATTTTGCTATCAGAAAAGGGGAGTGGAAACTTATTATGTGTCCTGGTTCCGGGGGTTGGAGTTTTCCAAGGCCCGGAAAAGATGATGGGATACGAAAAAACCTTCCCCCGATACAGCTTTATAATTTAAGGGACGATCCGGGCGAAACAAAAAATCTGCATACTACACACACCGCAAAAGCAAAAGAATTAAAATCATTGCTTATGAAATATATTGTTGAAGGGAGGAGCACTCCGGGAGTGCCGCAAAAAAATGATTCAATCGATTTTAAATGGGAACAAGTCAGTTTTATGAATCAGTAAATAAAATTCATCCGAGATTGTTATACATGGTTTCAAAATTAAATAGCATCCTATGCTAAAAAATACTATAATAATCATTGCGTCCTTTTTAGTAGTTGGATGTAACCCTAATCTTAAACGCTCAAAATCCAATCCGGCTTCCGATTCGGAACGTTGGAAAATCAAGACCCAGCAAGAGTGGCAGGCTGCAAAAGGTAAAAGTTCCGGTCTTGACATAAAGGACGGCTTGGTTCATCCCCAAAAAGATGCTGCCTATTTTTCAAGCACACTAAAAAAATTTAAAAGGATGCGCAAATTGGAATCCATAACACTAAAACAGACCCCGCAATGGAACAACTGGCAGGCCATACCCAAAGTGACCCCTCCGGAGGCCAGTGATGCGCCTGTGTTTATCCCTGTTTCAAAAGGAAACTATTGGTTTCTTTCCAGATATTCGGGAGATGCTGCCAATGGGTATCATGCATGGCATAGTAAAGACATGAAAAGCTGGAAACATTATGGGCCTGTTTCGTCGAGCGTCAACAAATGGGTTACTTCTGCCGAGTATGCCGACGGCAAATTCTATATCTATTACGACAAACCCAATGATGAAGACCCTCACCTGATCATTGACGAAGATCTTACCGACGGAAAACAGGGCAAAGAGATAGGAAAGGTATTAAAAGACCCTACTCATGGTTCCGATATGGCCGTTTTTCGTAATGATGATGGAATATTTCATATAATTTATGAAGATTGGAGTCCGATCAATCCACGGGAGAACTCCTGGGATTCGCCTTTAGCCGGGCACGCCGACAGCCCTGATGGAATCAATGGGTTTGAACCCCACGAATATCCACCCCCGATAGATAAACGCACCACCCCTACAGGAATCATTAAGCCTTATAAACCAGCCAGGAACCAATTGGTCCACGGACCAGACCCAACACCCTACACCTATGAAGTGCATGAAGGTCCGCAAGATGCCTTTGGCGATTATACGGCCATAAAAGTAGGCGGACAGTATTACATATTTTGCGACTATGATCCGCATGATGAAAGTAAAGGCATGCGAGTGGGCAGATGGCGAAGTGACGATATTGCCAAAGAATTTGTTTGGGACGGTGAGATCGGGGAAGGCTTTCACCCCGACCCCACCGTGGGCTTTGCCGAAGGGAAATTCTACCTGATCGTTCAACGAAATAGTAATGATTTTATAAGTGATGGCCCTTGGGTGGATGGCATAGAAATTCGGGTCGGGGTTGACACAAATAATGACGGGAATATTGACGATTGGACCGACTTCACAAAGGTGAAAGAAACCTATTCGCAAAAGCCGGGTTTTGTAAGAGTGGTGGAAGCATTTCCGGCTACTTTGGATGTATCGGGATTAAAAGCTGGTTATGGGTTTAAAGTTGACATGAAATTTCACAATAAAAATAAAGTTTTTCCCATTCTCGATTCTTTTGAAGCCTCTTTTGTGGGTGATTTAAAATAGAAAACGATATGCCGTATATTCTAATAAAAAACAAGAAAAGAAGATACCTTATTAGAGTACTCTTTTTGTTTTTGACCACTACCTCGATTTACGCCTCCGATAAAGATTCGCTTACCCTATGGTACCGCCAGCCTGCCCAGATATGGGATGAAGCCCTGCCCATAGGCAATGGCCGCTTGGGTGCCATGGTATTTGGTGGCGTAACTACCGAACGCCTCCAGCTTAACGAAGAAAGTATTTGGAGTAAAGGAGACGAATACAAAGACAAGCCCGGAGGCTATAGGTATGTAAAAAAGATTCGCAACCTGCTATTTCAAGGTAGATATCAAGAAGCCGAAAAAATGGCCATGGAAAAACTGATGGGCGAGCGGCTACCCAGCGGCACGAACACGTATCAAACACTGGGAGATCTCCATATCAACTTTGAGGGTGTTGACAATTACAGCAACTACTACCGTGACCTCAACCTTAGCAGAGCTATGGCCACCACCCGTTTTACCTCTGAAAATGTACAACATCAACGTACTGTGTTTTCAACAGCCAAAGACCAGGCTATTGTAATGCACGCCACAGCAAGCCAATCCGGAAACATCACAGCAACATTGGTGCTTTCACGTCCGGATGAAGGAGAGGTCGTTACTGCTACCGATAATAGGATTATCCTTAAACACCATCTTAACCATGGTCGGGGCGTTCAGTTTGAAGCCCGGGTCGTTGTTATCATTGATGGGGGTACACTTAAAGTGGAGGGCCAACAACTCAAGGTAAACAAGGCCAATAGTATGGAAATCCGGATTGTGGCGGGAACGGACTATTTTAAAGGAAACCCTGCCACTATTTGCGATACTTATGAGCAATCACTTAAGAGCAGAAGCTATCAAAATATTCTGCAAGACCATATCACCGACTACCAACGCCTGTTCAACAGGGTACGTATTGAGTTACCTGCCACCGAAGCGGCCAAATTTGCTACCGATGAACGCATAGCTGCACAGGCCAATGGAGCCTACGACCCATCCTTGGCAGCCCTTTATTTTCAATTCGGCCGCTACCTGCTGATTAGCAGTTCACGCAAAGGCAACTTGCCCGCTAATCTACAGGGTATCTGGGCCGATGGCATTGCTCCGCCCTGGAATTCCGATTATCACATCAATATCAATATACAAATGATGTATTGGCCCGCCGAGATCACCAACCTTTCGGAGTGTCATATTCCCTTTTTGGAATTTATAGGGAAGCTACGCGAAAATGGTAGAAAAACGGCCAAAGAACTCTACGGAGCCAAAGGTTTTACCGCCCACCACACTACTGATGTCTGGCATTTTACCACCTCTTTTGGGTTACCGAGGTATGGCCTTTGGCCTATGGGTGCTGCCTGGTCGGCCACCCATATCTGGGAACATTACCTTTTTACCGAAGATAAAACCTTTCTGGCCAATTACGGTTACCCAGTGATGCGGGAGGCAGCCGAATTTCTGTCCTCATTCTTAGTGAAACACCCTAAAACGGGCAAACTGGTGACCGGGCCTTCCATGTCGCCTGAAAATGTATTTGTCGCCCCAAGTGGTGAAAAGGCCTCCATAGTTATGGGACCGGCTATGGACTTACAAATCACCCGGCATCTTTTTGAAAGTGTGATAAGCGCTTCCGAAGTATTGAATACAGATAAGGCATTCAGGAACAAGCTGAAAACACAATTGGCCAGACTTACCCCCAGTATGATCGGCAAGGACGGGTTGATTTTGGAGTGGTCCTCGGAAGAGTTGAAGCAGGCCCTGCCCGGTCACCGCCATATTTCACACCTTTACGGATTATTCCCCTCCGGGGAATTCAACTGGAACGATACCCCTGAATACATGACGGCCTCTAAAAAAGTAATCGAAGACCGGCTTTCAAAGGGAGGAGGCCATACCGGATGGAGCCGTGGCTGGATTATGAATTTCTATGCGCGTTTGTTGGATGGCAACAAAGTATGGGACAACCTGACCGACCTTTGGGCAAAGAAAACCTATCCCAATCTTTTTGATGCCCACCCGCCCTTTCAGATGGATGGAAATATGGGGTCTATCGCAGCGTTGGTAGAAGCCTTGTTACAATCGTATGCCAACGAAATCAACCTTCTGCCCGCATTGCCCGATGCATTGCCTTCGGGAAAAATATCCGGTTTAGTAGCGCGAGGCGGTTTTATAGTGGATATAGAGTGGGACAACTACCAATTGCTAAAGGCAACCATTACATCCAAACTGGGCAATAATGCCCGTATAAGGTACGGCTCAAAAGTGGTAACATTTAAGATGGGGAAAGGCGAAAGCATCACCTTGGACAAAACTTTTAAATATCAAGAAGATGAATAACAAAATTATTATAACTGCAATATTAATTTACGGATTCATTCAAAATGTATTTGCGCAGAACAATTTAGAAAAAGTAAAAGAAGTCTATTCCAACATTGAATTCAAATACGATAACATTAAAGGGATAGGCTATGAAAAAGGCTGTACGAGGAGAGATCCCAGTGATATCATCAAGGTCGGAAATACCTGGTATGTATATTATACGAAGGTTTATGGCCGGTCTCCTGGCTATTGGGGGACTTTATGGTACGCTACATCAACAGATAACGGATACACATGGAAAGAGCAAGGAGAAATATTGGGATTAGGCGCAGAAGGCACTTTTGATTCTCAAGCTACTTTCACTCCTAATATTATTTATGCCAAGGAGAAATACTATCTCTACTATACCGGGGTGAAACCTACACCTGAAAACGCAAAAGGAGAATTTGAAAATAACGCTACTACGGATATTACAGCTATAGGCTTGGCAGTGTCTGATTCCCCCAATGGACCATTTACAAGAATAAGTAAAGAACCAGTGTTGACTGTGAGCGTGGAACCTGAAAAATTTGATAGTTACAGGGTAGATGATGCTGTACTATTGTATAGAAATGGGTTGTACTGGCTGTATTATAAAGGAAGGAGCAGAGTACATAATGGAAGTGGGCCTGCCCATACCCAAATGGGCGTTGCTTTTTCCAAATATCCCGAAGGGCCCTTTATTAAGATGGACGCTCCCCTGCTGGACGGAAGCCATGAAGTTATGCTGTGGCAGGAAGGAACAGGAATTGCCGTGCTTGCCTCGCTCAGCAACACCTTCCAATATGCGCGGGATGGGATTGACTTTAAAAGCAATCCGTTAAATGTTAAAGTTACCGATAGGCCAAAAGCACCGGGTGTTTTCAGGCGAGACCTCACCAATCCGAAAGTAACGGGAGAAGGACTGCACTGGGGCATATCCATGATACACAATGGCGATGACGCTTATTTAATCCGGTATGGGATAAAAAATGATTGACAAGGAAAACAGCAATTTAATAATCACCATATAGCTTGAAGTATAGTTTTGTTCATAAAAAAATAGGTTTTATGAACAAAACTATAATAAAAACAATGACAAAAAAAAATCTTACAATAGCAATTCTGGCCTTGAATGTTTCCATAACATTCTCGCAAACAGATTATTTAGATGAAACCGGTGAAGATTATGCCAACCGTATACAGTGGTTTACAGATGCTAAATATGGGATGTTTATCCACTTTGGACTGTATAGCCAGCTCGGAGGTGTTTGGGAGGGAAAGGAAATAAAAAAATACGCAGAATGGATACAGGCCAATGCAGATATCCCTGCTCAGGTTTACGCTATGTTAATGACTACTTTCAATCCCAAAGATTTTGATGCTGATTTTATAGCCAAAACCGCTAAAAAAGCAGGCATGAAATATGTTGTTATTACCACCAAGCACCATGAAGGCTTCTGTTTATGGGATAGCAAATATACTAATTTCGATGTGGCAGGCACCCCGTTTAAAGGGCGTGATATTCTTGCAGAATTGAGTGCAGCCTGCAAAAGGCATGGCTTACGCTTTGGTACTTATTATAGCATTATCGATTGGCATCACCCCTCGCAGGAGCGGAATATTGACGGGGATAGTCCGTGGGGTAAATGGGGGCATGTACGCATGAAATCCAAAAAAAAAGAAGAGTATATCCAGTACATAAAGAATCAAGTTAAGGAGCTTGTTGAAAATTACGACACAGACATCCTTTGGTTTGACGGCGACTGGGTTTACTGGTGGGACATGGCATCAGGCAAAGACCTATACCAATACATAAGGGAGTTGAAACCCGGGATAATCATCAACAACAGGGTAGCAAAGCGTGCAAAATTCAAAAAGGATTTTGGCACTCCCGAGCAGAAACATCCCGGTGGCAAGTTAACCCATAATTGGGAAGCGTGTTATACCATGAACAAATCCTGGGGCTTTAAAAAAAGCGATAAGAATTGGAAAGACGCTCAAACGATTTATAACAAATTGAAGGATATCAATGGTAAAGGGGGCAACCTGCTTTTAAACATAGGGCCTGACGGTAATGGTAATGTTCCTGAAGAATCGGTGAAAATCTTATTGGAAGTGGGTAAGATGCTTAAAGAGACTAAATAAGAAAGTGACGGTTCTTAGGTGGACGGTGTAGAAATTCGAGCTGGGGTTGACATGGATAACGATGGAACCATTGACTGTTGGACTAATTTAACAAAGGTTAAGGAAGCTTATTCGCAAAAGCCGGGTTTTGTAAAGGTGGTTGAGGTGCTTCCGGCTACCCTGAATGTATCGGAATAGGAAGCTGGTTATGCTTTTAAGATCGAAATACGATTTTATAATAACAACAATGTCTTCCCTGTTCTGGATTCCTTTGAAGCATCTTTTGCCAATTAAATAAGAGGATATAGCAAAAGATACGGGAGGTTTCTACAGTAGTTTTTGAGGTGAAATAAAATTAAATAACCAACAATACATTAAATCAAAACCGCTGGTCAAACATACAATTATCAGCTTAAAATAGAAAAACCAATGGGTCTGAGCCTCCTTCCTAAATCGTTGTATTTGCTAGTGCTGGCACTGGCACTTATTTTACAGTCTTGTGGTAGTGGTGAATCCGTAGTGACTAAATCACCAGATGGGAAGGTAGTACTAGAAATCATCAATGTGGAAGGCCAATTGAAGTATCGCGTGCTTCGCGAAGGCAGATTGATGATGGATTCATCGGCTATATCGATTATTCCGGATAGCCGTTTTACCATAACCAAGATCTCACAAAATGGGGACGACCGTACCTGGGAGCCGGTTTGGGGACAGTTTAGCTCAATAAGGGATTCTTATCAAGAAACTATCCTTGCAATGGATTTTGACGGAGTGTCCGGCCAACTGGTTTGCAGGGCCTACGACAAGGGAGTGGCCTTTCGTTTTAAACTTAGTGAAAACAGCCCATTGGAGCAAGTTTCCTACGAATGTGAGTTTAATCTGCCTATAGGAAGCAAATTCTACCATACTTCAGGGGAAAGTAAACCTATTGGGCCAATTGCTGTTTCTGATGTGTCTAAAAAAGTGAAGCTTCCGGTTGTAGTTGAAAATGCCTTGGGAGGTTATATGTCGATTTTGGAATCCGATTTGTACAGTGCCAGGGGATTCAGTGTAATGGATATTGAAGCTGATAAAGAAAGGAATTTGTTGATAGCGGCCAATACGGGCAAAACTGAAAATGGGCGGATTAAAACGCCATGGAGGGTTATTTTATTGGAAGAAAAGATAGGGAACTTGGTGGTCAATACGGTTCCCATCAACCTTGCCGCCCCCAATCAACTGCAGGATGTTTCCTGGATCAAACCGGGCAAAGCCCTGTGGGATTGGCGGGTACATGGATACGAAGCTCCCAATGGATTCAAATATGGAATCAATACGGAAAGCTATTTGCGCTTCATCGATTTTGCAGCAGCACATGATATTGAATATTTTTTGATCGATGATGCCTGGTACACACATGTGAGCAAAGGGCACATAGAGCATTCCGACAAACTTGATCTGCCTAAAGTAAGCCAATATGCAAAAGAGAAAGACGTTGGCCTTATCCTATACTACGACAGAAAAAAAGGTAAATACGGTGATGAAGACCTGTTCGATTATTATCGGGAATTGGGAATGAAGGGAATCAAATATGGTTTTATGGGAAGCGATGTGCCATTTACCCAATCGGCGATAGCGCAAAGTGCCCAAAACAAACTACTTATCGACTTCCACGATGGCCCTGTGCCTTTTACTGGGATTCGAAGAACACTGCCCAATGCGGTTACCCGCGAATACTGTCATGCACAACAGGACGCTAGAAGGGCTTTCACCCCTGAAGCATTTATCAGAATGGCGTTGATCAATGCAATTCAGGGACCGTTGGATATGAATAACGGGAATTTCGACATCACGGGTATCAATTCGGGTAAACGACAAAAGGGACCGAGGCAGTTGAATTCATACCCCACCACGGTCACGGCCGAGGCGGCACGCACTTTAATCATATTTAGCGGGTTGGTCTGTTTACCGGATGCGCCTGAAGCTTATTCGGCCAAGGCCGATCTGTTCGGGTTTATCAAGGAATTGCCGATTGGAAAATGGGATGAAAGCCGGGTGCTCTATGCAAATATGGATCTTTTTATTTCGACCGCAAGGAGGCATGGCGATGCATGGTTTGTCGGTAGTGTGGCCAGCCAAAAAGGAGCTTCCTTGGATATAGAGATGGACTTTCTCAAAGACGGAACGGAGTATAACGTGACGTATTATGAGGATGCCGAGGATACACATTGCAGGACAAATCCCGAAGTGTATCAGGTACGCCGAGGCACTGTAAAAAGGGGGGATATTGTTAAGGCAATTATAGCTCCCGGTGGAGGTCATTGCATGTGGATCAGGCCAGCCCTGTAGGTTGTGACTGCCCCAGGATTTAGTTTTAAAACGCTAAAGTGATTCACTAAAAATGAAGATTGATATTTTAAAAGATTATGAATGAAGAAAAAACTGATGTTTACTACGATTGTTTTTTATGGGTTTTTTTTGTCGGCCATATCCCAATCGGTAGGGGGGGGAATTTATTCCAATGAAGGGTCGGAATATATTGGTATGCCCGTTGGAGGCATCTGTACGGGCAATGTATATCTCTCGGGAGACGGGCGATTGTGGGACTGGGACATCTTCAATACCACCGAGCTGGTCTATGGCGGAAGCGGCGGGGACAAGTTCTATCGGGCACCGATGAAATCCACGGACAGAAAAAAACACCATCTGGAACAGGGGTTCGCCATTCGTACCACGGTAAAGGGAAAGTCTCAGGTCAGAACCCTGGACCAAAAAGGTTTTGAACATATTACCTTTAGGGGGGAATACCCCATAGGTAAAGTCATCTATCAGGATAAGAATGCCCCGGTTTCCGTAAAACTGGAGGCTTTTTCACCTTTCATCCCGACGGATGATGTGAATTCCGGATTACCTGCAGTGGTAATGGAGTATGAGATTACCAATACCACCAAACGTACCATTACTTTGGAAATAGGGGGATGGCTTCAAAATGTGGTAAACCATTACTCCTCGAACAAGCAAAAGGGCCAGCTAGTGAACACTGTTCATAAGGAAGATTCGTTCATACGGCTGAGTGCAGGTTCGGAAGGGGAAAACTTTGAAGACCTACCCGATTGGGGAAGTATGGCACTTACCTTGGAAAGTAAAGGCAAGGGAAATGCGAACGTTGGAAAGTTTAAGGCTAAAGACCTGTCCCAGGTTTTTGAATCTGGTGAAACGAAAGCTGGTGCTACCAACGGCGAACAGTTATTGGGAACTATAAGTACTTCGTTTACCTTAGCAAAAAGGGAATCGAAAAAAGTACGGTTTATCATTTCCTGGTATTTTCCGAACATCCATAGACTGAACACCTTTCGTGCCCCGGAAACCTTATGGGCCGACTATGGCTCACTCCGACATTTTTATTCCAAATTTTTCAAAAATGCCGACGGAGTTGCCGATTATATCTTGAAAAATCGGGAGTTGATTGAAAACACCAAACTCTGGAACAAGACCTGGTACGATTCCAGTCTACCTGTTTCTTTTTTGGACAGGACATTTGTGAATGTCAGTACCCTGGCCACTACTTCATCGGCACGATTCACCAGCAAAAACCTATTGGTTCCCTATAATGAAGGACGATTTTATGCTTTTGAAGGAGCCTATTTAGGCTTTGGTACCTGCACCCATGTATTTCATTATGAGCAGGCTATGGGTAGGGTGTTCCCCAAATTGGCCCGGGATCTTCGGGAAAAAGTAGATCTGGGGCTCAGTTTTGACAAAGACAGAGGCATAATCCGTTACCGTGGCGAGTTTAGCAAATTTGGCCATCACGATGGCCGTGGACATGCCATTGACGGACATGCAGGCACTATTTTGCGCATCTACCGGGAGCACCTCATGGCCCCTGATTATGGCTTTTTAGAATACAACTGGCCCAAAATAAAGTTGGCCATACAAGCCATGATCGATCAGGACAAGGAAAAAACAGGAGAAGCGGATGGAATCCTGGAAGGCATACAATACAACACTTTGGACAAAATCTGGTATGGAAAAATAAGCTGGATCAGTGGGTTGTATGCAGCGGTGCTCAAGGCAGGAAGTGAAATGGCTATCGAAGTGGAAGATGAAGCGTTTGCAATGGAATGTACACAGGTAGCCGCTTTAGCCAAAAAGAACATCTCCTCGGAATTGTTCAACGGGGAGTACTTTATACAAAAAGTTGACCCTGGAGACCCCTTGGCCGTGAACTCCAATCAAGGTTGCCATTCTGACCAACTGCTGGGGCAGTACTGGGCCTCACAAGTAGGTTTGGGTGATGTGCTGGAAAAAGATAAAATAATCAGCGCATTAAAATCCATCTATAAATACAACTATGTGGAAAATTACGGTAAGTATCTGGATACTGCCATCGTGAAGGTAAAACGCCACTACGCACAATCTGATGAACCCGGGCTGATCATGTGTACTTTCCCCAAAGGTGGGGCAAAGGCGTCTTATGGAAATGCCCGAACCAGGTGGGATATGCTGGCAGTTGGCTATTTCAGTGAAGTATGGACTGCACAGGAACACCAAGTGGCCGCCAATATGATCGATTATGGAATGTTGGACGAGGCATTGACCCTCCAGAATGCCGTTAATCACAGATATGCCCCCCAAAAGCGCAACCCTTACAACGAAATCGAATATGGGAACCATTATACCCGTGCCATGAGCGGCTATGCCCCTTTTGTCTCCGCTAGTGGATTTTATTTCCATGGTCCAAAAGGTATTATCGGGTTTGACCCCAAAATAGGATCGGAGAATTTCAAAAGTGCCTTTATTGTTGCAGAAGGATGGGGTAGTTACCGGCAGCAGGCTGACCAAGATGTAAAAACAGCTGAGATCGAACTGAAATATGGTCAATTGAAGGTTTCTCGATGGCAATTGCCCTCTGGTTGGGTACAGGATACTTTTATGGTAACCCTTGATGGAAAACCCGTTGAAATAAAAAAGGAGCAGGAAAAAGGAAAAACCTATCTGGTTTTTGATGAAGTTCTTTTGAATGCCGGACAAGAATTGAAAATCGAAAAAAGATAAAGTTTCAACGAGAATATGGAGTTGATTGAAATAATTAATTATCCAGATGAAAATGAACATATTATTCCCGGCGGTATTGACATTGTTGATTGGCTGTACCCCTGCATCCCGGTATCATCCGGTCGGTGAAGCGCCATTTGCTATCAACGGGGTGGATGTGCCCCCTATTGAAAATCCTGATGCCTTGTATGAACCGCAATTGGTAGGCCCATGGAAAAAACTGTATCACCCTCAGAATGCAACTTATATGAATGACCATACGGTCTATCGCCATACTAATGGTAGCTGGCATGTTATAGGTATAGGAAATCAACTTCCTACAAAAGGGTTTTCCAATCCTTGGACAATGGAAGTACAGTTTACACATGGTTCGAGCAAAGAATTGCTGGGGGACTATACCGATCATGAACCGATTTCAAGGCATCCCAATCTGGATAAGGACAAAACATACGATGAATTAAAATCCCAACCAAAGGACCATTACCCGGCCTGGGCACCTCATGCCATCCGCTACAACGGGGAATGTTGGCTGTTTTATGCACCACAGAATTTCTTTATTGAGAAATCAAAGGACATGTCCAATTGGGAAATTGTAAACCATTACGCAAATAAGTTGCCGGTAAAAAATCCCTACGAGTTGGAAAAGTTCGATTTCAGGAATGGTGGTGCGGATATTCGGGACTATATGATCTTACGAATAGACAAGGAAACATGGCTATTGTACCATACCGGTATCGAAAAAGGAACGGGAGTGGCGAGTATAACGGTCTATGAATCCAAAAACGGATTAGCCAACTGGAAATATGTCGGTGAGGCCATGACCTTTCGCGGTATAAAAACCAAACCCTGGAGTTCGGGCGAATCCCCCTTCGTATTTAAACGGGGAAACTATTTCTACCTGAGTCTTACGCATACTTCTGGAGAAGCCGGATATCACCAAACCTGGATGTTCCGTTCCAAAGACCCCTATTATTTTGGAAATTATGGCGGCATCCATGACCAGACAAGTAAGAAGAACTGTGATTTCGTTACCGGTTTTGGTGCTCATGCACCTGAAATCATTTATGAGCCCGATGCAAATAAATGGTACATGACCACCTGTGGTTGGAGCTGGGATCGTGTGAAAAAACCGGAAGCTGCGTCCGGGGGAGTAGCTATCGCTGAAATAGAATGGAAAAAGACGGGAGCAACCCTGACCAATCACGATTTTGAATACGGTACATTAACGGGTTGGGAAAAAGAAGGTGAGGCCTTTGAACTGTCGTTGGCCAATTACCAACACAAAGGCAAAAATATTAAACAAAACGGAAGCTTTTTTGTAAGCAGCCTGTTTTATGAAAGCAGTAATCAGGAAACTTTTAAAGTGGGTGGGGTAAAAAAAGATGCATCACAAACAGGGGTCGTAAGATCTGAATCCTTCATTTTAACAAAAGGCGCAACCCTGGACTTTCTAATAATGGGAGGCAATAATTCCGAAACGCTTTATGTGGCACTGGTAGACGCGAATAAGGGAGGCATCCTTGCAAAAACGAGTGGAAACCAAAGCTTTGAGTTCGAACGCAAGAAGTTTGATGTTTCACAATATGCTGGTCAAGAATGTTATCTCGAGATAGTAGACAATGATACCACGGCTTGGGGACACATTTCAGTGGATGATGTAAACCTAACCATTAAACCACAACTAAAATGAAACAACCCTGTATTTCCTTATGTTAATCCAATTTAAGAACAATGACTGCGAAGCTATGCACACACATCCCAATATCTTTCTTTTTAATCCTATTATTGAATTGCAACACGGTAAATCAAGAAAAGGAAAAGCCTAATATCATTTATATTTTGGCTGATGACTTGGGCTATGGGGACCTGGGATGCTATGGGCAAGAAATTATCAAAACACCAAACATTGACGAGTTGGCCGCCCAGGGCATACGTTTCACGAATCATTATGCCGGCAGTACCGTATGTGCCCCTTCCCGTGGAGCTTTGATGACAGGGCTTCACACAGGGCATGCCTATATCCGTATGAACGGCAAGGGACTTGAACTACGGAGCAACCCACAAGACATTACGGTTGGAAAATACCTGCAAGATGTCGGCTACCACACCGCCATGATAGGGAAAGCGAGTACAGGTTGTGATACCAGCCCCGGACAGGCAAATGATAAAGGGTTTGATTATTTCTTTGGTTATCTGGGACATGGGCAGGCACATACCTATTTCCCAAAATTCATGCACAAGAACAAGGAAAAGATTAACTATCCTGAAAACGGAGGTGAGGAGCCTTGGAGGGGAAGGACCTATAGTCCAGACCTCTTTATAGAAGAAGCATTGGGATATATGGAAGACAAAAAGGACGAACCATTTTTCCTGATGTATGCATCGCCACTGCCCCATGCTCAGGTATGGGCTCCCGAGGAATTCGAAAAACAATATAAGGGCCGGTTTGAAGAGGACCCTTATACAGGGAATCACTATGGCACCAGCCCCAGGCCCAATACTACTACCGCTGCTATGGTTTCAAGACTGGATTGGGAAGTAGGAAAAATTATGAAACAGCTTGAAAAATTGGGCCTTGCAGAAAACACCATCGTAATGTTCTCTAGTGACAATGGCCCACACCAGGAAGGAGGAAGAAAACCTAATTTTTTCAAGAGTTCCGGTCCTTTTAGGGGAATCAAGCGCGATTTGTATGAAGGCGGTATCCGAGTTCCTTTTATTGTAAAGTGGCCTGGTGTAGTGAAAGCCGGACGCACATCAGATCATATGAGCGCCTTTTGGGATATCCTACCTACATTAACAGACATAGTAGATGGAGAAAATCCTAAAAACAGTGATGGCTTTTCGTTGTTACCTTCTTTGAAAGGAAGCGGGGCCCAACAAAAAGCACATAAATACCTCTATTGGGAATTCAAAGGAATCGATAAGGGCAAAAGGGCCCTGCGCAAAGGCAACTGGAAATTACACCAGTTTACCAATATCAAATCGGGTGAGGTGCGTTACGAACTCTATAACCTTGCCGATGATCCGGCAGAATCCAATAACCTGTTGAAAAAGGAAAAAGGGAAAGCAGATGAACTCAAAGCATTAATGTCTAAGGCGTATTCCGAACCTGAACTGGAAATATTCAAGTTTTAATACTATGAATCATAACCAAATATAGGGATATAAGTTCGGACTTGATTGAAGATAATCAAATACAATGTAACCGATTCATTAGAACTAAAAACAGATGATAAGAATGAAGGCTCTAGTTTAAATTTCGATGATTCCCGAAAATCCCATTATGCTTTGTTTTAGGGACATTCGAATTCATAAACAGAATGAAAATCGAGCAAAAAGCAAAATTTAACAACAAGTATCAACGCTTTCATAAACCAAAGCCAAAATGAATAAGCAAAAGCAACATACTAAACCGGTCTAATAAAATATAGATGGTATGAATAAAACTAAATTTTTAGCAATGGCGATGTGGATTGTTCTGCTAATGCCATTATACAAAGTTAAAGCACAGGAATTAAGTGGAGACGAACTAAAATCTATGGAGAAATACCAAAATGCCAAAGGCAAAAATGGTATCGTAGTACCCGCACTTAAGCTCTCAAAAGAACAGATGAAATGGTGGCAGGACGCCAAATTCGGGATGTTCATCCATTGGGGGCTGTATGCCATTGAAGGTAGGGGCGAATGGGCCATGCACAACTATAAAATCCCCGCCAAGAAGTATGCTAAACTAGCCGATAAGTTTAATCCACGGTTTTTCGATGCTGATACATGGGCCCATGTTGCGAAAAAAGCCGGAATGAAATATATGGTATTGACAGCTCGCCACCACGATGGTTTTGCCCTTTGGAACAGTCCTTCAAGTTACCGGAATTTCAGCAGTTACGAGACTGCCGCAAAACGCGACTTTATAAAAGAATACACAGATGCCTGTCGCAAGGCTGGACTCGGAGTAGGCATTTATTACTCACCGATGGATTGGCGTTTCCCAGGTTATTTTAAACCTAGGGAATTGTCAGAAAACGCAGCATTGATGAAAAAGCAATGTTACGGGCAGGTGGAAGAATTAATGAAAAATTATGGCAAAATCGATATCCTTTGGTACGATGGGGGCTGGCTGGCGCACAGGGGAAGCGATGCCGATGCTGCTTGGTTTTGGGAACCCGACAAGCTGAACAAAATGGTACGCAAGTACCAGCCGAATGCGGTAGTAAGCCCACGGTCAGGTTGGGAAGGTGATTTCCAATGCAACGAGGGCAGTAAGAAAATAAGTGGCTCGATCATCGATACACCTTGGGAAAAGTGTTTGAACCTCAATCAGCAGAGTTGGGGGTACAGTCCAAAGCAAAACCTGATGTCTCTGAAAGAGATTATCGTAATGTTGGTGAATACCGTTGATCGCGGCGGGAATATGTTACTGAATGTTGGCCCTGATGCCCAGGGAGTAATCCCCGAGACACATATTGCAAGATTAAAGGAAGTAGGCAATTGGCTAAAGAAATATGGGGAAAGCATCTACGACACCAGGCCCGGGCCATTCGAACCCGTAAATGATCGGTATGGTTCCGTTCAAAAAGATGACAAGATTTATGTTCACCTTCTTGATCTTAAAGATACGCTACAACTTCCTCCATTGGAAAAACGTATTGTTTCCTGTAAACAGATGGGAGGCAAACCATTAAAATTTACTCAAGATGAAAATGGGATTACGATATGGTTGGACAAGCTTCGACCCGACCCTGCTGTGAGCACATTGGCTCTTGAGACAAGATAGATTACTTGTACTTGAATTCCAATGGTGGAAAGCTCAATTTTAATTGCCATGATATTTTACATAAGACCTTAGAACCAGTAATATTGTCCTATTGGATAACAAACAAATATGTTTATGAAGCACTTAAACCGATCAAGGCAGCAAATCGTAATGCTCCTGATGTTTGGACTACTGTTAAAGAGTAATGCACAAATACGGCCGGAACTTCAGAATCCAAAAGTGTTCGGCATCAATAAACTGCCTCCCAGAACCGCTTTTTGGCCTTCCGGAAGCATAAAAGATGCAAAACGCTCTACTTACGAAAAGAACAACTGGATAAAATCGTTAAACGGGGATTGGTATTTTCATTGGTCTCCCGATCCCGGTTCCCGACCGGCCGATTTTTATAAAAAAGGATTTAAGTATCGAGACTGGCAAAAAATACCGGTGCCTTCTACCGTGGAGCGACAAGGGTACGGTATTCCCCTGTACGTCAACTCCATTTACCCTTTTAAGGTCGATCCCCCGAAGGTGATGGGCACACCCGATTCTACCTATACGAGCTTCGGACATCGAAACCCGGTAAGTTCATATATTCGAAAGTTTACCGTTCCCGAAGATTGGGACGACAAGCAAATTATCCTACATTTGGCCGGACTTGGCTCGGCTGCTTTCATTTGGATCAATGGCAAGGAGGTAGGATATACCCAAGGTTCAAGGTTGCCTGCAGAATTTGATGTGACGCCCTACCTACATAAGGGAGAGAACCTTTTGGCCGTGGAAGTATATAAATATTGTGATGGATCGTATCTTGAAGACCAGGATTTTTGGCGGCTAAGCGGTATTTTTAGGGATGTTTTCATTAGGGCGGTACCCCGTGTTACCTTATGGGATGTTTATGCACGGCCTACGGTAGATCCCACTAACTACAGAGGAACTCTCACCCTGCATTATTCTTCGGCCAATTTCACCGGAAATAAAAGAAAAGGGCATACCATTTCAATTGCCGTTCTATCGCCTGAAGGAAAAGAAGTGGCAAAAAAAAACTATAAAATCGAAATGCTTGATAGCGGTTTTGAAAAGGAAGTCATCATGGCGCCTATTGATTTGGGTAAAGTGGAATTATGGTTTGAAGAAACCCCAGTTCAATACTCGGCACTTGTTGAATTAAAGCAAAAAGGAAAAACCGTTGAGGTCTACAACCTACCCGTAGCTTTCCGGAAGATCGAAGCAAGTGGAAATGCCATTTTTCTCAATGGGAAGAAAATGAAGATACGTGGTGTTAACCGCCATGAGTTTTCCCCTGATCAAGGTTGGGTCGTTTCGAAAGAAGCCATGGCCCGCGACTTGGAACTGATGAAGCAAGCTAATGTCAATTTTGTGCGTAATGCCCATTATCCCAACGATCCCCGTTGGTATGAATTGTGCGATCAATACGGTATGATGATCATGGACGAGGCAAATATCGAATCGCATGGACTAAGCTATCATAAGCGTATCCTTCCAGGCGATGAGCCGGAGTGGGAAGCAGCCTGTGTTGATCGTATGAAACGAATGGTGATCCGCGATCGGCAGTTTCCAAGCCTGATCATGTGGTCGTTGGGAAATGAAGCTGGATACGGAAATGCATTTTTAAAAATGAGGGAAGTTACACGGATTTTTGATCCAGAGCTTCGACTAGTTCAATATGCCGATATGAATCGTGTTGCCGATATGGATAGCCAAACTTATCCTACTATTAAATGGCTAAAACAACATTTGCAAGGCAAGGCTGAACGCAAAGGGGAACGTGGGGAATCGACCAATGAGGAACAACATGGGAAATATCCCTCCGGAAGGCCATTTTTGCTCAATGAATACGCCCATGCTATGGGGAACAGTTTGGGTAATTTCAACGATTATTGGCAGTTGTTCCACGAAAATGATATGTTGGTAGGCGGTTTTGTATGGGATTGGATGGACCAGGCCTTATGGAAGGACAGGGAAAAACCTTCCGAAGGGTTTCATTATGGTGGGGATTTTGGCGATTTCCCGAATGACCGTAATTTTTGCATTAATGGTTTGATTGACGCGAACCAGGTTCCCCACCCACATTATTATGAGTTAACGAAGGTTTACCAGCCTGTTTCTTTCAAACTGATTCGTAAAAAACCACTGGTCATAGTAATTGCCAACCGGCAGCTAACTACCCATCTTAGCGCTTACAACTTTAGCTATACCTTACATGAGGATGGAAAACAAGCCCTTGAGGTACAGCTCGATGATGTTGATATACCCCCATTGGTACAAAAGCAAATTACTTTGCCCGATATTGCCTACGATTCGTTAAAAGAATGTTTCCTGACCCTAAAACTTTCTTTAAAAGAAAATCAGGTTTGGGCAAAAAAAGGACATGTACTGGCATGGGAACAATTTCGACTAAGTGGGCGTTCAGGTAGTTCCATATCAATGGATACACAAGGGGCATCAAAACAGGAAAAGATTGAAACAATGAATCATCTTTTGATTTCAGGTGATACGTATTCCATAAAATTCGATAAACGAACTGGGATGATTGATACCTATACGATTGGAGGTGAAACACTGATTGAAAACGGGGTCAGGTTTAATTTTTGGCGTGCCCTAACAGACAATGATAAAGGCTGGAAGGTTGATGAAAAAATGGCATTATGGGAAAATGCCAATGAAAAGTATACGGTTCTGGATTTTGAAATGAAAGAGGCCAAAGGGGGTACTATAATCCTAAATGGGGCATATTTATTCACGGAAACAAACTCCAAAGCAAAATTGCAGTACACGGTTTACCCCAGCGGGACCCTTCATATTGATTATGAAATAACAATTCCCGAAGAGTCGCCTGAAGTGCCCCGGATAGGGCTGCAATTTGGAATCAACAAAAAGTTAAGGCATATCCAATGGTACGGACGCGGCCCACACGAAAATTACGCCGACCGAAAAACAAGTGCCGCAATCGGAACGTATCGTTCAACCATTGAAGAGTTTATTACGCCCTACGTAAGGCCACAGGAAAATGCCAACCGTTGCGATATACGTTGGATTAGTTTTAGCAATAATAATGAGCAAACACTTCAGTTTAAAGCTATCGATAAGAGTGTTTTTTCGGCAAGCGCGTGGCCTTATTCGCAGCATACCTTGAGCCAAAGCACCCATAATCGTGATTTGGTTTCAGGTAAAACTATCGTTGTAAATATCGATTGTGTTCAAATGGGAGTAGGGGGAGATAATTCATGGGGCTTACCAGTGAACGAACAATATCTTATAAAGCCGGCCACCTATCGCTATAGTTTTAGTATAATTGCAAAATAGTGGAGTTCATTTTGGGCTTAATGATAATGCTATTTGAAACCCAAAAATCTTTAAAGGGTTTTCAAAGTAAGGTGTGACAAACACAGGGTGACTGCGTGAACTCGAATGGATTTAGAGCATCCATAAAAGATGGCCCAACTAAGAGAGAAGGGTTTTACAACAATTGTAAAAAAACCTACTACCATGAATTGGCACGAAGAAACGACTATCTTACAGTAGCTATACTCCTCTAATTCATTCAAAAATGTTGACCATTTCTGCCAACTTTTCCAGATTGGATTTGGTTAGGTTGTTCTGTTGTCAAAAATCATCCCCTAAATTGTAGAGCTGATATTCTTGGAATTACATAATTCTACCCCCACGTTTTTATTTGTGGTGGCATAGGTCCTTCGCTTTTGGTCTTTGATATGTTGGTATAAACCCAAGTCTGCTTTGGTGGCCTACATGGGGAATGTGGGGCGTTGAAGGAAGCAAACAGGAAAAAGGGTTTGCCTTTGTGGCGAACGATAAAATCAACACATTCATCACCTTTGTCATCAGTGAGGTAGGTAATAGCCCGGGGTATTTTATAATTACTTTAAATAGGGAGCAAATAGGTTTTTCGGTAGTTTCTTTTGACCTAAAATAATTATGCCCCCCAAATCGCCAAAGCCCAGATCATCTGCCAAAATGATTACAAAATTGGGTTTTTCCATTTTGCCTTGGGCCTGAACAAGTGTCCAAATCCAGCATAAACAGAAGACCGATATAAAGAATCTCTTCTTCATGGGACAGTTACTTAATTCTTGTTGGTCAAATTTACTTGCACAGGTTGTATGGTAAACGAATACTTAAGTTTGGAGGCATCCAGTTTGTACTCATCGTTGGCCAAGGCGGTCATACTCCAGCTATTATCCCCTCCTACACCCGTTTGGCCATAATCGATATGTAAGTACACCGCATCGCGGGGTTTGATATCCGTTGTATGGCGTTGGGCCTTTTTTGAAGTTCCTGGATCAAAATCTTCCATGGAATTATGATGGGCCGAAAAGGAAAAAGTATTGTCAGACACAAAATTTAAGCCTGTTCCTACTTCATTGGTGAAACTGGTATAGCGCACATCGGTGCGGTTGCCGTTTTCTTGTGGACGGATATAAGGTACGTAAAAGTCGGCCACTTTAGCAGTGTATTTTCCAACAAAGGAGGCCGATTTTCGGTCCACATAGTTCTCGATGGGACCACGACCGTAATAATCAACATTGTCAAATTGTCGTTGCAGTACCAATACCATGCCGTAGCGTGGCATATACTTCAGTTTATCGGGATTTTTTGGCAAAAAACTGCACTGTACCCCTAAACTACCGTTTTTGGAAATAGTATAGACAATGGTATTGGTAGCCTCTAATTGGTTATAGGCAAATTCATAGGTGAAAATACGGTTGCCCCTTTTGTCCTTGGTGTAGTCAAAATGCGTTAACTCTTTTTCTTCTGCTGCATTTCTGTAGACAAAATAGTCTTCATCTTTAGGGGCATTATAAGACCCCCAAGCCCCAAAATCATTGTCGGTAGGTGCCCGCCAAAAGGTCATCTTTGCAGGTTCGAGCAATAGGTTGTCATCTCCTTGTTTTATGGCGTCCAGACCAAAACCATTTTTACTGAACTCATAAGTATACCCTCCTACCGATACGCTATAGACACCCTTTGTCTTGGCCACTTTGGTCCTCACCCTTAGGGATGTCGGACTGGGTTCCACAAAGTTGTTGCCTTTTTGAAGTTCAAATTGTTCTGACGCCAATAAGGTACCCTTGGGCAACAGGGGTTCATCTGCTTTATTTACTGCGGTAAGGTTTATATAGTACTCTTTGCCAGGAACCAAGGTATAGTCAAAGTCAACGCTTACCCTGGCGGTTTGTTGGGGACCTACTGAAGCTATATCCAAAGTTTTTCTAGCGACTTCCACACCGTTTTCAATCAGTGCAGCTTCAAACAGCAGACGTTCGGTAGTGGTAAAGAAATGTTCGTTGAACAACTCATACTGTTGGTCGCCGACTTTGCTGAACAGTATATTTTGGTACACTTTTTTAACTTCAAAAAGTCCCGGATGGGGTCGACGGTCGGAACCAATTAGGCCATTGGCACAGAAGTTACCGTCGTTGTGCAAGTGCTCAGGCTCAAAATCGCCCCCATAAGCATAGTACTTTTCACCAGTTTCCGTGGTCCGTTCCAAGCCTTGGTCCATCCAATCCCAAATAAAGCCACCTTGCACCCTTGGGTGTTCACGGACCCAATCCCAATAGTCCTTAAAATTGCCGTTGCTATTGCCCATAGCATGGCTGTACTCACACCAGAAAAATGGCCGTTGTTCATCCAATGGCTTTTTGTCATCATGGTCAAAATGTTCGCGCATAACGTGTAGGTCCTGATCGGCGTACATCCAGCTGATTACATCGGTGGTCCTTCCCTCGTAGTGGATGGTGTCCCTTGCCCTGCCAGCACGTTCATAATGTACGGGACGACTGGGGTCATAGGATTTTATCCAATTGTAGGGGCCTACAAAGTTGTCACCATTACCGGCCTCATTGCCCATGGACCATAGGATGATGGAGGGGTGGTTTTGGTATTGGCGCACCATGTTCTGTATGCGTTCCATATGGCCAAGCTTAAACTGTGGGTCGCCTGCCAAGGTTTCGCCTTTTTTATACCCATAACCGTGGGATTCGATGTTCGCTTCACTAATTACATAGATGCCGTATTCATCGCATAACTCATACCATTCTGGTTTGTTAGGATAGTGTGATGTACGTACAGCGTTGATATTGAATCGCTTAAAATCTTTGATATCCTCAATCATACTCTCGCGTGAAATGACGTGGCCGTTTACCGGATCGTGTTCATGGCGGTTGACACCTTTGAGCAACACGGCCTTGCCGTTGACCAACAATTGACCGTTTTTGATGACCACATCTTTAAAGCCTACCTTAAAACTTGTGGCATTTGTGGTATTTCCCTGAGTGTCTTTTAGCATTATCCTGGCTGTATACAAGTTTGGGGTCTCTGCTGACCAAAGTGCTACCGACCCAATATTTTTCTGGTCAACTGATATGGTTGCGGACTCGCCTTTTTTTAAATCCAAATCATGGGTTTGGGAATAGATTGCTGTGCTGTCGGTCTTTTGTATTTCGACCTCCAAACGATACTTTTTGTTGTTTTTCCCACTTTTGTTGGTCACCTCAACTTCATAGTTCACTAGGCCTTGGGTATAGGTGCTTTGATCCAATGCTCCATTAACCTTAACGTTGCTTAAGTGAATTTTGGGAACGGCATAGGCATATACATCACGCTCTATACCGCTAAGCCGCCAAAAATCTTGATCCTCTAGATATGACCCGTCGCAGTAGCGGTACACCTCAACGGCCACTTCATTTTGACCGGATTTGACGTATTCCGTAATGTTGAATTCCTTGGCAGTTTTGGTACCCTCGGCATACCCTACCTTTTGGCCATTGACCCAGACATAATAGGCCGAATTGACTCCCCCAAAAAAGAGGAAGACTTCTTTTTCTTCCCAAGAATTGGGCATTTCGAAGGTACGCTTATAGCTCCCCACAGAATTCATGGAATGCTCAATAAAAGGTGCATTTTTAGGAAAAGGATAGACTACATTTGAATAATGGGGATAGTCATAGCCCTGCATCTGCCAATTTGAAGGCACTGGAATGTTATCCCAACCCGATACATCATGGGAGGTATTGTAAAAATCCACAGGACGGGCCTCTGGATTGGGTGACCAATGAAACTTCCAAGTGCCATTGAGTAAAATATGGTCTTTTCTATTGTTGTGGTAAAAATTGGTACGGGCGGGTTCCGTATTGATTTGGTTGACGGCAGGGTTCTCCCATTCAGCCGTTTGCGCGTATGAGTTGGCCATTGCTAATAGGGCCAAGCTTCTAAGGATCCAGTTGTTCATGATTGTTTATTTTGGAAAAATTATACTTTTAATTTAACTGTTCTTTGTCCTGGCGGATGAGGTGTATTTCGTCATCCAGCAGGGTTAGTAATTCATTATTTGGTTTTGCATGTCCACCATTATTGTTCCGTTAAAAATTGATAACAACAAATGGAATGATACGTCTGCCCTGGATCCAACCGAATCGATGGGAAATTGGGTTGATTGGCACTGTTCGGAAAGTGTTGGGTCTCCAAACAAAATCCTGCCCGTTTTCCATACAGATGTCCATTTTTTCCTTTTTGGGATCCGTCCAAATGGTTGGCGGTATACAATTGTACACCAGGTTCATTGGTATATAGTTGTATTGTTCTACCTGTCAGAGGTTCGTGTACCGTTGCGGCGTGCTGTATTTCACCCGTATGATTATTGAGCACAAAATTGTGATCATAACCATCGCCAATAACCAGTTGTTCGTGGGTTTCGCTAATGCGTTCACCAATCTTGGTCATTTGGGTAAAATCGAAAGGGGTGCCGTGTACTGTTTCCAAAGTACCTATGGGAATACAATCGATATCCATAGGGGTATAGTAGGTGGCATTTACTTGTAGTTGGTGGTCATCGATGGTTCCCATGCCCGCACCTTTTAGGTTAAAATAGGCATGGTGGGTCAGGTTGACGAGGGTAGGGGCATCAGTGGTTGCAAAACTTTCAATTTTTAGGGCATTGTCTTCGGTCAGTTCAAAAACAAGACAAACTTTTAATGTTCCCGGATAACCCTCTTCACCGTCGGGAGATATATATTGCAATTGTAGTTTGTTTTGTTCATGTTGAAGAACTTCCCAGACCACAGAATCAAATCCCTTAGTGCCTCCATGCAGGTGATTGTTTCCTGCATTCGATGTCAGCTTATGGTTTTTTCCATCCAATGTAAATTGAGCATTACGGATTCTATTGGCGCAGCGGCCAATAATTGTTCCGATGTATTGAAGTTCAGGATTCATAGCTTGCTCAATTGTTGCAGGCCCCAAAACCACATCATCAAAATTTCCCTCTGTATCGGGTACCCAAAGGGACAATAACCTAGCCCCGAAATTGCTGATTTCAGCCACTGCACCACCGAAATTCTTGAGTTTGTAAAGACCAACTTTTTTGCCGTTTACTATTGTGTCAAAATCTTCAGGTTTTAAAAATTGCATTGCTGTTTTTTCCATTTCTTTTTTAACCTATTATGGTCAAATATTTTAAGCGGCTTTATTATGGTGTATCGTCTTTTTCCATCATTTTTGATGACAGTACGGTGCGAAAGCCCGAATGTTCCATGGAGGATCTTCGGTAGTGGCCATTCGCGACGATAACCTGTAACTTGCGCAGCAGGATTCACTGCACAAATACGACCCCCCTTTCGTTACCCGTTCACTTGCCAATGGATCGGGAGCATTGAACGCCTTTTCCGCACCTGTGGGATTCAATGTCAAGGCTCCACTCGATTTTAGTTGTTGATAATACTGTGTATTGTAAAAGTCGCTGGTCCATTCCCAAACGTTTACTGACATATCGTAAAGGCCAAAACCATTGGGCTTAAACGTACCCACTGGGGCACTTTTTTCAAAGCCATCTTCGATAGTGTTTGTTAGGGGGAAATCACCTTGCCAAGTATTTGCATATTTCTCCAAAGCATCAACAGTATTCCCCCAAAAATAAACCTTGTCCTTGGTGTTTGCCCGTGTGGCATACTCCCACTCGGCTTCGGTTAGCAGTCTTTTTCCGGCCCAATGGCAATAAGCGTGTGAACCTTCATAGGCAATGTGCACCATAGGATGGTTTTCCTTACCATTGATATTGCTGCTCGGTCCCATGTGTTGTTTCCAGTTTACGCCCGTAACCCATTCCCACCATTGGAAACAATCATGGGGATTGGATATGGCATCGATATTTTTCTTCAGCAACAAGGAGCCCGGTTGCAATAGTTCATTGCCTGGCAGCACCTGTTTTTTAAGCTCCTCACAGTCTACCTTCCGTTTCGTAACTGTAACGTAACCCGTTTCGCCCATAAATTCTGCAAATTCTTGGTTGGTGACCTCATGGATGTCCATGAAAAGGCCGTCAACGGCTACGGGATGGTTGGGTTTTTCGTGTTGCATGACCTGCCAATCATCTAGAACTGCGCCTTGGTCGTACATGTTCTTGGGAATCCAGACCATGCCGTCGGGGGGCTCTATGGAACTGAGTTGAGTGACCAATACCCCAAACAAAGGTTCCGTAACAGGTTTCGACTTATTTTCGAAATGGCCTCCATCCACTTTTTCGGTACAACCATGTACAAAAAATACTAGCGAAATGAAAAGCACGTCCCTTTTGAATAGAGGACGTTTTTTAAGTGGAGCGTTCCCATCAATCTCGTTGCTCGCCACTGTACTTACCATTGCAATGCTTTTGGTCCCGTATTTTGTCCGTATGCTATCAGGTTTCCGGTTACAATTTGAGTGCTGTGATTATCTATCTTTTTGTTTTTGATACGTTTCAATAAGGTCTTTGCTGCCAGTTGGCCTACCTTTTCAGCTCTAAGGTCCATGGCCGCGCATGCCCTTTCTTGAAGGCTATGAAGATTGCCAAAAGTGGTAATCTGTACCTTATTGGCCAAGGCACGGGGTAGTCTTGATAAAACCGAAGTAATAGCCCCGTAGCTCCAATAATCCAAACAAATATATCCATCATAATCTCCTTTTTTTGCAACTTTGGTGAGGTTTTGAAATGATAATTGTTCTTCGCCTATCATCAAGGAATTCGGCAATCGAGGCAATTCAAACCGATTCAGTGCTTCTTCAAAACCGTTGATTTTTGCTTGGGTATTGCTCCAGTCATTTCCTTTCCCAAGCAAGGCCAAATTCTTGCAGTAATGCCTTTTGTACAGATATTCCACGAGACCAAAAGATACCTTTGAAAAGTCGTTTAAGACCTGATCGCAATCTACGGTCGGGTTCGGCCTTCCAAAGAGTACCAAGGGCATACCTTCGTTAAGAGGGATGGACATGGATTTGTTGGATGCCTTGCTAAGGGTCTCATTGGCATTGCTAATGATCAGACCATCCACATAGCCACTGCTCATGGACCGAACTGCCTTCGCCTCTTTGGAGGCGGAATCGTTTGATACCGCCACCATCATGGCATAGCCTTCCGCCGCTAATAATTTCTCAATCCCAAAAAGCACTTCGGTATAAAAAGTGTCGGTTAAAGAGGGTAGTATAACACCGATAACCTTGGTCGAACCAGTCCTAAAGCTCGAAGCTAGTTTATTGTGATGGTAATTACGGGCTTTGGCCAGTTCCCTGACCCTTGTTTTGGTACCCTCGCTTATTTCATCACTGTCAGACAATGCTTTTGATACCGTTGAAATGGAAAGTCCCAACAGTACTGCTAGTTCCTTTAGGGTGGTTTTGCGTCCCATGTCAATTTTTCGTATTTCTTATTTTTTTCTCCCAAGCCCATGCGGAACCAACCATTTCCGATAAATTCCGTTTTGGTTTCCAATCTAATTTCTTATAGGCGAGTTCAGACGATGCAACCAATTGAGGAACATCACCATTCCTACGATGGGTTATTTCATAATTTAACTTTTGACCTGTCGTGGTTTCAAAAGCATGTATAACTTCCATTACGGAATACCCTACTCCAGATCCTAGATTAAAAACTTCCATTGGTTCTTCGTTTTCTTCTTTTAGAAGCCTTTCCATTGCACTCAAATGGGCCTCCGCCAAATCAACTACATGAATATAATCCCTAATAGGAATGCCGTCCCGTGTCGGATAATCATCTCCATAGACCCATAACTTTTCACGAATGCCGGTTGCGGTTTGCGTAATGTATGGCATAAGATTGTTTGGGACTCCGGAGGGAAGTTCCCCCAATTCCCCGGAATCATGCGCACCAATGGGGTTAAAGTACCTCAAGGAAGTAATGGAAACAGCACTTTCAGAGGCAACCAAATCTTCCATAATTTCTTCAGAAACCTTTTTTGAATTGCCATAAGGTGAAAAAGGCCTTTTTCTTAGGGCATCCTCTGTAATAGGTATGGAATCAGGTTCTCCAAATACGGTTGCAGAAGATGAAAAAATAAATTTGTCTATACCATTTTTCTTTGCACAAATAAGGGTGTTTGTCAGGGAACCTATATTATTGCTATAGTATTCAAGTGGCTTTTTGACGGATTCACCTACGGCTTTAAGTGCGGCGAAATGAATAATTGCCTTGGCATCTTGGTGCCTTTTAAAAACTGTTGCGCACTGTTCCATTTTGGCCAAATCAATGACCTCTAACTCTGGTTTTACTTTTGTAATTGTCCCAATTCTGGAAACCACGTTTTCAGAAGAGTTGGAAAGGTTATCGATTAAAATAACTTCATATCCCGCTTCAATGAGCGTTACGGCTGTATGTGAGCCAATGTACCCAGTACCGCCCGTTATGAGTACTTTTGTTTTCATTTTAGATTATTTTATACATCACATATTCGTATACCTTCTGCCAAAGCCACCATTTTATCTTCATAGGTAGGAATGAACTCCTGTGCCACAAAACCTGTATAACCTGTTTTTTGTATAGCCTCCATAATGGCCGTGTAATTCAATTCTTGCGAATCGTTGATTTCATTTCTACCGGGAACACCTCCTGTATGATAATGTGAGAAGTAATCATGGTAATTCTGTATCGTAGCAATGATATCACCTTCCATGATTTGCATATGGTAGATGTCATAAAGCAATTTAAAGTTTGGAGAGCCTATCTTATTGACCAGTTCAACCCCCCACAACGTGTGATCGCATTGATAATCTTTATGGTTCACCTTGCTGTTCAATAGTTCCATCGTCAAGGTCACGCCCAGCTTTTCTGCCAATTTAACCAATGGTTCCAATCCTTTAGCACAGTTGTCCCAACCTTCATCATCATTTATTCCCTTTCGGTCACCAGAAAATACGATTACTTGTTGGATCCCATTGTCAGCTGCTTTTTTGATAAGACCTTCATAATTGGAAATAAGGGAAGCATGGTTCCCCTTATCATTAAAACCACGTTTAATACTGGCAAAGAAGTCCGTGCCCATGCTACAAATAAGTCCATGCTTCTTTGCCACATGCCATTCGTCGGGTCTTAACAGGTCTATACCCTTAATGCCAATATCTTTGGCTTTCTCTGAAAATTCATCCAAAGGAATATCTGGATAGCACCATTTACACACGGCATGATTTATATTTTCTTTTAGTTTTTTGATTTCCATTTTTTTGCTAGTCTTGGTTTGGTCAATACTCCCTTTCATTACATCTCCCAAAACGATGGTACCGGAAGTTGCTATGATTTTCTTTATGGCCGAACGTCTTTCTTTTGATTCCATGTTCATATTATTTCATGTACCTTATAAAAAGCTTTTGATTAATTTCACAGCTTGTTCGGCAGTAATATCCCGTTGTGGTGAACCAAACATTTCATAGCCCACCATAAACTTTTTGACCGTTGCGCTCCTTAATAGGGGAGGGTAGAAGCTCATATGCCAGTGCCAATGCTCATTGTCCTCACTGTTCGTAGGGGCTTGATGAATACCACTTGAATACGGGAAGGAGCAATTAAAAATTTTGTCATAAGCCGCTGTAATGTTCTTTATAGCATCGGCAAAGTCCATTTCTTCCATTTCCGACAACAGAGCGATGTGCTGTTGGTGCTTTTTGGGTACGACCATGGTCTCAAACGGCCATACCGCCCAAAAGGGTACCAAAATCACAAAGCCGTCATTCTCATAAATAATGCGCTCATTCTTTTCAAGTTCTTGACCAAGGTAAGTCTGCAATAGGGACTCTTGGTTTTCCGCAAAAAAAATTCTTTGACTATGGTTTTTTTTGACGACTTCGTTGGGAAGGGTGGACTGACCCCATATTTGTCCGTGTGGATGTGGATTGCTACAACCCATGATTGCTCCTTTGTTCTCAAAGATTTGTACGTAATTGATAAAGTCGCGGCTACCCAACTCTTTATATTCCCTTTTCCAAGCCTTTACCACTTTTGTGATTTCGAAAACGGTCATCTGTGCCAGACTTTTGTTATGGTCAGGACTAAAACAGACCACACGACAAATGCCCCGTTCGCCCTCAGCCCATAGCAGGCCCTCCCTAACCGTTCCCAAATGGGCCTTTTCCTGGAGTGCCGCAAAATCGTTGTTGAAGATGAAAACATCTTGATAATCGGGATTGGTCATCCCATTGGCTCTTGTACTGCCCGCACATAGATAACAGTTGGGGTCATGACTCGGTAGCACATCGTTGATTACCTCCTCTTCTTGACCTTGCCATGGGCGCTTTGCCCTATGGGGAGACACCAAGACCCATTCTTGCGTTAGAATGTTATATCGTTTATGCGAATAGTCCTGTAACTGGGCATTCATTGCAGTTGTTTTGCTATGGTTCGATCAATGATATGGGTGCCATCCGATAAGGCTACATGGTACACGGAACAGTCCTTATTGAACTTTTTGGCATAGGCCGCGGAAACCGATTTTACAAAGGCTTCAACAGATGTTCTGGTAACCAAATTGATTGTGCAGCCCCCAAAGCCACCTCCCATCATCCTAGCCCCTATCACATTGGGATTTTCCTTGGCGCGATCGACCAGAAAATCAAGTTCTTCGCAGCTTACCTTATATTGTTTGGATAAGCCTTCATGCGATTGGTAAATGAGTTGGCCCAAAGTCTCCAAATCGTTGTTCTCGATGGCTTTTGCCGCCTGAATGGTTCTTCCTGTTTCTTGCACTATGTATAAGGCCTTTTGATAGTTTTCTTCCGAAACCTTATCTCTTATTTGTTCCAAATCGGCTCCCGAAGCATCTCGTAATGCAACTATTCCGAGAACCTTGGAAACCAGTTCACAAGCAGCGCGCCTGTCGTTGTAGGCACTGGTGGATAGACTGTGTTTTACGTTGGTGTTGATCAACACGAGTCGATGGTCTTTAAAATCTATATGATAGGGCTTTGCTTTTATGGTCCTGCAATCTAAGTGAAGCGCATGGTCCTTTATACCGAACATACTGGCGTACTGGTCCATAATTCCACATTTGACCCCTACATAGTTGTGTTCGGCCTTTTGGGAGATAAAAATCATTTCCTCTTTTGAAAAGCCCAATTGAAATAATTCGTTCAGACCAAGGGTCACGCTGTTCTCCAAGGCCGCGGAAGATGACATACCAGCGCCTTCAGGAATATTACCTTTCAGCACAATATTGAAATTGCCAAGAACTTTGCCCTGTTTTTGAATTTCGGCGACCACCCCCAGTACATAGTTTTCCCAGCTACCTTCTTTTGAGGGCTTTATTTTATCCAATTCAAAAACAATTGTACTGTCAAAGTCCAGGGCAATCGCGGTGCAGTAGGTTGTATCGCTTTTATGGATTGCCGCCACAACACCCATATCAACAGCTGCGGGAAAAACAAATCCATCATTGTAGTCGGTATGTTCGCCTATGATGTTTATTCTGCCTGGTGAAAAAATCAATAAAGGTTCTTTCTTGAATCTTTCTGCGAACGTTTCCTTCACATCATTTAACAGTGCTTTGATCATATGGGTTCAGGTATCTAAATTTTTGCGAACGATGTCAATGCTAAATCCAACTTCTCTTGTGTTTTCATTGTTTTGTTCATTCCATCTGCTATAAGGAGTTCCGAATTATGAGATTGTTGGGGTTTTCAATTTGAACTTGTTCTTTGTTCATGATCATTTTGGCCAAACGTTTTCCCATAGCATTAAAGTCTGTGGATATGGTGGTGATCCCACCTTCCACAATCTCTTTGAGCAGGGTATCGTTATACGAAATCACTCCAATATCCTTACCTAGCTCAAACTGTAATCCCTTGACTTTTTTGATCAAGGTCAACAGACTTTTGTCATCTGGCATAATATGGAGTTCACCTTTATTAAGGACTTGATATTTTAATTCATCGACAACCTCATATTTCAAGCCATATTCCCCACAAAACTTTAGAAATCCGTCCAGCATCCCTTTGGGCTGTTTCTTTTTGTCAAAGACCAAAATCAACTTGTCGTATTTTTCGATTCGATCTAAGGCCTTTGTCAAGTTGCCAAAAATGGCCTCATTAAAGTTTTGGTAGATGGACGGATATTGTGATAAATCATCATGCATTTGATCTAGAATGTAAACTCGATCAGCAGGCAAGTTTTTAATATCATATAGGGTATCCTCCAAGTTGGCGGGCATGATTACATAGTAATTGTAGTTCCCAATGTTATCATGGATGAGTTTGCTGAAAATGGATTTGTTGAAGTGATGGAAGAAAATGTCTACTTGACTGTTTCCGCCTAGGTTTTCTAAAAAGGAATTGTATAAGTCCTCTTTAAAGGCATTGAGTTCGTCAAAAAGCAGGAAAATCTTTTGGGCAACAGTAATGTTTTCACTCGCCACATAATATCCTTTTCCAACCACCGACTGAATAATACCCCGATTTTTCAAATCGTTAAACGCCATAAGAACGGTATCCCTAGATAGCTTGTGCTCTTTTTTCACCTCATTAATGGAGGGTATTTGATCACCTTTTTGTAAAACGCCTGAAACTATGGCCTCTTCAATGGAGGTGATGATCTGCCTATATTTTGGGATTCCTATTTTACTTTTAATCTCCATCATAACGATTGTAACAAATATACAAAAACCTACTGGACCCTACCAGTTGCTTTTTGATATTTTATTTTTATCTTTAGAATCTGAATTACATTAACCAAACCATCTGATTATGACTGCAGGATTTGATTTCTGGGACTATGTGGTATTTGTGGCCTATGCCATTCTAATTTTGGGAGTGGGTCTTTGGGTGTCAAGGGACAAAAAGGGACACCAGAAGAATGCCGAAGACTATTTTTTGGCCGGTAAATCTTTGCCTTGGTGGGCTATTGGCGCTTCGTTGATTGCGGCCAATATCTCTGCGGAACAGTTTATTGGTATGTCGGGTTCAGGATTTGCACTGGGTTTGGCTATTGCTTCCTACGAATGGATGGCTGCCCTGACCTTAATTATTGTTGGAAAGTATTTTCTTCCCATTTTCATAGAGAAGGGACTGTACACCATTCCCGAGTTTGTGGAAAAACGCTTTTCGACCAACCTAAAGACCATATTGGCCGTTTTTTGGTTGGCATTATATGTGTTTGTCAACCTTACTTCTGTACTGTATTTGGGGGGATTGGCCATTGAAACCATCATGGGCGTAGATATGATATATGCCATTATAGGTTTAGCATTATTCGCTGCGGCCTATTCCCTTTACGGTGGGTTATCGGCCGTAGCTTGGACCGATGTCATTCAGGTGATTTTCTTGGTACTGGGTGGATTGGTGACCACTTATTTGGCTTTAAACACAGTTTCTGGAGGAGAAGGGGTCATGGCTGGTTTTCATAAGGTCTGGGACACTGCTCCTGAAAAATTTCACATGGTTTTGGATAAGTTCAACGCAGATGGTAGTCCCAACAGCAACTATTTAGATTTGCCGGGTATTTGGGTATTGATTGGGGGGCTTTGGGTGGCCAATTTGTATTATTGGGGATTTAACCAATATATTATTCAAAGAACATTGGCTGCCAAATCCTTAAAGGAGTCACAAAAGGGCATTTTGTTGGCCGCTTTTTTAAAACTGTTGATTCCATTGATTGTGGTAGTGCCTGGTATAGCGGCCTATGTGATGGTAAATGACCCTGAGATTATGACCTCTTTAGGCGAAGTGGGACAAATGAACACCCCGTCTTTGGAACAAGCCGATAAGGCCTATCCATGGTTGTTGCAATTTTTACCTACTGGACTTAAAGGTATCGCTTTTGCTGCTTTGGCTGCTGCCATAGTTTCTTCATTGGCTTCTATGCTGAATTCCACTTCAACCATCTTTACAATGGATATCTACAAACAGTACTTTAGTAAAAATGCGAGTGATAAAAAGATTGTCAATGTGGGAAGGGTCACAGCAGCCATTGCTTTGATTATCGCTGTATTGGTTGCACCTTTATTGAACGGATTGGATCAGGCCTTCCAGTACATCCAAGAGTATACAGGTTTGGTGAGCCCTGGTATCTTGGCCGTGTTTCTCTTGGGATTATTCTATAAGAAAACGACTAACAAGGCTGCCATTTGGGGAGCTGTTCTTTCCATTCCTTTGGCCTTGTCGCTCAAAATCTTGCCAACAAGCATAACTTCCTTTGAGTGGCTGGCTCCTTGGATGCACCAGATGGGATTGACCACTTTGTTGACCATGGCCATCATTGTTTTGTTGAGCTATTTTGAGGCCAAGGGAGCTGATGACCCCAAAGGTATTCCATTGACCAGGGAATTTTTTAGAACAACCCCATTGTTCAACATTGGTTCATTTGTGATTATGATTCTGTTGGCTGTATTGTATGCCATGTTTTGGTAAATAGTTTACAGCTTAATCCAAAACTTGGTTTTCAAAAGAACTTGTAAAAAAAGAAGTTTTATCTTCTTATCAAGGACCCTACAAAGAAGTATTATCGTGTTATTCTAACCATATCATTAAAAGGGGTTATTACCAAGTGGTTGTCCTTTTTGATTTATAACAACTTATTTTAAGTTGACGAACTACAACCGAATTTCGGATTCCAACGTATCCCCAGCCTTCAATATATTGTTCAATTTCCACCGATAGCCAACATCTTTGTTTTGGTTACCCTTGGCATCTACTATTTTACCATTTATTTTCAATACGGCAAACCGCGCATTGACACCATCGAGTAGTTTTAGGTCAAGTTGGTTTAGAACCAATTTCCCATAGGTCAGTTGCAAGCCGTTGTGCTGTAAGCCGTCTTTATGTTTCTGGCTAAAACTGCCCCAACCTTCGGCCACCATAAAGGGAGCCCTAAAATCATCAGGGGACAATTTTGGATTAAGGGCCAAATGTCCTTTGGGGCCGTGGTAGTCGTATCTGCAAACAGCCAAGAAGACCGCATAACTGGCCATGGAGCGACTATAATGGTCGCTGCATTCAATTTCATTATAGAGATTTCGCTTGTTGGCCGTATAGCGATCGTGTACTGCCCTGGTTGTTGCCAGGCCCGTTTCCAAAAGACCCTCATATACCATATGCGCTGCCACTTGGTATTCAAAACCGTTCATGGCCTCGTCAAAATAGATTCCGGGTCCGCTCCATTCTTTGGGGAACTGTTCCCGATTTTCCATTCCCGGAACAGCCTTGTCATCGCCTCCATAGGGCCAAGTGCACATGATTGTTGCTGCTTCCCCTTGAGTGGCATAGATTCTTGGACCTTTGATTACCTTATGTCGCAATTGGTAATCGAAAGCATCCGGAGCTAAATTATATTTCCAAATGGACTCCAGTGTGGATATCGTCTCCTTTTGGGGTACCACACGTTCCGAAACTCCTATGGCATCTTGGCACGCTTGGCAAGGCTTGACCATGCCCTTTTCCAAATGGGACACCCTGGGCTGCACCTGACCGTTTTCGATGGGGATACCGTGCAGCCCTCCAATGTGGGAAGACAGGGCTATGTGCCACGGGACGTGGGTGAGAACAAGGCCATCTGTGCCGTGACCAAGATTAACATGAGCTTTGGATTGGAGTGAGAGGCCGTTCCAGAACAGATAGGGTCAAGCGACCCTAGATTACGGGCGAACATCGTCATTAGTTGTGTGGACGGTGCCGGGTTCCGGCTTGGGTTGGCAAAACGGTTGGAGCGGCCACTCGATGGCCTTAACCCCTATACCAAAAAGTTTTACTGGTTGGACTTGGGCAATGGCAAATACTTTGGGCAGTTCGTTCTTGGCAGTCTTTTTACCGAGGGCAATCGGGGGATGGAGGGTAGGGATATTCAACGATTGGATCACATTATAGATATGTTCCTCAATCTAATGGAGATGGAAAACGACAGGGAACAGGGGCAGGGGTGCAGTTATGCCGATAAGCTTCAAGAACAGTCGTTGTTCATCAACGATGCCCTGACCAGTTCGGCCTCACATTGCCTGTACGCTCTATTGGTCAACAAAAAGATAGACTATCACGGGGCTTTCGTCAACTTGGAGAGCGGAAGGACAAACCCTATTCCCGTACGATGCCCAATACCAACAAATAAAACCAACAAAAAAAAGTTGAACCCTAAAACAGAAACCTATGTTACCAATGGAAACCCTTTATGAAAAATTGCCTTTTTTGGGCTTCATCTTCTTTTTTGCCCTGACCCTGAAGGGATTGTTTCGATTGAAACGTTTTCTACGCCTCCCATGGCTATTGTTCCTTTTCTTACTTTTTGCTATTCCCTTTATCAAAGACCTGTTATGGCTGTTCGCTGCCATGGAACTGTCCATTTGGGGCTACCATCTGGCGAGCAAATGGCCGTGGCCCATCGTTTGAATGTTAATGGGAACATCGTCCCCTTAAAAACAGGATTTTAGGGTTGGTCATTCTGCGATTCACTTTTAATAAGGTCTTTCGCAAAATCAATGAACAGCTTATAGGCTCTGGTAAACGAATATTTGTCCTCAGGATGTTTAACGGCTATGTTCCTTTTCACAAGCGTACTTTCAATCAGTTTTTTGATATTGCCAACTTCGTTCAATTGTTTGTTGGCCTCGATAACATCCGTCCAAGTGCTGTTTGTGATATAATCAATGAGTTCATCCAAATGGAAATCGGAATATCTCAGTTCATCCAAAAAGTTTCTTCCATCCTTGTCCAACTCATAGCATAAAACGGAGAAAAATATGCAGATGTCCCTAGAGGTGTTTTCTTGTGTTTCATCAGATATCAGATAATAGAAATCTTGTGTTCCCTTGAGTTCATACCCAAAGGACACATCAAAGAACTTGGTGTAAAAGCCCTCTTGTTCACTTACCTTGATGATATCAAAAAGGGGTTCGTCCGCGGTGATGAACCTCCCATCCCTTAGTGAATCGACTATCTGCCTGTGCTTATTCGGATACATGCTCTTTTTTGCTGATTTTTAGTTTGGGCATTATAAACACTCCCTGTTTGGTTTTCAGGGTAATATTCCTGTCCACCTTGTCCTGCTCAACCTCATACTCTTCCTCAAAAACAAGACTGGCCACCATAAAATAGCTATCGATATCAAAATCCTTCTTGTCATTCTCAAGGGCCTCCTTGCACCATGTAAAGAAATCGGCGATCGGAAGCGCTGATCCCAGCCGTGATTTATACTCGTTTTCATCGAATATCCAAGGTTCAATATCCCAAGTCTCTTCCTCTATAAAGACATCTTCCTCGTTTTTGAACTGCTCAAAATACTCTTCTGTGTTTTCATTGATAAAGGGGCTATACAGCGTGTCCCTTGTAATATGTAATAGCTTTGGCGGTTTAATCTCCTTGTAACAGTTCATATTGCTTAGGTATCGATGAAATCCCTGCAGATACTCACTGGCTGTTCTTATGCGGTCCAACAAGGGCAATAGCTCGTTGCTCAGAACCATCGATTGCCGGCCAATGTCATGCAAGACCTGTCGCAAAAGGTCGTATTGTTTTTCAAATTGTCGTCGAATACTTTCGTCCGAATAATCAAATCTCCTGCTATTTGAAAACCTTGAGACTGCGACCAACTCATTGTAAATGGATTGTGTATGGTTGACATCTAAAATAGTATTCAAGGGAACAATGTAGTTTTCAATCAGGTATCTTGCTTTCTGGATCTTTTCTTGGTATTCGATTTTTTGGGTATTGGCCTTTAGCTCCCTGGATTCGTTTAAAAGACTGATCGTATTGTTGGTTACCGCATTTCTGAACTTCTTGATTTCGCTGGACAATGCTTCGATTCTATCCAATAGAAGGTTCCTGTCCTTCTTCAGACCATCCTTGATGTTCAGGAATAGGGCCCTGATGGATTGACCGAACTTCTCGATTTCTTCAGGAAGCAATGGCTTGAACTGTTGTAGAATAAATTCAAACAGCACGAAGTACGGTTCGTTGATAACGTAATCATCATTTTGTTGTACAAGCAGTTTATGGTCAAAAAGCTGTTGCTCCACATCGCTCCCAAATTCTTTAAGGGCATCGGAAACTTGACTTTTTAGTATCACCTCACCTTTGGTTTGGATATCAAAAAGTTGCCTGAGCAAGTCAAAATGGGTGGCCAGGAACTGTAGTATGGTTTTTGGTTCTGACTTAAACATTGATCAAAGCTTCTTGTTCCAAAAATCTATTGGTACGGGCGACATGTTCCCTTATTTTTATGACGATTGGGTCATTTGATTCGGTGACCGCATTGCTCATTTTGGCTTTGTTTCCTTTTAAGGATACCGAGTGCTTGTGGAAAAGCGTATCGTAACTATTTGGTAAATAAAGACTTGCGTTTGTAAAAGCCTCCTTAATCCTAAGATATTCATCAAGTCCGTTAAAGTCGTAATCCACAAAAACCAATACCTCTTTTGCCTTCATCATCGAAATGGACCCTTTTCCGATTCGGCCATATCGGTGTATGTACAGATAGTCCTTGCCCAAAAGTCTTTCCGCATGTAAAAAGGGCTCCATATTCTCAACAAAGCATAGTTTGTCAGCGGTGAGTGAATTGGGTATGGCTGAGAACAATCCAAAATGCAAAGTGTGTTTTTTCAAGTCCACCATCTTGCCATTGATTTGATGATGGGAGAATCCCCTGAACAGGAAAATGGGGTTGCCTTTGACCTGTGAAGCCTTTGAGTTGCGATATTTTTTGGTGTTTCCCGATTTGCTTCTTTTTACCTCATGCACAGGGAACATGGTATTGAAGAAGGTTTCGAATTCAGTTGATTTGGCAACCTCTATTTTAAACCCCCTGCTGGATTTGATGGTTCTCAATATTGCGGATCGAAGTAAATTCTGAAATGCATCGGACGAAAAGACCCCTTTGGGAACTGCCGATTTGGATATCGACTTGTTCTCAATCAAGGATTTGTATGTTCTGAAATCAACCTCTTTCATGATGATGCAACAGGTTTCCTTATGACCACATTCCCATTATTTTCACTTACAATAATTTTCCCCTTTCCCCTTCGAACCATATAATACTTATCGAAACCATCCACCAAAGGTGGAATGGAGGCAAAGATCGGAAGGAAGAAATTTTCTTTGCAGAAATTCACCAATTCACTCCTATTGCTACGGTCAATGGTAAGGACTTCATCAATAAAAAGCACAATCTTATTTTCACTGTCCTTAATGACCATTTGATTGATAATTGACATGATAAGGACCAAACGGATCATTTTATCCGTTCCATCCGATTCCACCTGGTCCTTCAAATCAAACACTTTGTGATGTCCCGCTTTGTGTAGATGGAGTTTGATGTCAAATACGTCATTGAAGTGTATTGTGGTCTTGTCCTCCAAGTACTGATTTAAGATATTCAGGTTGTCCGATTGGTCATCAAAGACAAATTCCGAGGTCATATCGCTGATTTGCATAATCTTGTTCAAATCTTTGATAAGCCTTTCATTTTCAATGATCTCAATCTTCAAAGAGTCGATATCGGAAATCCTTATTTTCTTGATCTTTGCGTTAAATTCGTTCTTGATGAAGGTGTTAAATTCCTCAAATCTCAAAAGGAAGGTTTTGCAGGGAACCGCGAAGGAATTGGAGATATTTGCGAGCAACAGGTCAACGGACTTTTTTTTGTTTTCCTCTGCGGCCATTTCAGATTCGACAAAATCTATAAAATCACTTTGACTGGCATAAGACGTTTCGGTACTGTTCTTTAATTCGTCGAAAAGACGGTCCCTATCGTATTTTACTCTATTCCTTTCCTGATAATCGCGTCGGATGTTCCGGTAGATGTTGTCCAGGGTATCTGTTGATTCGTATTTTTGGGGACGTATCCCGTATTCCTCCAGTTCCATTTTCCAGTTTTGGATTTCCTCAATCCTTTTCTCCTTGGTCAAAATCTCTTCGGTTGCCAGATCTAAACTTTCCCGGAGTTTTGATATTTCGTCTTCCAATCGTTTGATTTCATTGGCGGATTCCTTTTTCTGTTGCTTTAGGCTCTCCAATTCCAGCTTAAGGGATTCAAGTGCCTTTTCTAGGCTGGGGAGTTGTTTTATTTTCTCGATCTTATCCGTTATGGCTTTGATTTTGACATTGATATCGGCCAGACCCTTACGATGTTTTTCGAAATCCTTGGCTATGGGGAGCAGTTTTTCATTATGCTTCTTTTCCTTCCTGGATTCTTGAAGGCGTAGTTGTAGATCGGCAATCGATGCAATGGGCCTACCCTTTAAATCTGACGGTAAGGTGATGGCGCCATCAAAGAGTTGTAATTCCTCCCAGATCTTTGACACCTTTTTGGAAATATGTTTGGCCGGAATACTGGAAATGTCGGTGGAAAGAATCTTGTTCAGCAGTTCTTTATGCTCTTGACGATCCGAGATTTGATGGATCAATTGATTGGAATAGCCATTTATTTGTTGAGTGATTTTCTGGATTTGGGAATTGGCCTTGTCAATTTTGTTCTGAATCTCCTTACTACTAAGATTTTGGTCCTCGATCTGGGTGAGCTGGCTTTCAACAACTTTTCTCTGGGCATCAAGGTTGTGAAGGGATTCCTCTAAAAATTGAAGCCCCTCATAAGACTGGATCTCTTTTATCGTTTTGTCGGTTTTGTCAATATCCTGCTGCTTTTGGTCCAACTGGGTCTCTATCTTGCCCAGCGTTTTGTTATGACCGTCCTTTTTGGGAATAAGCGTTTCGCTTAAATAGGTTTTGGAATTGTCCCTTTCTGTCTTCTTTTCGGTGACCGATGCCGCCAATTCAGAATTGAGCGATGAATACTGCTGGTCAAAAGCAAAGATCAGTTCCGAGAGCACGGCACTCTTTCCTTCATATTGGTTGACCAGTTCCTTAAACTCGCCAAATTTCTTCCGTATGCCCTTAATGACTTTTATTTCCCGATTGTGCTTTAGTAAGTCTTTGATGGCCTTTTCCTCTTTCCTTGAAAAAGAAACTTTTGCGTTTTCCCTGTTATCCGAAATGATCAATGACTCCTTAAAGGATTTGTTGGTGATGAGTTTGGAGTCCATTAGATATTTATAGATTTTCGAAAAGTTATTGCTAATGCCTCTTCCATCTTGTTTGACATTCTGGTTTAACCAAACGACAGCACTATTTCTCTTTCCATTTTTATAGACGTAATTGAAAACTTCCCTGCGGTCGGCAAATTTGAAATGTTCGATTCCTTTTGTGGTGAATTCGGAAAGCAAGGCTTCAAACTTTTTAAGCTTTTTCCCCTTGGGGGTCTCATCAAAATAGTTGGTCTCCTTGTATTCACTGTCAATTTTAAAATAATCGAGACCGCCCTCGGCATTCCTTTTGACCAAAATGGAGTAGTAACGATTCTTAAAAATCTCAAAGATTACAAAACTGGAATTGATGGTCGGAAAATAGTGGTTGAAGCTGGTTTTGTCCCCGATTCGGTTGCCACTAAATATCATATCCCTTCCATCGATGATAAAGAGAAAGTTGAGGGCGTAGATCAAGGTGCTTTTACCAATATTGTTCGGTCCGACCATTTGAATGGAATTGCAATTGCCGAACTCGATGTCAGCCTTTGCGTAAATATCGGAATTCAGCACTATTAATCGTTTCAGCATTGGGTTCCTTTCGATTTTATGTTTTCAATTCTGCCGGATTGGGATACAACAGCATTTTATTCGTTTATACACTGGCTATACCATTTACATTTTCGAGCTGTTGTGTTAGACGTTTTATTTTTTCTTTATCGTAATGAAAGTTGATCTTCAGTCGATCGTACATTAAATTTAAGGTTAATTCGGTGTATTTTTCCAAAAATTCCCTTGTTAAATGGAGGTAGTTAAAATCTGTGTTATACCAACTTGTGGAACCCGAATCATCCCCTGGGGTCAATAATTCCTGTTAGCGAATACTTCGATAACAGGCCAAAGAGGTTGTAATCGTTGGTCACAAAATACGAAGAGATGTTCTCGCCGAAATGCTTGCTGATATTGGCGTTGTTCAGGCAATATCTTGCATGAAAGATATCCCATGCGGATCCCTTTATCTTCTTTGCGGATACAGGATCATTGTCAAGTCCAATCATTTTCCTGAATGCTGTTCTTCCCCCAAAAACACTTATCGCCAGTTTGAGCTCTATGCCAAGCATCAGCCCCAAACTTTTGGACATCCATTCGGTAAAAGCCTCGATGTTGGGGATGGCATCTTTCTTTTTAGTGCCTTTTAGGGCCAGTTCTCGAATTTTTAGTAGAGCGGCATAACTGAACTGTAGCCCAGGTAGCGCTTCATACCAGGAATTATCTTTATAAAAGGTGGGTAATTCCCGCACCAAATGAAAGTCTCGATGAAAATCATAATTGCCGGTGTTTAAGACTTTTGAGGGTACTTGCTCAAAAAATTCAAGCCTGTATTTGAAATCACGGTATTTATTATTTAGAAATTCGCCATTCTTTTCACACAGTTCCATAATACCTAACAAACCACTGATGGGCAATCCAGATTTTGAAATATGGTTTTTTAATTGGAGCACCTTTCTTCGATTACAGTTGGTGGCATTCTTTCCATAATCGATTAGCCTGAAGATGTTTAAACATACATTACTGTCCAGGAAGGCAACTGGTTTTACTCCTTTGTCTTGAAGTTCAAGGACTTCAGATTTAGATGGTAGACTGCACTCCCCAGTTTCGTTGAAACAGTAATATTTGTCAAGGTTTTTCAATTAAATTGCCACTGCTTTATATCCCATAAATCTGCTGGCGCCTTTTAAATGCGGATTTACCTCCTTCAAGTATTTCACAACTAATATCTCGTGTAGCTTGACGGTCAATGGAGCCCGCTTCCAAAATATGTGATTTCACACTGGTACTTTTTAAAGGAATTATCAGTTCTGCATCACCAAGTACGGCAATATTTGGGTTGTGCGTCACAATGATTACTTGTCTGGATTCTTTAATTTTCCTCAGATTTTTGACAATGGTCTTGAATATGAATTCGCTGTCAAGATTATCTTCAGGTTGATCAATAATCAATGGGGTAGTGCTTTTTGAAAGCATTAGGATACCAAGTAAAACCGATTGTTGCTGGCCTAGAGACAATTGGGATATTGATTTTGTATTCCTCAATGTCTTGCCCGTTTCTTCATCGTTGTACAATTTGGTTACGGAGATAGTTGGTCTATCCTCGAAAGGCAAGGCTTCAAAATCCTCATAGACGTACTCCTTGGTAACCTTATCCACAATGGACTGTGCTTCATAATCCCTAATAAAACTTTTCCCTTCGTCATCTTTTAAACCCTTTAAGGCATCAACATCTTTCCCAATACAGGTTTCCACAAATTCGAACGGTGACAATCGTTTGGAAATCAAACTGGCTCTCGGTACCTGAGAAGTCCGCCAATCCATGGTTGTTTTTAGAAGTTGTTCAAATTCATCAGAATAATTTCCCTGATCATACTTGACATTGATAAATAGACCGTCGAGGGTATTCTTAAGATTATCGTTTATGGTCTGGGCGAAAGCGTTCCTGTAATAATGGACCTTTTGCTTATTGTCCTTTCTTTTGGTCAGAAGCTCCTTGCGTTCTTTCTGAAGCGCTCCTAACAGTTTTTTACTGTTTTCAAGTTTTCTTACGCGATTCCCCAAATCTATGATATCCTTTGAAATCTGGTTGATTTTACCTAAATCAAACGGAATCCCCTGGGCTTCCAATTCTTGTTTTTTCACATCCATTTGAGCTTGGATTGTTTTCTCCTTTGAAGCCCAATTCTTTAATTCCGTCCGTAGTTCTTCAACTTTTGTGCCCAGGGCAATGTTCAATTCCCCAGCCTTTGATTTTACAATCTTGGAAAAATCGCTTACAATATCCTTAACCTTCTGAAAATAGTCTTTGCCCACCACGATTTCATCATCAGTCAACTTTTCAAAATTTTCAAAGGTCTCATCATCGTTGAGAATGTCTTTATACGTTTGAATGAGCTGCTTTAAATCTGCTATCAAATCATTTCTTATCTGCCTTTCTTTAATTAACGCATTTTGGTATTTAACCAATTCGCCCGCTCTTTGCTTTTTTAGATTCTCTAATTTTTTCTCTTCGTTTTTTAAAGCTTTTTTTGTCTCCTCAAGACTCAACAGCTCCAACCTTAACTTTCTTGCTTCACTTTGGTTGTTCAGTAAATCGGCAATGAGTTCTTTATCCTCTAAATGAGGGCTTCCAGGTCTAAGAATCCATCTAAAAAATCAATCAATACTATGGGGTTCTCGTCGCTGTGCTGTATGGTCTCTGCGGTTTCACCCTGCCCGTAGCTTTCGATTTCCACTTTGGAAATACCATTGACCGGGTCAGTGAGGTTTTGTGTACCACTATTTTTTTCTCTTGAGAATTCTACCAATTGTCCGGTCTCGTCCGTGTATGTAAGCGATATTTTTTGCGGCCATACTTCCGAATCGACAACTTTTGAAGTAGAGTTATTCCCCGATGTCTCGCGTACGGTTTCCAAGAGGGTCGATTTGCCAGCACCCCTGCTTCCAATAATGCAAGTCAGATTGGGGCTTAAATCAACGGTCATTTTATCCAATAGCCCACCTTCTAAAGAAATACTATTGAACATAGGTCTCTGCTCGGGGATTAAATCTTCAAGCCGGATTCTTGATTCATGACTTAGGAGTGCCACCTTTAAGGCATGAAAATTTAATTCATCAACTTTTATCCTGGTCAATTTCTCCTTTCCTTCCGCATTGGTGCCTAATTTACTAAGGGTGTGTGAATCAGAACCCATTAACTTAGGCATTACATTGTCCTCATCTAAAAGTAGGTAGGTACGTCTTAGGGCCAATAACCTCTTTCTATTGGCATCATCGTCATTATCGTTGTAAAGATGAAAGCTTTCTTTTTTTGCTATTTCAAGGCCTAATAGATTATGATGACAAATGATCTCTTCAATTGACGGGCCAAAACGCCCAATTGTTTTTTCAAACCCAGGATCAAGTTCAATATGGGCTAGGACACCTATACCATTATGTTGATGTGCATAATCCAAACATTCCACAATGCCTTGCGATGTGGTTTTCTTGTCATTGCTGATGGTTAGTTTACCGTAGAATGCCCTTAAATCTTGAAAAGTTTCAAAGTACAAAAGAAGATGCCCTTGGGTGGTAGTTACCTCTATTCCGGGATACAGGGATTTCTTTGTCTTTTGCGTAATTTATGGCGGTATTTGCATTAAAAATCTCATTGTGATCGGTGATGCTTATGATTTTTAATCCTTTCTCTATTGCGGTATCTACAATGGCTTCAGGTGTCATTGTTGAATCTTTCACATCATAAGAACCAAATTCTCCGTAAGAATGTATATGTAAGTCCGCTCTTAAAAATTTTGCCCCATTGGTCATCCTGTTTTACCGTACTTTTTGATTGTTATAAGTTTATTTCCCAGTAGCCTCGTGTTCCCTCCTTACGCTCTAGATACCCTTTTTCCTTAAGGGCATTGATATGTTTACCAACGGCAGATTCATTAATACCTAAAGCTTGGGCAATTTCATTATAAGTTATAGCGGTATTAGCAGCAATAAGTCTTAGAACCTCTTTTTGTCTTTTGGCCAGAGCAGATTCATTATCTATAGCCTCACTTATTACACCACCTATTACACCACCTATTACACCACCTGTTTGACCACCATCAACTACAGCTACTTCTTTAGCCATAAAATTCATTCTTAGAAAGTTGTCCGAGAAGCTAAAACTATCTTTACCATAGTGCTCCAGGATTCGAGGAATACCGGAACCCAATTGCTCTACGAGTTCCAGATCCTTAAAGATGCGCATCAGCTCTTTATTGCGAGGTACGGAGAAGCCTTCAAAAAATTCTTTTTTACTCAATCCTTCGGGTAAGCCTCCAGCAGACGTGATTTCTATTCTATCTGCAAAGATTTCAAATTTGGGCGGTATTTCATTGGTATAGTCATTATGCACAAAGGCGTTGATAATACCCTCCCGTAAAGCAATGGGATTCCAGAGTTGGGATTGTTGACGCTCTTTGGAGGTGATTTTTGTCGTGGTGCGGTTCTCTATCGCTATTTTGTCTATGACCTGTTTAGTAGCCTTGACCAGGCATTCATTACCGTATTCATTACTTTCGACCAAATCTGCTCGATTACCGCCCGAATATTTGGCAACTTTGATGGACGTACTGTTCTTATCCGCTAGCAGATACGCTGCATAATTGAACGTGTTGTCCTCGGTCAGCAGCTCCAAGTTTTTCGTAAAGTTGCTACTCAGCTTATGACCCGACTCCTCATAGTATATTTTCAATTGCCCAAAGGTCAAATCCTGTCTAATGGACTTTATCCTGCTGATAGAATTTCGTGTGCGCGAGGCAAAAAGCTCATCAATCATTTTTTGGGGCATAGGTTCGGCAGCCGAACCGATACGGATAAAACAGCCTTTTTCACTCATTCCGTATTTTCTGAGATGATATGGTTTTTCAGGGCCGCTTGCTACAATAATCTTTAAAATATCCTGCCCCTCTTTTTCCTCTGAGACAATATCAAAAAGCCCTAGGGCAGAGGGTCTAATATTGTTTTTTAGCCGATCTTTGATTTTGAGTTGGTCACTATCAGAATCTGCCAACCCATAGGTGTTACCATCTTTATCCAAGCCAATATAAAGCAGGCCTCCTTCTCTGGAGTTCAGGAAGGCAATAACCTCTTTTTCAAGCCCCGTTGAAAGTTCTCTTTTGTACTCTATACGGTTGGTTTCCGGCATTGTTTTATTGGTTTCTACAGAATTTAAATATAGCAATATTAATCCTTGAAAATGCATTGATTAAGGCGTATGTAGAGGTAAAAATAACTCGACATGGGATTTTGATTATGGAGAAAACTCGTGGTTTTCATCAACATGAAGAGTGGGGGCACGAATCCCATGCCTGTTGGATACACCTAACCAATGAATAAAGCAAATTAAGGAATGAACCCTCAGCAGTTACTGCGCTGCTCTTAGAGAGGTTTAGTAAAGCCCTCCCTTTAGAAATGTGCTCTGGTTTTCTTCATTTCCTCTAACAAAGCTGTTATGACTCCGCTGCCTAGAGGGGCGACCATTTGGAACAGCTCTCTAGTGCTCAAATGACCTTGCCCATTACCTGATGAATAGGTAATGGTCTACGTTCGCCAAAGCCAACATTGATAAGTGCAATATGGACCATTTTCAATGCGGTGGGACCTAAATAAGTCACGCCGCATTGGTTTTCCCACAAGGGGTTTTGGCACCCTGACGGGTGCCGTTTTGTGGGTAGGGAGAAAGAAGTCAAATGGGGGTCTTTAAGCACAAATACTGGTTATTTAAGACACATGATCGTATCTTGAAGTAAGTTAAGTAATCGAAAAACAGGCAAATAAACCATATCGGAGTACCATGAGGGCAATCAATGAAATTGAGGTAAGTTATCGGCACGAGATTCCCGAATTTGGCTGGAAGAAAGTAAGTTCATCGGAAGAAGCGGCCGAGGTATTGTTCGAAGATTGGGACAAGGGCAACATAGGATTACAGGAATCTTTCAAGGTGGTATTGCTCAACAACGGAAATCAGGTCAAGGGTATCTATGAGATCTCTAAAGAAGGGATAACGGGAACCACGGTCGATCTGCGTATCCTGTTCGCCATCGTCCTCAAAAGCCTTACAGTTTCAATCATATTGTGTCATAACCATCCGAGCGGTATGCTAAAACCCAGCGCCAACGATAAAAGCATCACCAAACAGATACAGGACGCCTCCAAACTTTTTAATGTCAAGGTGCTGGATCATATCATACTGGCCCCCGATGGCTCCTATTACAGCTTTGCCGATAGAGGTTTGGTATAGGGGTGATTTCATGGATTTTATGAAAGGAACTTTTTTAAAATCTCCTTGAATTATATAGTACTACTTAATGGTGGGTTACTCATGATGATAAGGTCTCTACCTTAAAATCAAAATACAACTTTATATTTTAAGTAAAACTTGGAAGGCTATATTTCGGCACTAGATCATATTTGCTGTCGAAATATAGCTGTGTAAAAATGGATTTTTTTAGCAGGTCAATGGTTTTCGACTTTCCAAAGTACATACTGCTTGTTTTCGGAAACTTGGGGAATTCATAGGCTAAAAAAGCTTGCCTCGCCCTTAATAAAAGCTATCTACATTTATGAGTTTAATTGGTGATAGCTATTTAGATATTTATTAGGCCATTGTGATGAACCTTTAGTATTGGATACCCTTAAAAAATGCTTCCAATGACATTTTATGAATTTCAATGATGCGGAGCAGGGTAGACATTTTGAAATCGCCATCACTTTCCAACCGTCAATAGTTACGTCGGCTGAGATTATGCTCGTTGGCAAAGGTTTCCAAACTGGAATAGCCCGCTTTTAGCCGTAATTCCTTGATTCTTTTTCCTATCGCCTCGAACCTGTCTTGGTCGTCCTCTTTCACCATAGGGACAATATCAAAAAATCACCTTTAAAAAATAACGCTCTACAGGGCGTGAATTTCAAACTAATGTTTATCTTTAATTTGTTGAATGTTAGTCGATTTACCCAAAGCCATTTGCCAACCAAAAACATGAACAAGAAAAAACATACCCATCTCTTTTATGGCGGTGAGGAGGCGACTGCACTACTCAAAAAAGTCCCGGGAACAACTCATGGAGGCGGACTGTGATGACTTTATGGTATATCGAATTTTGGATGGAACCAATTTCGAAAATTGGAAAAGGAACATTTGGAAGGTTGGACGGGACCTATACGTATCGACGAGAACACGCATCATTTGTTGCACCTGAATCTTTGCCAAAAGGTCAAAAGAAACTTTTCAAGGAAATCCGCTCCAAAAACTTCGAATGACTGAAGGTGTATGCCATTATTTGGGATAAGGAGATACCCGAAGACAATGCCACCGAATGGAACAAGTAAATCCCAAAAATCGGTAAGAACCCCTTCTTTTGCCTAAATTTACGATATGTCACAAACCGTCTATACCGTTTTGGACCTATCGCACCCTGTAAGCCACCTATCTTTCAGGGAGGCATTTCAGAATAGGGATGGTTCTTCCCCTTCCAACACCTCCGTGCAGTTATCGGAAGCACAGCTCAGCTCCCTTGTAAAAGTACTGTTCACCTACGGCCTACATTACGATGAGGTACATGAGGAACAACGGCCTGTTTTTATGGATTCCATCAAGGAAAATGCACAAGGAATGTTCGATATCCCCCAGTCTTTTTGTGGACACTTCCTGAACAATTTGGATGAGGGGTCAAAGTCGGAATTTCACAAACTTCTTGAGATGGAACATGATCTCAAGAACCTTCTCTCCAATGAGGCCTTGATGGACTTTGTGGAAATGGAACTTATCGACCCAACGGTTTCCTACAGGAAATGGGAATATGGTCGCTATGCCCTAGACCACATGGGCAAGGAGATTTTGGGAAGTATGGAATGGAAAACCGAGCAGATTACCGTTAGTCAGGATGACGTTGGAATGGAGGAGTTTCTCGAAGGTTTGGATAACCGACTTGATCTTTACGGAACGGGGTTGGACGACCATGAAAAAGGCCTTTTGTTGCTGATGTCCAAGTCCAAGGTATTGAAACAGGATTCCACTTTGATGGATTACATGCTGGTTGGGGATATCATACAATCGAATCTCGTTGGGCTTCAGTTACGGTTGAAGAAATTGACAACGGTAATGAAGATGGCCATCGAAAATGGGCCTTCAAAGAGAAAAGACAAGGAAGGACCAAGGTTATGAGCACCGTCGGTGCCTTGATGCGTTACCTTGAAAAAAGAGACAAGGGTGGGAAGACCTTGATTTAGGGAAATACTTATACTTCGGAGCAGATAAAATTGGCACAGCAACTTTTGATGGATGCCCAAAAGGAATTGGAGCAGTCCCAAAAAAAGCCGAAATTATCCCGTCGTCGAGCCTTCATCGTTATCCTTGAAGAATTGTATTATGATGTCAGGGAATATCCAAAAGATCTTACTCTTGATAGCATCCATAGAAAAGCCTCCCAACGGTTTGAGTTTTCCCATAGTGCCATGAATTCCTTTAGTTCACCGAACGAGGTACATCCAAAAGACCCATGCAGTCATTATGAGAACGATGGTCTTCGAAAGGCAAAATACCGACAGACGCTTGCCCACTTGGTCACCTATTCCCAATTGTATTTTAAAATAAAGGAAGCGGCACAATCCCTAGAAGCAACTTACAGGGACATTCTGCAATGCTGACCATGGGTAACGTACATTAACCCATGTACGCTACTGCCCAAAATAAACCCAACACTGCCTTAGGTTTGCCTTAAGAAGTCGGAGGTCACGAAGCAAGCCATGTTTTTGTAAACAAAAACTGCTCACATCGTTCGCAAAGTATATCGGTGACCTTCCCCAAACCCATAAAAATGGCACGACCAAAAAAGGATGTAAAAGCGTTGAAGGCTATAATCGTAAGCTTTAGGCTCAATGCGGACAAGTATCTTGAACTGACAAAAAATGCCGATTCATTGGGACTTACCGTTCCCCAGTTTATCAGGAAAAAGATATCAGGCTCGGTGCTCGCAAAGATGCGGTATTCCCCCATCGACCGAAAGGTATACGTGGAGCTTTCCCGTATTGGGAACAATATCAACCAATTGACCAGACAAAGATATTTGGGCATGCGGAACCCTATTCATTTGGATGAGCAATTAAATGAAATGAAACTCCTTATCGATGACCTGAAATCAAAAATCGTTTACGATGCTAGCAAAGCAGATTAAGGGCAAGGATTTCTATGGGCTTTTGGCCTACAACGAAAAGAAGGTTGAAAACGACCAGGGATATGTACTGGACTGTGGTATCAGCCATGATACCGTGGTCAACATGACCAAGGAGTTCAACATGGTCAGGCAGCTCCGTCCAAATCTGGAAAAGGTCGTTTACCATGTGTCGCTCAACCTACCCCTGATGGACAATCTGGGGGATAGCGAATTTGCCAATCTGGGCTTTGATTATCTGCAAGGGATGGGCTTTGACAGCAACCAGTACATCATGTACCGCCATACGGACACCAATCATGAGCATATCCATATCATCGCCAATAGGGTAAAGTATTCGGGTGAAGTAGTTTCCGATAGTAGGGACTATCAGCGCAGTGAAAAGCTGGTTCGTAAACTGGAAATCAAATACGGCCTCTCCCAAGTTGAAAGTCCAGTTCTTAAACAGAAAGCGGGCATCACCCAACAGGAAATTGAAAAAGCGATACGTACGGGAAAAGCACCCATAAAACTAGTTCTACAACAAAGGATAGATGGGGCAATGATACGTTCAAACGATGTACAGGGTTTTATAGGGGAGCTTAAGAAAAAAGGGTAACCCCCATGTTCAATGCAAGCGTGACCACGGGAAGGGTCACCGGAATCTCATTCGATTACGAAGGGGTAGTGTACAAGGGAAGCACATTGGGAAGACAATATTCATGGAACAACATTATCAAACATCTGGATTATGACCAAGAAAGAGACCGTTCAATTATTCTCGAACATAGCGGGCCAAGTAAAGGAAATGCACGAGCTTTTGGAGACATCGGAGATGAATCGGAAAGAGCTATTGAAGCTCCAGCGCGAAATGTTGAAGGGCTTAAAAATGCTCATGAGAAACCAAACTACCATTTGGGAAAGGATAAAGGAATTGGACATGTAAAGCCCTTGGTTGAGGATAATCCATGGAACGCCTTCAAGTTGGAACTTGAGGAATTGGACAGGTACAAACGAAAAAGAAGGCGGAAACGAAGAAGGCTATAATACGTCATGGAAGGAAATTTGGTCAGTGATAAACTCTTAAATGCTCTTTTGGAAAGCTTGTCCGTAAAGGATTTGGAAGCCATACTTTCCCAAAAGAAGGCTAGGGAATGTCCTGACCATAAACCAAAACTAATGACAGAGCGGGAGAAACAAAAAAAATACTACAGGGAACTCTTCATCGCAATGGGGAAATTGCACTTAGATAAATAGGCTTTCGAATTACAAATTTTTAATTATGTCAAAGCAAATTTCTAACGTTACGGATTTACTTAGAAATTTGAAGAATAATTAGTGAAAGATGGTCTCGTAAAAGACCAATTATCGGGACTACTAAATAAGGCCAATAATCGGACTTATCCTCGTTAAGAAAGGTAGTATCCAATAAACTGTGTAAACAGAATTTAGGCGGGTCTTAAGAAAATTACTTTACTCTTTAGTCCTTAAAAACCGCCCATTTAGAGGGCTTAATTTTTTTATACTTGCCACCTCTCAAGTTACCTGTAGGGCGTCAACAAAAACGTTTTAAAGGACATTTCTAGAGGTTCAAATCCAACAATCCACTGTAATCCTCTGGGAGCTCTGCGTCAATATCCTTTAGATAGGACTTTAGCGCATCCAGGGTCGAATGTCCAGTGATGAGCATGAGTTTATCGCAAGTCTCAGTGTAGGTATATTCTTTTCTGAACTTTCTAAAGAGCAAAGTGATGAAAGTGTGCCTAAAGGAATAGATAGTATATTCAGGACCTAGCTGAAGGTTCTTTCCCTCTTTAATAAGATGCTCGTTGTACCTCTTCTTCAGTTTCCAAAAGCGTTTGGTGAAATAGTCCCTTCTGCTGGTCTCAGCTGCTTTCCACTCTCCTATACCATTGGGGGTGAAAAGATAGTGGTCCTGAATGGGAAAATCGAGTTCAACGATTTCGTTGTGCACGATGTCTGGTATGATCTTTGTCTTTTCGGGCTTGTTCTTTGCGCGGAACCGTAACAGTTTTTGGGAAAGGAATACATCCTTGACCTTCAATCGACATACCTCGATAGGCCGCAAAAAGTTGTAGGAAACGAACTTTACAAAAAGCAATAAGAGGGGGTCGTTTTCACGCATGTAGGCGAAAAGACCTTCAAGCTCTTTTAGCGAATAGGTCTTATGGCTCACCGATTTCGTATCAAGTACCTTGATGTTCTCAACAAAGTTACGAGGGATGATATCGTTATCCTCCAATTCTGCAAAAATAGCGCTTAGGATGATACGAGTGTTGTTCCGGTTCCTAGCACTGCTCGAACTTGCAACCGTATGCAGGTAGTGGTTGACCATTTGTTTGGTGATGGTCAATATACTTTTGTCGAGCAGGTTCTTTTTATCTAGATATTTTTTAAATCTGCCGTATCTGCTCTTATAATCCTTTACAGAAGTATCGGAGAGCTTCGTAATTTTTATGGCGTAGGCGTAATCAAGGGCCGATTCGACGGTATAGTCAAGGGATTCGGAATTAAAGGACAGTTTATCCTTATAGGGGGAATATCCTTCCTTCAGCATTTCCAACAGCACTTCCTTGACAATGCCCAGTTGCATGAGCCTTTCGGCCTTGGTCTTGTACTTACGGTTGATGCTCATGGTGACCGGGGCCTGCCGTACCATGATGGGCTTACCGAGCTTGTCCTTAAGATTTGGGCTTTCATAGGAATAATAGACGTACCACCGCTTGGAGAGGTCGAAATCCTCCCCACCGTGGTAGATCTTCGGTTCGGTGTATTTTTTTCTTCCCATCCCGTTTCCGTATGCGGTAGCGTACGCGCTTTGCAATTTATAAAAAAAGAACCCATTGACAACAGTTTTAAAGTGCTGTCAGTCAATGGGTTAATCTAGTAGCGGGGACTGGATTCATGGCTTCGCCATGGGCCTTTTGGAGAGCTTTACAAATAAAGCCATAACCTCGCTAGAGCGAGGTTTAGCCTTTTCCTTGCTCAAAAGTTCAAGCTGGCTTGGCTTTATCGCAAAGAAAAAGCCACCAACTTTCGTTGATGGCTTTCCTTGTAGCGGGGACTGGACTCGAACCAGCGACCTTCGGGTTATGAGCCTTATGATTTATGGTTTTATATAGTTTTATATGCACTTAAAACTTTGTTTTTCAAACATTTAAAATTTATACTACTTCACAAAAAACCATGAAGAACCATGAAATGTTTTACATATGTTTTACATAAAATCACTTTTCTTTTATACCTTTGAAGTCGTTAAAAACCTCACTACTTATGGCTTCAGTAAAGATACTTTTATGGAAACATTATGAAAAAAAAGATGGTACCTGCCCCTTGGTACTTCGGATTACCAAAGATCGAAAACCCAGGTACGTTTTTACCGGAACATATATTTTAGAAAAAGATTGGGATTCGGTACACTCTAAGATTAAAAAATCACACCCCAATTCTAAACGGCTCAACAACTTTCTTTTGAAAAAGTTAACTGAGGCAGACGACACTGCTCTTGAGGCTATGTCCCACAACGATAATGTTTCTGCAAAGCACATTCAGAAGAAGGTACAGCGAAAGGGAAAGAACATTTCATTTTTTCAAGTTGGCTCCAAACGGGTTAAGGATAAGTATGATACTGGGACATTTTCTGTTGCTCGATCTGAGCTTTCCATCCTCTATAACATTAAAGAGTTTACGAACCTCAATGAAGCAGGATCACGACAGAGTATCATTGATGGTATCAAAGAGCGGAGACAACTTCGACACAAAAAGGGTATGGACCCGAAGATGGGTATCATGGATGGGATCAAAGAATTTGCGAACAACGGGTCTCTTGCCTTTACTGACATTGATATGGCATTTATCAATCGGTTCAAGTCCTTCTGTGAGACCTACCTCAAGCACAAAGAACGAACGGTTACGAACCAACTGATATTTATCAGAACCATCTACAATATTGCCATTGAAGAGGGTATTGTTAATGATAAATACTATCCTTTCGCAGGGGATAAAGAGAAGATACGCATTACCGAGAGTCTCAAAATTGGGCTCAACAAAGAAGAAGTACAACGTATTGAAGCATTAGCGTTGGAAGAGGGGAGTTCTGTGTGGCATACGCGAAATGTATGGCTCTTCTCCTACTACTTTGCTGGAGTGCGAATATCAGATGTCCTTGAAATGAAGTGGTCAGATTTTATTGATGATCGTTTGTTCTACGTCATGAACAAAAATCAGAAGTCACAGAGCTTAAAAATCCCTGAAAAGGCACGTGCGATTCTAGCCTTCTACAAAAAGGATCAGAAGAATAAGAGGGACTACATATTTCCTTTTTTGAAACACGCCAACCCAAATAATCCCGAAGACGTATTTATCAAGGCTCGTAATGCAACGAGTTTGTTTAATAAGTACCTCAAGCGAATAGCTGAATCCTGTAACATCGACAAGAAAATTTCAAATCATATTGCACGACATACCTTCGGGAATATCGCCGGAGATACCATTCATCCGTTAATGCTACAAAAACTCTACCGCCACACTGATCTTAAAACGACTATCGGATACCAAGCAAACTTTATTCACAAAGATGCAGATGACGCACTTGATGCCGTCATCAACTAAGCGGATAATATGTATTTTTAGCTTATGGAAGTAATCTGCATACAAGACGAAGCATTCTATGAATTGATTGAAGTTGTGGTAGATCGACTCAAAGAGAAATTTCAGGTGACCCAAGACAAGTGGGTAACACCGGAGCGTGCCATGGAGTTACTGAACATCAAGAGCAAGACCACGCTGCAAAATCTCCGTGACACAGGAGCCATCACCTACACCCAACCACAGCGAAAAATCATTCTGTACGACTATGATTCCATTATGGAGTACCTCGACAATCACAAAAAAGAAAAGTTCACATGAGTAAAATCGATCCCACATACGTAAAAGGTTTCAACCACGGTTATCTCTTTGCCGAGCATCTTTCGGCGCTCGCACAGAAGATGTTGAAGTGTGAAAATAAAGCACAGTATTTTACAGGATTTGAAAACGGTGTTGATGCGTTCCGACAGCACCAAAAGGTTCAGTCCCGTTCTGAAGAACTCAATAGCATAAGGGATCACAAACATAACGAGAGAGACCAGGAAAGGTGATACTTCTTGGGTTCCCTGAAAATTGAAATTTTATAAAGAATAACCGTTTTTATCGGTTATATCCTAATATGGGCGGAAAAGAATGTATTTTACATCTATATCAACAAGTTGGGCACAATTAAATTGAAGATATGACAAAAAAGATAACACTATTTAATCATAAAGGCGGTGTAAGTAAAACAACCACTACCTTCAATCTAGGATGGAAACTTGCTGAACTTGGTCATAAAGTGCTACTAGTTGATGCGGATCCACAGTGTAATCTAACAGGGCTCATTCTTGGCTATTCAGGAGATGAAGATTTTGAGCAATTCTACCTCGAAAATCCAGATAGAAATATTAAAGCAGCTCTAAAACCTGCCTATGAATCACTTCCTAGACTGATTGAACCGGTAGAGCCAATTCAGGTAACAAATAGACCAAATTTAAGCTTAGTACCAGGTCATATCAACTTATCAGAATATGAAATCACATTAGGAATAGCACAAGAATTGTCTAGTTCAATTCAAGCATTAAAAAATGTGCCAGGAGCGTTCTCATATTTTATTGATAAAGAAATCGAAGAATACGAATTTGATTTTGTATTGATAGATATGAATCCAAGTCTAGGGGCGTTAAATCAGAATATCTTGATGACAAGTGACTTTTTTCTTGTTCCAACTTCACCTGATTACTTTTCAAAAATGGCTATTGATTCGTTAACAGCAGTATTTCCACGTTGGGTAAATTGGTCTAATAGAGCTCAAGGAATGGATGAACTTGAAAATGCGGCTTATCCTTTTCCCAAAGGACATCCAAAATTTTTAGGAACGGTAATTCAAAAATATAGGCCTAGAAAAGGAGTTGCATCAGAAGGTTTTCAGGCTTGGATTGATAGAATAAATAAAGGTGTGAAGGAAACTCTTACCCCTAAACTTAATGAAATTGAAATGATGCTGTCAACCGAGAAATACAATCAAATTGAAGCTGATTTTAATGAAACCTTTTGTCTTGTACAAATTCCTGATTTCAATACTTTGATAGCAACCTCTCAGGAACATAAAATACCTGTATTTGCACTTGAAGATGAAATGTTTGGTCATGTTGGGGCGGTACTAGAACAGGATAGAGCTAAAAAAGCTGAGTTCAATGAAATATTTAATGAACTCGCAAATCGGGTGATTGAATTGACAAATGAATAATTCTGTATCACAATTCAATAGCAGAATTCAGGAAATAAAAGACCTAACATCTACCATTGATCAGATCGATGGAATGACTACCAATGCTCTAGATATATCTGATTTATATCGGTCTCAAATCGTACTTGCAGTTAGTGCGTTGGATCATTTTATTCATGAGTTTGTCTTAGAAGAAATGATGGAAATATATAATGGCAGAAGGACTACATGCCCAGCATTTAATCGATTTCCAATTCCAATTTCGACAGTTCAAGGCTCTATACCTTCAAATATTATAATATCATCGCATATAAGGCAAAAACACTCTTGGCTTAGTTTTCAAGATCCGGATAAAATCGCTGATGCAATTAGACTAGTAAGTGATTTAAAACTATGGGAAGAAATTGCACCTAGTTTTGGTTTAAATGCTGGAGATCTTAAAGCAAAATTGAAATTGATTGTTGATCGCAGAAATAAGATAGCTCATGAATCAGATTTGGATCCTTCAAATCCTGGAGTTAAATGGCCAATTTCAACTACTGATGTAAGAGATGTAATTGATTTTATTGAAAAGGTAGCAAATGAAATTTTTAATAAAATAAAATAACTGTACCCAACAAAGCTATATAAGCAATACCTTCCTGCTGGACGCTGCTGCTCATAGCTAATTTTACTCCCAATATAACGCAAACCACGATATATGGCCATTGCATGGCCTTATCGACAATCGATGTGATCGCTCCAAAACGGCAGCACTTCGGTACAATAACCATCACATCGTTGATGGTTTTCTTATATTTCAGTAAAATTCGCCGGACTTCACATAGCGCGGCGTTAGCTGCAAGCTGAAAATGAAAGAATTGAATCAAGAATACGTACTATCACTCATACAGAAAGAGGCTTGGAAACCAGTTCTTGATTTTCTATATAAGAGAAAGGAAGAAATTCCAAATGATACTCTTCTACAGTATTCGGCAACGATATTTGAATCCGAATTTTTCTCAAAAATCTCTAAAGAAAATACATCAATAACATTTGACAATCTGCAAGAATTATTTCTTCTACATAATGGAAAGTTTTTTGTGCTAAATGATGATAATTATAAAACTTTGGTTCGTGAATTAGCTGCTCAAAGTGAAGGAGAAACTGCATACAATTACGCTAAATTATTTCCAGAAGAAGAAGTTTGTAAGGAGATAATCAATAAATATGAGAAGGAAAAACCTAAAAAAGAACTTGCGAATAAAATTGAAAAAATGAACTGGATTGAGATTTATAATAGATTATTCGAGGTAATTAATGTGCAAGGTGATGCAAGCACATATTTTTCTGGTCCAAGATTCATAAATACTCTCAAAGAATTCAATCAATATCATCCTGACTATCATCAATATATCAATCTGCGAAATGAGCAAGGGAAAAGTACGAGTAGAAAAATCTATTTCTACGACATGATAATGGAACTTGATGAAAACACCCGAATTGATTTTATCAATAGAATACTTGAAATGGTTGAGCCTTTTGAGGAAGAAAAAGTAAAACCAATAAAGGCTTTAATCAAAGGAGAAAAACCTAAGATTGAAAAACCAAAAAAGGAAACTGCCAATGAGGAAGTTGCAACTGTATTTATTTCTTATTCATGGGATTCAGAAAAGCACAAAAACTGGGTTCTTGAATTAGCAAATCAACTTGTTAAAGAAGGAGTAAATGTGATATTGGATAGATATGAACTTAGACCTGGTAAAAACTTGCCTCATTTTGTTGAGACTTCGATTAAGAAAGCCGACAGAATAGTTATAATTTTTACACCTAACTATAAATTAAAAGCAGAGAAAAGAGCAGGTGGAGTTGGCTATGAGTATTCAATAATGAATTCAGAACTCTACAAGAATCAAACTAACAACGAAAGAATAATTCCAGTTCTGAGAGATGGTGATTCCACAGACAGCATTCCTGAATTTATGCAACAATATATACATATTGACATGAGAAACGATGAAAATTATGAAAACTCATATACAGATTTGCTACGTGAAATATATGATGAACCGGAAATTATCAAGCCCGAAATTGGAACTAAAAGAAATATTGCCAGCAGCTAACAATGTATCCTATGAAAAGCCATAGTCCGGTTTTCAAAAGATAGCGAATATGTTGTTTTTGCCTTAATTTATTTTGAGACTTGTTCCATTTCCCGATTGTATTTTTAGTTAAGTATGGTACGCTTTTGCAAAACACAATAGATTAAAAACTATTAAATGAAAAATTTATACATTATTGCAGGGCCAAATGGAGCCGGAAAAACAACAGCTTCATATACCATTTTACCTGAGATATTTAATTGTGATGAGTTTGTTAATGCGGACGAAATCGCAAGGGGACTATCGCCATTTAATCCTGATGAAGTTGCAATACAGTCGGGCAAAATGATGGTACGACGGATCAAAGAACTATTACATGAGGGAAAGTCGTTTGCGATTGAAACAACACTTGCAACGAAAAGCCATGTTTCACTTATTGAACAAGCTCGAAGCAATGGATACACGATCACATTACTTTTCTTATTTTTAGACTCCATTGAGTTGGCCATCGAAAGAGTGGGTATTAGGGTTAAAGAGGGCGGTCATGACATCCCAAAAGATGTTATTGCACGCAGATATGAAAGAGGTCTTAACCATCTCTTTAATCGCTACCTACCAATTGTTGATGAATGGTCAATGGTCAATAATTCCAAAGAAGGATTTAGCACCATTGCAAGGGGTTTAATTGATGGCACACTCATTGAGGTAGACAAAAATGTTTGGCGACAACTAAAAACAAAATATTATGACAAGTAAAGAGAAATTGGATGCTTTAGAAGCAAAAATTTCCAAGGGCTTAACCATTGCCCGTAAGAAAATGATTGCGTTTAAGAAGTATAAAAATACCCCGGTTGTTGTTTCCAGTAATGGAAAGGTAATTCATGTACGACCGGAGGATATGGAAAAAGAACAATAACATAGGTATCTCATTTATGAGCATAAAAAAACCGATAGTATTCGCTATCGGTTTTGTAATTTATACCTGCCAAGAAGAGGATGTTCCGAGCGCCAAAAGGTCCAGTCCCGTTCTAAAGAACTCAATAGCGTAAGGAATCACAAACATAGCGAGAAAGACCAGGAGAGGTGATACTTCTGGGCTTCCTTCGACTATCTAGGTTTTTTATCTGGATCATCTTTACATGGGAATACCGAATACACCACAATTGATTTTTCCTTCTTATTAATCTCATAAACCACAACGTAGGGAAAAACCTTTAAAACAGCCTCTCGGTATGGCTTTTTTGATTTTATCTGAAAATGCTCCGGGTACTTTGAAACATAATTGATTGTAGCTTCAACCTCATCAACAAAACGTAAGCCAAGACCCTCACTCTTTTCCTCATACCATTTATAGCTCCTTGCAATATCATCAAGGGCATCATCACGAACCTCAAGACGGTAAGCCATGCTTGTCTCTAAGTTGTTGTTTTACTTCTTCCCAAGAATAGGATGTTCCTTCTCCTGAAAGGTAACGACTTCTACGTCTATCCAGTTCTTTGATTTGGTCGGCTGTCAAAACGGAAGAAGAAGACTTGTTGGCATTATAGTTTCGTATAGCTTCGGCAATATATTGAAGAAGTCCAATGTCTGCGGACTTCATAGATTTGGAAATCAAATTTTTTAACTCTACAGTTGTCATACATCTATAATTGTTCCACTCACCAAGATACTAAAATTATAGCATATTTCTTAAAATTAAGCACCACATAAACCGTTCCGTTTCTGTTGTTTCTGAAGTTCCATAATATGTTATTGATGTTAGTGGCTACAAAGTGTAATGGGTCGAAAGAATCATTATTTTACAAGGGTTTTGTTAAAAAATGGGGCGAAAGAAGATTAACCAAAAATAGACCCCGAAGTAAAGATTTAAGTGTTGAGCAAAAATCACTTCAAAAGTCTCCCCTGATCAGGGAGACTTTTGAGAAAACTATTCCGTCGAGCAGAAATCATCCGATATCTATTTCTGATCTTAAATCTTCAATAATAATGATTTGGCTCGACTCTGATAGTATATCGCAGTGGGGAAAATATTGCAAGAAAAAAGGGTACTATCCTATTTATACCAAGTAAATAAGTGTGGTAGATTCGAGGATTTGAAAGAATTTGTGGAGTATGTTGAAACATAATTGGGAAGTAAATTGTATTGATATACTGCAATCATGACAAAGACGATACCAGGACAGAGAATACAGTTGGGTAAAAAGTTTGTTGCTCCCGACAACAAAGCGGTTTTGTTGTACCTTAAGGCGGCACAAGACGGTAAGGGACCCGCTGATAAAACCCTTTCAACTGTGAAAGATTATTTAGCTTTGTAATAAAAACCCCCTGTAGGGGAGGGAGCAGAGACCATGATCAACTACACCTCCCCCTACAAGGGGTTTTATTTAATTTACAAGACTATTAAAACACTATAAAGATACTGGTGTATACCACACTGGTATACCAAAAGTAAAGTGTAAGTACAAAGTATGCTATAATATCAAAAAACACCTTTTCACGGGGTGTTCACTAACAATACTAATCAACAAGATAGTAGTGGGTAATGGCCAACGAGAGCGCATCAAAGATACCGGCGTTGGTATGCTCTGACACCCATTCTTTACGGTACGGCATGGCATACGCTTTAAGCCGTGGGAACCACTCGATCAGTTTTTTGGAAATGGCAAACTTTGATTTTGAATTGAACGAAGAGAACACCTCTTGTATGTGCTTTCGTGAGTACTGGTGTACCTCTCGTCCCTGTAGTGAAGTCTCTTTGTAGATGAGTTTTATCAACTTCTTGAGGCGTTCACTCTTGAGGAAAATTTCGTGATCGGCACGCAGTAAAACCAACGTTGGCTCATAGTAATCAAGATAGTTCCGAACCCACTTGATATGGGCGGCACTGCCTAATCTGCTTGCATGGTACTGTCCGTACTCAATAAGCTCTTCAGGGCCATTGAGTATTGCATACCCGATCCCTCGCTTGTTTGGATACAGGGCAAGTACCACTTCCTTTGCTTTGTCAGTCCTCATGCTGTTCCTCTGTGTTCAAGCGGGTAATCATGCCATTAATCGACTCGATCCTTCGGGTGACGGAATCCGTTTGCTTCTTCTTCATCAATTGCTCAGAGAGCATGAACAGCCTGTCGATGAGTGCTGATTTAAGTAGCATGAAATCGTTGTCAATGAGCGCCTGCATCGGCATACCGTACAAAAGGTGATAAGCGATTGCTATTTTTAAGGTGGGAGAGAGTTCCCCGTTCTCATATTTGGAAAGGTTTCCTACATCCGTATCAAGAATGAAAGCAGAATCAACGAGCGGAATACTATACCGAGTTCGGTAGTCTTTTAATTTATTTTTTTTGTTATGTAAATTCATACGTATTAAATTATCAGCGGTGGGGTTAACACCGCTTTCTGCATCATACGGGAGACAGGTGTTGACAGAAGGGTTTTACAAAGGAAAACAGCGACAAACTTTGTACCTATTACAAAAAAAATTGCGGTTACTCACAGCTTTGTGCACGTTTTAACGGTGGATAAGGGGCTTTTAAGTGAGTTTCGGGAATTAATTGTCCAAGCTACCGTTTCCCCCTAAAACGAGGCACATAGTTTTCAGAATGAACGTGGGTCATTTGCTGTAACAGCTTGAACCGTTTGAGGTCGCTTAGTCGTTGTGTCCCTTGTGAAGAAAGGTCACACGATTGTTTAATGGAATTTAGTTTAATAGTGTGAAGTTTTTTCACTGCATTATGGGAAGAATGTTCACTAGCTTTTTTGACGTTGGGAGAAAGTTGTAAACAGCTTTCATAATACAGCGCAGATGCTCCACGCCTTGTTCCGGGTGTTGACATGGTTTTGTTGTATCCGTCAGAAACACGAATCCGGTTCTTTTTGACAAGGCTATCAATGGCTTTCGATACCGACTTGTTGGAAAGCCCGGTAACCATGCAAAAGAATTTCTGGGCAATCCAGGCACGCTGTATCCGTTGTGACGGGTTCTTTGGGTCTACCTGACCAATGGTCTTGTATATTATCGTCAGGAGTACCTTCAGTTCACTTTCGGTGAGAACTTTCAAGAGGTCGTTGAATATGACGTTTGGTGTCTGGGTTGTGTTTTTATAATACAGCATGCAATGAGTGTAGAGTGATTGCATGGCTGGCATAAGGGGCGATTACAAATTTTGCCACAGTTCGCTCCTTACGGATTGAGGTCAATTGAGGGTAAAATCATTGAATGCTCACACAAACTCCGAACGATATACAGCTATCCCACAAGGCGATGTATGAACTTAAGGCGATACTTGAAAGGGATATTGGTTTTGAAGCACTCGCTTTAATGGATGACGATGATATCCGCCAATTGGGAATGTTTGTCCTTACGCTCACCGCAACAGCTTTGCACAAACACATGAGAACGAAGAAGACCATTGAGTACTAAAGGTAATATCGGTATACTGTGAATGCTGGACTCAAAGAACAACATAACCGGTATAAACACCTTCTTTATACATAAAGATGGGGTAACAACAATCTTTGAGTTCAGCAACGAAAAGAACGTGTTGTTATCCCTTTTTTGTAGAAGGAAAAAATTGTATGAATGAATATGACCCAAACAATCCTATATACGATTTCCATTTTAAATATGGTGCCTATACGAGAAAAAGCTCTGAAGCTGAGGAACGTCAGATTCAGAGCATTGAGCGACAAAATGATGACCTTATTGAAATTATTGAAAAACATGATCTGGACGTTTACGGTGAGATTATCGAAGAAACCAAGTCGGCTTTTTATCGAGGGCGAGAGAAATTTGATGAACTCGTTGCATTGACCGAGAAAGGAGTGGTGAATGCCTGGCTGTGCTGGCATCCCAATCGGCTCTCTCGAAATGCCGTAGACTCGGGAATTATCATCGATCTGATGGATCGCGGAAAGCTCCATCATATACGAACTCCCAGTCGTACCTATTTCAATACGCCGTCAGACAAACTCTTCCTTCAGGTTGAGTTGATCCTCAGCAAGAAAGATTCGGATGATAAGAGTGTGTTTGTAAAGAGCGGACTTAAAAAGCGGTACAAAAAAGGCTTGCCCACAGGGAAAACACCTATAGGGTTCCTCAATGACAAGACCAAGGAGAAGGGCGACCGGGGGTGGCTTGTGGATAAGGATCGGTTGAAAAAAGTTGGGTACATCCTTGCACGGTTTCTCAAAGGACGGGACTCGATAACGACCATTACCGATTACGCAAGGAATGAACTTAAACTTACCACCGTGCCACTAAAAAATATTGGGGGAAAGCTGATCAGCCGCTCAATGATGGAGTTACTCTTGAAGAACCCGATCTATGCCGGATTTTTCTATTCCAAGGATGAAACAACGGAAGGGCGTACCGAACGTGTACTGGATGAATCGTTGCCACGGCTTATTACCGTCGAACAACACAAGAAAATCCTTCAAATACTGAGTAAACGCAGTTACCAGAAAGTACAGGAGCATGAAGCTACCTACAACCACATTATCGTTGGCGAGGATAACCAGCGCATAGGGGCAGACTTTAAGTTTCAACTTATCTGTGACTGTAAGCATAAGTTTGCGTACAGGGCTAGAGATCGGTGTCCCAAATGTAACCTCCTGATCAGTCAGATGAAGAACCCGACCTACCTGTCATATACCTATTACTACAATATACAACGGCGAAAGACCAAGGAAACGAAAGCCAAGTGTATTGAGGAGAAGCGGGTCAATGAGTACCTCGCCGACTACATCAGAAATAACTTTTCACTGAGTGAAGACTTGTGTAATTGGGGAAAGAAACACATTGCGGAACTCAGGGATAAATCAATCCAGGAACACAGCGAACGTAAAAAAACCTATACGAAAGAACTTCAAAGGCTTGCTGAAGAAAAATCCGAGCTACGAAAGATGTATCTAAGGAAATTGATCTCGGAAGAAGAATTTATCTCTGATAATAAGGAAATCAATATGAAAGAGGAGGAGATTAGAACCAAGAATGGAGCGTTTGAAAACTACTTTGAAGAGTTGGAATCATTGTTCAATCTATCCGTTGAATTTGAAGATATTATCCTAAATGGAAGCCTTGAAGAGAAAAAACGTGTCCTTCAGGAATTTGGTTCGAACCTACTCTGGAACGAGGAAAAACTTGAAATTATAAGGTCGAAATGGTTAACGGTGTTCGAAAAATCCCGAAAACATATATTAGCAAAAAACAGGCAGTTCGAACCTGAAAAAAGTGTTGAAAAAAAAGGCTCAAATGCCGATTTGAGACCTCTCTGTCCAGTGTTGCTCTCATATTTGGATGAGCTTCGAACCTACTTAATGCAAGTTAAAAATAAGTGTTCACCTCAAGGAAAGTCTTCTACTAGTTGATTAACCTGACTATATAGAGTCATAAGGAAATATTCTTTTTCCTTTAATGCTTCTTTTTCCTGTGATATTTCAATATCGTATATAAGCTCTTCAATTTCAATAATGCGATCTGGTATTGTATTTTGTAATTGTTTTAGAATTTCTTGAAAGTAACAATGATCAAACCGAGAACGTAATTTTGATAATAAATCTGTAGCGTGGATAACTATACGTCCTGGAATAGACGTTTCTTTAACACTATTGTATAAGTTATTAATGAGGACGGTATCTTGCCCAAACAAGAAATACATATCCTCTATGGTTAATATATTATTCATGTTTTTATGTTTTTAGCCCCCTCGGTATATACACACCGAGGGGATTTTGATTTTAGCGTGCCGGAGTGTAAACAAGAAGAGACGATGTAGGCAGTACTACAACATTGATCTAAAATTTCAAAACTCACTTTAAAAAAAGTTAATAGTGAGCTTGCTAACTCACTCAATTTACATAGAGAGAAAGAAAATCTAACTCAATTTGGAATTGGGTTTTTATTGATAATACTTTCTTAAAATTTTAAAAAAAATTTCTTGTTTCTTTTCCAATAAAATTAACATTTTCCTGGAAGGAATTATTTTCCCGTGAAAATTGGCAAGATCTCCTCTGTTAGTTTCCTTAAAAAGTAACTCTGCATTCTCTATGAATTTGTGAACTAACACATCATCTTTTAAAGCAATTCTCACGTTATCAATTTGGCATCCTGAATACCTGCGTTTTGGATCAGGAAGGAATAGAATTCTCTTTAGACTAGGCAAAGATTTTGGTGTTACTTCATGGTAGACACCATTTTTATCAATCCATACAGCATGAAACTCAGCTTCAATCATAACACTCGGAAGAGTCTCCCATATTTGCCAACCGTATTGTATCTCTCCTCCATTCTTCTCAATTATACGCTTAACATTTTCATAACAATCATTTTCAATTGATCCCTCTACTGTCTCTATCTCTAGGTACTGGGGCGTACCATTAGGAACTAGTTGTTTACATAGGTTGATAGTACTTAGATCATTAATTTCTGCGGTTTTTGGGATAGGCATTAATTTAATCATATTTATATTATACTTATAAAAAACTTCGAACTATCTAATTCCTAACAAACGAGACGAAAGTCTCGTTGTGCCAGTGGTTGGATGATGTTCGGAAGAATTTTGTTTAGTGTTAGTCCAGTTCAATCTTTGCAAGATAGTCTTCAAATGTTTCAATTGAGTAATAACCTAAATTGCTCAAATGTTCTTTGTAGTCTTCTTTGAAAACCGCCTTAAGCATTCTAATCAATTGGTATGGGTTCATAATCAATCTATTCATTATCATTCTTTCTTTGTCTGTCTGTTCTAAGTCTGAGATTTCTTTTGAGTCGTCTTTGATTGACATATCAACCTCGGACATCCTTTCTGATATTGCACTTTTCACTATCTCCATAAAATAGGTGGCTCCCTTTTTAGTTAGCTTTGAAAAGTCCTTTTCCTCAATTATGTTACTAAACTGATTTACCATAAACAGACAAGTATGTTTTATCTCTGCTCTTACCTGATCTGGTTTTGCAATACTAAACTCTGGCTTGCCTTGTTCACTGCTCCCTACATACAAGTAACCTTGTTTTAGTTTCTCAATATCCTGATGAGACCGGTTTTGCAAACCAAAGTTTGTGAAAATCTTTTGTTTTACCGGGTGTTTATAAAAAGCGCCTTGCCGATTTGTCAAAACATTTTCAAGCGTATCAAGCTCGTTAGCAATAGGTAAGATTATAAGTTTTGCCAGTTCTTCTTGCGCAATGATAGCAAGAAAAAAAGCTTCGTTGTAAGAATATCTAGTACTTGAAAGCTCAATTGCAGCTAACAGTTTTTGGGTAGCATTTTGAAAAATTGTAACTACAAAAAGTTCGTAATTGGTAAACTTTTCCTGGTTAGTCTCCATAAGATAACATTATCACAAGTGTCATAATTGCGGAATTGCCCACAACTGAAAATGGTATAATAGGCTTAGTTACAAACGGAGAATAGTCGACTCCTACGTGACTCGTTAGAAACATAACCAAAAAACTCTGTGACAAAGATAATCGGCAACAATGATGGTGAGAACGGTAGAAATGAGACCTACAAAATTGGTTCTCGTAAGAAAGTTCCACGTTCAGTAACCGTAAAGGAAGTTGAACAAGGAAAGCACTCAGGTGTGCACATTGTGAAGATAAATGGTCGTAAATATGTTCGTGACAATCCTGACCCTTCAAAGAAGGATAATGTCAATCGCACCAAAAAGAGGTAAATGGAAAAGTTACTGGTTTATGTAGAGTCTACCGAGAAGGAGAATACCAGAACTTAGTTATGACAGGACAGCAAATCTTGAACGACGACAGAAAAGTAACACCTCCCAATCAAAAGGCCTCGTAAGAAAGCTTTTGATTTAGTTAACGAGTATTTCTTTATGGTCTCCATTCATAAAATAAACCACAAATAGTTGTCAAAAGGATAAAAAGTTAGTAATTACACTACCAAAGGGCATATTTCCTCATAAAGGGTTATGTGGTAATGAGTAGTCAATTTCTCAACCTAACGAACAGTTCGCAGGGACTGTTCTCTCGTCGAACTATGTAAAAAATTACTAGCAAAAACTAGTAATTTTTTACATTGCTCGACCTAATAGATGAAATTCGAACATGTTTGATGGAGGAAAAATATCTAAAATAGTCGCTCAACTTGTATAGATAAGTATATAATTTTTTAGAAAAACGCATATCCAAGTGACATGCGTTTTTGTATATAGTTATTATTTCAGCCAAATCTCTTTAGCTTTCTCAAATCCAACCCACCGGTTTTCCTTGTTGTACCCTCGGCACGCAAGTTCATATCGGATGAACCGCTTTAGCGGTACCTTACCGTGAAGAAGAAACCGCAATATCTCCCCGCTTATAACGGAGACCATACCGGCGATCGTTTCCCAGTGAGGTAAGGGATCGGTATCGGCCATGATGTTCTGGATGTCCATGTAGGTCATACCAGAATAACCATTAGGCAGTTCCTCGATCATTTCACCTTCAAAGGATGGATGTCCATTGGGAACAACAAAGTATCCCGATTCATAGCTTGGCACCATCACAAACCGTTGATGGGTAAGTCGATACTCAAAGTTAAGCCACATGGCTCGGTCCATTGCCTTTTGCTTATTGGCAAATTTCTCAAGATCACTTCGCTTTCCCATCGTTTTCCTTGTTTTGAGCGGTGGCAACCCTTCCGGTTAGGGAGATGATGTCCCCCTTGGAGGATTTCGGGTCCTTGCCCTTGGTACGGATAAACTTCTGTGAGTTGAACAGTGGGCGGCACTTGATGTTAAAATCCGAGTAGCCCACGGGTTCCTGTTCACGTTCTTGACTCACCTTGACATAGGCTTTGTGCAGGCCATCATTGGTCATCTTTTTCTCCTTGGACTTTACCAGGACTTCAAGAGCAATGGATGCCACAGGGTTGAGTCCACCGGTATAGGGGAGCACGAAGCCGAGGCTCTCCAGTTCTTCTTTACTCTGGTCATCTGCGTACTTTATCAGTACGGATACGTCCTGTTTGTGATCCTTGATCCGTTCCATGACATCACGTTTCTCCTGTTGCAGGGGTTCGAGTTTTTGGTCGACCTCTTCCAAGATTGTCGTATCGGTTTTGATGTTTTCGATAAGTACGTCGATAATTACTTTGTCATTCATTGTATAAAAAATTTAAGGATTAAACATTTACATTCTTAGGTGGCTTTGTAGGTATACAGGAGGTGCATTTCACCCTCTTCAAAGCCTTCTTCCTCGATCATGTGCCGCATGGCAGATTCGGCAAGTTCCCGTGTTCCATAGAACCGTCGGGGTGGTGAGTCCACACGGTCAACATCGTCCTGTGACACCATGCGGTCGTAGATACCATATACCTCCTGAATCTCTCCAGAGCGTAAGCGAAGGGAGCGGTAATTGGCATAATCGTAGGTATCCCACTTAGTTATCGGTTTACTCCGCAGGTAGTGGGTTTCCATGCCAATCTTCTCCAAGGTTATCCATACCTGTTCGGGATTAAGGGACTCACGATAGGCGGTCTCCGTATCCCAACAGTCAATGAAGTAACTGAGGATATTGGCATCGTTGCCGACCATCTCCTCAAGTTCATCGGTGTGCATCGCATTGAGGTTAAGCTGTTTGAGGTCTTTTGGGTGGTACATCCACCTGATAATGTCGATCAGTTCCCCGTGGGTAAAGTACCCTTTGAAGAATGGGCTGATGCCGGAAACTTCAAGAGCCTCCATCTGTTTTTCGAGCGTCCCGAGGAAGTACCGCAGGACAGTTTTTTGGGTTATGTCCATATCGTGTGTATTTATATATTGAAGGGATTAAGAATACAGAACTATGTATTTATGGTTATTAATCTTTGGTGTTCTTGGTAATACAAGTTTCGGTAGTATGTAAACCAATAAATAGGAACTACATTCGGATGTTTCGGAACTACATTCGGAATTAGAATTTATTTATTTTAGCGTATGGGCAAGAAATTCTACAAGTCATTAAGAGTCACAAACAGATCTGAATTCTTGAAAAGAATCATACCTAATCGTCTTTGTCAAGCGGGTAATTGGCGGTTAAGACTTCTACCTTCTTGTGGGTTCGTGAGGCTCCTGCCTCTACCTTTCGGGCTGATAGCGACTTCTCAAAGCGGATGCTGTACCAACCATTTTTTGCTACATACTCATCCAAAATCTCAGATGGGTACGAACTCAAGAGAAACGTTCCCTTAATGTTGGAGAGCGTATCAAGAAGATTCCGGTAATCACATTCGGTATATCCACAGTAGTCTCCCTGGTAAGTATTGATGTACGGGGGATCTACATAGTGAAAGGTCTCTTTGGTATCACGGCTCTCAATGACCTTGCAGGCATCGTTGTTTTCAATCTGTACGAACTCCAATCGCTTTACAATGGACTCGTCAAATCGCATGGTCTTGTTCCGAAAGGTCTTTACACGTTTGTTGTACTTGTCGTAGCCCCATGATCCGGGCTTGTTTGCGAAGCCCATATTACACGCGACATAGCACGCCCACGCTCGTAAGCGTTTGTCCTCCACCAACGAGGGTGTTTTGTAAATGAGCCACGCCTTTGAGTAGGTTTCCCGCGCAAAGAGTGTTGCTTCAATCTGGTTTTTAAGCCAGTTGAAGTCAGTCTTGACCACCTCAAAGAAGTTCACCACCATACCGTTGATATCGTTGATGATCTCCGCCTCGGAGGGTTCTTTGGCAAAGAAGACCGCCCCGCCCCCGAAGAACGCTTCCGTATAGATACGGTGTTTGGGGATGCGAGGGAGTATTTCTTTAAGCATATTGATTTTTCCTCCGTAATAGGAAATGGGGGTCTTGGGCATGGTAGGGAGGTGATTATTTGACTTAGAGTTCTCCTTCTTGTGCAAACGAGACAAAGGACTCTGAGGTAATAATGATATGGTCGAGCAAGGTCATCTCCATGAGCCTGGCGGCTCTTTTGATGTTCTTGGTCAGTTCAATGTCTTGACGGGAGATGGTCAAATTCCCACTGGGGTGTGTATGTGAAATGATCAGGTATACCGCATTGGTCAGCAATGCCAATTGGAAAATGTATTTGGGGTTCATCTGTACTCCAAGGGTCGAGCCTTTGGCAACTTCTGAAATTCCCAATACCCGATTGGATGCCGTAAGCAATATCACCCAAAAGCATTCCCGTACATCCAGTTGTGCGGGATCGATATACTTTCGTAACACTTCGTTTGCATCCTCGGCACATGAGATGTGGTGCATTTCGTTTACATGCGGTCGTTGGTACTGGATTTGAATTTTCGAGCTACCAAGTAGCTCGGTACTTGGTAGTGCTGTTTTCATAGGTATTGAATTAAAGGTTTCAAAGCCAGTATGAAGGAACAAGAGACCTTACGGGAGGGGCGACCTAAGAATGATGTGGAACGGTGGTTGCTGAGAATGGTTGTGATGGTGTTCCATAGATCATGAGCTTGAGGTACATGTCGTAGTTCGCCAAGTTCATAAAGTCGGAAGCGGAAAAGACAGGATGGAAGATTTTCTCCATTATGCGTGCACTGTCATACCCGAGGCGAAAGCAGGCGATACTCCCAACGTTTCCTAAAACGGCATCTCGTATCTTAGGATCAAGCTGTGATACGTACTGGTGTGCCATAATCATTGAAACCTTAAATTTCCTTAATTCTGACAGCAATTCAACAAGCGACAGGTTCGTGTAGTTCTGGAACTCGTCAAGGTACACAAAGAACGGGGTGCGCTCGTGTTCAGGCGTATCAATTCGTGAGAAGGCAGATGAAGCAAGTGAGGTCAGAAGAAGCGATCCCAGGATGTACGATGCCTCGCTTCCGATAGCCCCTTTAGACAGGTTCAGAAGAAGAATCTTCTTTTGGTCCATGATACGACGAAGTGAGATTTGCTGTTGGTTTTCAATCAAGATGCGCTTCACGGATGGGTATGACAACAGTCCGCCAATCTTGTTGTAAATAGGGATGAGGTCGGTCTTACTGCTGTAGTTTGGAAACTCCTGTTCCCAAAACCGCTTCACATCGGGATTGACGATATGCTTTACACAGCAGTTGCGAAAATCAGCATCACTTAACAATCGCAGCACGTCAGAGAACACGCTTGATTTTTGATCAAGGAGGGTCAGGATAATATACCGAAGGAGATGGGAAACCTTAACGCCCCAGCCTTGGTTTCCCCATACCCGCTGGAACACTTCAAGAATATTTGAGGCAACAAGCGCACGTTTCTCATACGATACGCGCCTCAGTGGGTTGTATCCCAATTGCGAATGAGGATCACGTGCATCAAGATGGATAAGGTCGCTTTTTCGATAATCCGGAACATCTCTGAGTACGTTTGCTATGAGGTCTCCATGTACGTCAACCACAAGCAGTCCGACCTTATCCTCCTGTCGATGGATGTCCGACATTATTTTTTTATGAAGAAGGGTTGTCTTGCCCGATCCGGTCATTCCCAATGCATAGAAATGGTATAGACGGTCTTTCTGCAACAGTCCAAAGTACCTGCGGTCGTCTCGAAAGTTGGTCTTGGCGAAGTATGTTACGTTGTTGTTTGAAGCTGACACGCTGTACAGTTTCCCGTGCACACGTAATTTATCAAGGGGGTATTACAATACTGCCTTAAGACCTAACGGGTAAGTCTTCAATATCAGATTTTATTTTTAAACTACTCTTGTCCTTCGCACCGTTCTTTTTTTCCTTTCTTATAAATTGTAAACAATCATAAATCTGCTTCCATGAATTTTTAACTATTTAAAAAATCAATAGTTTTTCCAAAATATAATAAGGTATTCTTATATTGTGTTTTCTAAATCTTACTATTTTTTTTGGTGATTTAGACATAATTTCAATCAAGCAAATTGCCGGCACATGCATACAATTAATAAAATTACCCTGAATCATATCATGCAGCTCAACGCTGACCAACTAACAGTATTGTTAGACAGATTATTAAAAATTGAGGCTCAAAAGAATGATCTAAAAAATTTTCATATATCCGTACCGGAAAGAATCACTGTATCTGATGGTGGTGAAGATGGAAGAATTAAATGGACGGGTGCAGTGACTTCTACCAATAATCTTCCTAACCAGTTTACCTTATTTCAGTGCAAAGCTACCCCTATGACTCCTGGTGATTGCTATGAGGAAATTCTTGTCAAAAAGGTTAAAGGAAAGCCTAGGGAATTGAAACCTAGAGTCAAAGAAGTAGTTACTAAGAATGGTTGTTATGTATTATTCATAAACCATGAGATAAATACTGAACACAAGGAGCCAAGAATCTCGAAAATTAGAGAGGCAATTAAGGAGGCAGGACATGCAAATTATAAGGATTTTGAAATTAAGATTTATGATGCCGAAAAAATTAAACATTGGGTTAATGAAAATATATCGGCAGTAACTTATGTACAAGGATGCATCGGAATCACCAGGCCTCAAAATTTTAGAACCTGGTCACAATGGGAAAACGACATGCCGAATTCGCATATTACTTATCAAACCAATGAACTCCTTTTAAAGAACATTGAATTAATTAGAACTGAACTTAAGGGCCAAAAGGTAATAAGGGTTATCGGTCATTCAGGATTGGGTAAAACTAGGATGGTATTGGAAGCATTTAGAGAGGACTCCGATGACACGGAAGCTTATTCACTTCAAGCTCAGGTGGTGTATTATGATATGGGTCTTGGAAGTTTAACTGATATTTCGGGATATATCATTTCTCACATGCAGCATCAATCGGGAATAATAGTTGTGGATAATTGTGTTGAAAATGATCACAGGACAATAGCTGGTTTAGTTAATGCTTCCAATAATTTCAAAATCGTTACAATTGATTTTTCTTCGAGTACGGATGAGAACAATTACATCAAATTAGAAAGAAATAATCAAAAGGATGTCGTAGAAAAGATAGTTGCAGATTATTTACCAGGACTATCACAAACAGATAAAGATTATATCTCTAAGTTTTCTGAAGGATATCCTCAAATGGCCTTGTTGTTTGCTGAGTCTGTTAAGGCTGGGGAATCAGTAAGCTTGAACAACGAAATACCGGATGATTTTCTTAGAAAATTGGTTTTCGGAAGATATGAGCATAAGGATTTCGAATTTCATATTATAAAAGCTTGCTCGGTAATGTCAAGCTTCGCTTTTATAGATGATAACATATCTACTGTTTTAAATCCAGAGGAAAAAGAAACCATTCAAAAACAAATGGATTATGTAAGGATGAAAATCTGTGGGGCATATGAAGGTAGAGAGGTCACGGAGCGAGATTTTTATCGAGTATGCCAGAGGTTCAAAGGAAGTAATATTATGGAACAAAGGGGTACTCAGATAATGGTAAAACCGACACCATTAGCCATTAATCTGGCTGCTCAATGGTGGAGGGAAACACCTCATACTGAAATAAAGGAAATATTGGCCGAGCTTCAGGATAACCAGCTTGGGAAAAGATTGGTAGAAAGATTGTCCGAGTTAGATCAACTTGATAAGGCAAAAGAAATAGTAAATGAGCTTTGGGGGTCTGAAAGCCCTTTTGGTACAGCGGAAGTGCTTAACACATCTTTGGGTTCACTTCTCTTCCGCTATGTAGTTGAAGTGAACCCTGTAGCTATGGTCAAAACTTTGGAAAAAGCGTTTGGTCATAAATCCAAAGAGGAACTTTTAAAAATTAAGGAAGGTCGAAGAAATTTGGTTTGGGCTTTGGAAAAACTTTGTTTTAGAAAAGAAACCTTTAATGAAGCTTCAAAGATTCTATATTCTTTTGCAGTAGCCGAGAATGAAACATGGGGTAATAACTCAACCAATCAATTTGTACAATTATTTCAACTGTTGCTTCCGGGAACTGAGGCTTCTTTAATGGACAGGCTTGAAATATTGAAATGGGGATTAGAGAAAAGTGAAAGAGGGTACGGAGAAATAGCCATAAGAGCTATGGGCAGGGGACTATCAAATGATCACTTTCATAGAATGGGTGGTGCAGATAAGCAAGGTAGTTCAGCTCCGTTGATAGATTACAGACCCGATTGGCAAGAGATAGCGAAGTATTGGAATGAAATCATGACGTTTTTGACTGAGTTTGCATGCTCAGGTAATTATCTGTCTGAAATGGCAATGGACACGATTTCAAAATCAATAAGAATGTTGATTCGGGATGGACAAATTGATTTGGTCGAAAAAGCCATATTGAAAATTATTTCAGTTAAGACCGTTCTTTGGCAAGAAGCCTTGAACAATTTAAAGCAGACTTTAGAATTTGAAAAAAATATACCTACCGATATTATAAAGCGTATTGAAAAGTTGATAATTAAATTGACTCCAACAGATGTCAAAAATCAGTTGTTTTTGAAAGTTTCAAAACCAGAATGGAATAAATATGAGAAGAAGGAATCGGGTCAATATATCGATTATCCAAAGTTAAACGCAGAGTCCTATGCTGAATATTTGGCAAAAAATGATGTTTCTCTTGGCATTTATCTGGAAGACCTTCAAAAAGGAGAACAAAGACAGGGATTTAACTTTGGTGCAAAATATATAACCTTAATAAAAAATAAACAAGGGTTCATTGTTGATGCTATTCGTGCTCTAAAAGAAATCGAAATTAAAGAACAAAATCCGGAGTTTCTTGCAGGGCTTTTAAAAGGAAATAATGAGCCTGAGTTTATTACTAAAGTTCTGGATGAAATAATGAATAACGAGAAGTTAAGACAACACTCCTTTTATATGACAAGGGTTTTAAATCCATCATTATCAGGGATTGAAAAGTTGTTCTTGCTTATTGATGAATATGATTATTCAATTGGTCATTTTAATAATTTGATGTATGGAAGAGCTCTTAGCTTTTTATCACATGATGAAGTAATAAAATTATGTGAAAGATTAGCTTCATACGGAAATAATGGAAAGTGGACAGCCTTATCACTTGTATTTATGTATTGTTATAACAATGCGGGATTGTGGGATAAGTCAAAGAGTTTTCTGGAAAAGATGATCTCTGGCAGCAATATGACCATGAACACCGATAATTCAATTAGAGTGGAGGGCTATCATTGGTCAGAAACGATTATCAAAATTTTAAATGAAGGTAAAAAAGACGAATTTGCTAAGAAAATTGCAAAGCAAATTATTGAGCATATATCCCAGCCTAGATTAAACTATTCTTTCGACTCTTACATCGTTAGAGTTAATGATATCCTGTTTGAAAAATACTTTGATACAATCTGGGATTTTTTTGGAAATTCTCTAATAAACGATGCTTTTTCATCATTAACATTAAGACATCAAATAGGAACGAGAAACGGGTTTTCTGATGGCAGACCCGGATTACTTTTTAGGTATTCTGAAAATCATCACAGTTTATTGATGTGGTGTAGGAAGAATCCAGAAGTTGCACCCCCCCAAATTGCCTACTTGATGCCATTAGGAGTAAAAAAGGATGGTGAAATTGATTGGCACCCTTTATCGAAAGTATTGATAGATGAATTCGGTGATAGCGATGAGTTTTTGCGTAGACTTTCTTTAAATATGGGGACTTTTGGCTCGGTTGGTTCAAGTATTCCATATTACAAAGATCTGATTAAACTTTTACAGAAATTAAAAGATCATCAATATCAAAGAGTTAGGGGTTGGGCAACAAATAAAATCGATTATACGGAAAAACGAATAAGAAGAGAGAAACTTGATGATGAGGAAAGACTTCAATAGTGAAAATTAGGCATGGATGAAAAACATAAAATAAGAACACTATTTGATACTCTGGTTAGTTCCAACAGGTACGACTTTCCTCAAAAAGGGACGGCAATAAATGTTAGTTCTCAACACGGAGTTTATATCATTTATTCGCATCTCTCTGAAGTCCTTCATGTTGGTAATACTAGATACGGTAAAAGAGGACTTAACCAAAGATTGAACGACCACAGAAGATCAAATTCCTCCTTCTCCCGATCTTACTTAATACCCAATAATATAAAACTGTCTGCCGGATGCAAATATAGTTACATCATATTAGAAGATGCCAGATTCAGGGTTTTATTGGAAGCAATAGCCGTTGGGTTACTCTGCCCTTTACATTTGGGTACAGGAGTTAGAAATATAAATAGAATGTAAAACCTTTATACTCTTGAATTACCATTAAAAAACTATTGTACGATTTAAAAATCTCTTAGAACCTTCTCTTTTTTCCATTACACCTTCGCCATAATTGGTTAAGCTAGTTTTACAATGAAAGCTGTCCTAAACATTGGGGAATGAACACTGAGCCATAATTGAGGGGGGCCGATATGGAATAGAAAACCTCCGCAGGGAGGGGGGTACAACTAAAACTTTTTTGAATAATTTGTTTCGCAGTTGTCCTCCCTCCCTGCGGAGGTTTTTTGTTGCAAAAATGGTATCTAAACGTTCTACCATCTCTTACCTGGCGTAAAAGGGATGGCTGGTTATATCATCAGAAGTGTTGGTTAAAAGCTAACGCTTTTTCAATCAATATTTGGTTTTTTTAAATAATTACTCTTATGATTGTTTCTTCTGAGAAGATAGTCATTAGGAGACTGATATTGGTTATCTAAAATGTAATTTTCTTCATCAAAACGTATCCAATCCAAAATAGCACTACGGTCACTCTCTAAGATATTCATGTAACTCTTAGCCTTGTAAGAATTATCGCCATACAGTCTTTTAAAGTAAGCTTTATCAACTAAGGAGTCTTTATTTTTTTTATATACCAAAAGAGGAAAGGTGTTACTAATGTATAGACTATCGTAACTTGTAGTTTTTGTGAACTTAAAGATTCCAGAGTTTATTTTAAAGTTATTTTTATGTAATCTCACATTAGAAAATACATTTTCAATATGCTCAGTGTTCTTAAAAAAATCACTGTCGGCAAAACTTACAAGTTCCATGCTTGAATTTTTAAATTCCATATTTGAGAAACTACAATTTTTAAATGAAGCGATTCCATCTCTAAGAGAATCTCTATTTAGTACATGATTATAAATTAAACCTGCATATTCACTTTGGAGTTTGTTATAACTACTTCTTACGTATAAAGTATCTTCTTTTGATGTACCATAACCGAAAAATCTAGCAAAACGCCTAAAGGCTTTAAAACTTCTATCGATATTATCATTTGTCCTCACAAAATAGAAATAGAGCTTCTCTTTCCCGTCCCCAAAATATGTTACTGATTTTATCTTCAACCATAATTCTTTTTCATTATAGTCTTCAGGATTTAAGATTTTGAAATTTTCATTTAAAAGAATGTTATAATTTTCTTTGCTCGTACCATTTATAAATCGAGTATGTTTATAATAAGAAGTATCTCTTAATTTTGGTTTTCTGATAGGTTGATCATATTCTTCACGCACCTTAACAATTTCATAACTATTTAAGGGTGCATAATTATCCTCTGAATCTATATAAGGAAAAGCTTTGATGGATAAAGTACGAGCCCAATTATTATCAAGCTCGTATTGATAAAAAGTTCCTAAAGAAGAAAAAAAACAATTTTCAAATATAAACGGATTTCTTCCTCCCGAGATAATACTCTTATCGAAAGTAACACCTCTTAGGTCACAATTAAAAAATCCAAAATCATGATCGGAATATCCAGCATTTAGATTTGAATTTTTGAAGTTAGAATAATTAAGTTCGCAGTTTTCAAATCGACTGCTCTCTAAAATACTTTCTTGGAAATTGGAATGACTAAAATTCGACCATTGAGCTAACAGATATTTAGCTTTTATATTTGAAAAATTACAATTGTTAAAATTTCCATACAAAGAAGCATCATCAAAGATAGCATCGCTAAAATCCGACTGCTCGAAATTAATCATTGGTAAGGGGGTGATCAGAATTTGAACTTCATTATTATAATGCCCTTCAATACCATATAATCCTTTTAATAGATTGAGTTCACTTAGATTTTTGCCTGATAAATCTGAATAAGTAAAATTAGACCCCGTTATTATTTTATAAAAAGTTTCTGTTTCTAAATCACTTTTGAAAAGTGTATAAAAGAGTTCACCTCTTTCAGGGCTTAATGCTTTTGATATAATCTTGTTATCCTTAAAATATATGTATGGCTCCATAATATTACTAAGGGAAATAATTCTTCCTATCAGTTCAGGAGATAGATTCCTGATATCATCTTTTTTATAATCCTCATTCAACTCTCTGTTTATCGATTCATAGAGGCTCACTAATTGAGGTATTCTTGATGCCTTGATAATCTTTGCATTTTCTATGATTTTATTTTCTCTTTCTACTTTTTTCCTTTCTATATTTTGTTTGTTGGATTTAATCACAAGAAAAGTAAGCGACACCCCAATAGATACGAACAAAATGATAATAAATGCTATTTTTTTACCTTCCCTTAAAATTGATAAATTGTTTTGAACAACTTTTCCAGTTTTATCTTTAATAGATTTATTTCTCTTCTTTACGGCACTCTCCTCGCTAGACGTTGCAATTTTATCCAATTTTACCTTTACTGCTGTATTCGTAGGCTTTTCTACATCATGAATAATTTCAGATTTGTTTTTTGCTGTTTGCTGTATATCTTCACCTTTACTTTCCAATAACCGTCCCTTACTAACAACTGAAAATTCAAAGTTTTCAGTGATCTCAAACGAAAAATCGTTGAAAAGTGGCGTGAGATGTTCTTTTATAAGTTCTAAATCCGCGATAAACCTGTGGAATGCTGTTCTATCATTTTCGTATCCAGTTTCTATTTTAATATGATCAAAAAATTTTTTTAAATCATCCGTATTATGCTTTTGTGCAAATTGATAGCTTCGAGGTTTTTCATAAAAGAAAAAACACAATAGAGTATTAAGTGTGATTATAGTAAATTCTATGCTTTCTTTTTTATAAATCTCAATATTGCGATAGATATTATCTTCAGCTTTAATACTAAAATAACTTTCATAAGAATCACTACTTTTTTTATCTCGTATTTTTTGCAAAATATGATCAGCACTATCAACACAGGCTGCCCCTATTTTATTTTCTAAACTAGGATTGTTAGGTATGATTCTTTTCAAGAATTCAGATCTGTTTGTGACTCTTAATGACTTGTAGAATTTCTTACCCATACGCTAAAATAAATAAATTCTAATTCCGAATGTAGTTCCGAAACATCCGAATGTAGTTCCTATTTATTGGTTTACATACTTCCGAAACTTGTATTGTCGAAAAGCGAAAAAAACCACCGAGCGTAAAGCAAGGTGGCCGCCAAAACGACAACGCAACTTCAAGCTGACGTTCCAGCTAATTCAATTGAGAATTCTCACCTTCTCAAAAGAACTAATTGGAAATGTATCATAACCGATACAAATATCAAGCTCGAAGTAGCATTAAAATGAAGTCTAATTTTAATACTACTTTCAGATGAGAAATCTACATTCAAAAACAAAAACGAGCCGTAAACCTAATTCTCAGGTAAGTCGTTTAGAAGCCATCCACCGATTGGTCAATCGCCATCCTTACCGAATCGAGGAAGTTGAACAAAAGCTGTCAGGAATAAAACCGGAATTCCTAACACCCTACTGCCTGGTGTACTTCAAATACCTTAACGTTAGGCATCATTTCAATTGTTACAAGTTGGAAAATACCATTGAGCACTTAGAACTAGCCAATGGCTTGATCGATGATATGGATGCAACGGCATATGAAACTGGTGTGAAGATAAATAACAGTGAGTACCATTTCACCAGGGCCTTTGTAAAATTCGTTTTGGGTACTGTCTCAACAGATGAGCATGAAGCGCCTTTCATAACATCCAGGGCAAAACGAATTACTGACACTGCTTTAAGGTTTGATCCCAAGAGCCAAAAGTTCTTGTGGTTGCAAAATCAATTGGCAGCCTAAAACAAAAGGCTCTTCTCATTTAAGACGTGGCTTTTGTCGATTCCATTTTTCATCAATTTTCACCTTTAACCATTGTGATATGAAGACAAAGAGGCATACAAGTTCGGGCAAGGCGAAGAACCCACACAAAACTACTGCGGGTAAACACATAAGCCTATGCTTTCCAGTATATAGGAAACAGTCAGGTGGGGGGTTCCCCATAGGTAGGATATCAGGATACTTTTTTCCAAAACGGTAAGCCGTGCACAAAGATATTTTTACTTGTTTTTATAAAAACGAGACACTGAGTATTAACCCAAAATCTTTCGACATGATGAAAGGCACGGAATTTATCGATCCCGGAACGTTGCACAGTTAGCGGGGCGTGTGAGATAAGGTGAACAACAGTAGCCTGTTTCAGCAGTTCAAGCGGGTAGCGACCCTGCCCGCTTTTTTAACCTTTAATGTACAAACACCATTGATTATGAATTTTTGGGAATTGCTTTTTGGGACCGGCAATAGAGTGGATAGGAATAACCCACCACCTCAAAGCCGCCAACGATACCAAGTGTTCACCTACCGCACTGAGGATGGGGATGCTTACTTCAAGTTCAGCTACCACTGGGTGGGAAATGGATACGAAATTGATATCCACGAACAGCCAAGCTACGGAGGTAGGAACGCAGACAGCGAGACGGCACACTGGCTTATTTCCAGACGAGATGCCAACAGGAAAATATGTATCAAGCGAAATGCTTTACCAAAGACCTTGGAGGATGCGAAAAAGTTTTCAATGGCGTTTGCCGAGCTTACCTGGGAGTACATCAAGACTGGTGTCTCCATAGATAGTCAAGTTGCAATGAATCACCAAAACAAAAACACATGAAAACACGAATAACAACATCGGCATACAATGAAATGCTTAAGACTGTGGGATCGCATAAAGCAGAGAAGGGAGGCTTGCTCTTTGGTTCCCGAAAGGACTGGGTCGTTACCAAGTTCCTGTATGATAGAGATGCGAAAACCACAAGCGGCACCTATACCTTTAACGTTGGGTACCTGAATCCAATGATAGAAAAGTTGGGGAACCAGGGGTATGAACTTCTTGGGTTCGCCCATTCACACCCTGCCTTTTGCAAAACGCTGTCGGCTCAAGACAGGCAGTATTTCGCCTCCCAATTTAAGAATATCCCGGTTGATAAGTTTCTGGTGCCACTGATGTTTCCGGCAACAGACGGAACCTACGACTTCATCCCGTATGTATTTTACAAAGATGGTCGGGTGGAACAGACCGAGCTTGATATCCTGCCCGATGACTATGCAACCTATATTGTGAACAATAACAATATTGTGTCAGAGGCTCCACGGTACGTATCTCGGAGCCTGTTTACGTTTCGTGAATACTTTATGATCCTATTGTCGGTACTCTCTACCGGCATCGTCATGCTCCTGCTAAAAGCACTCCTTTATATATCCCGTAACCTTGAAACCATACTAAAGCTATCACCATGAACTACGATCGAATAAAAGACAGCGTTGATATTGCACTCCTTGAGCGCTCCCACATTGTTGTGGTCGGTGCAGGCGGAGCCAAACACCTTATCCTGAACCTTGCCCGATCGGGGGTCGGCCAATTGACGATTTTGGATATTGACACGGTGGATGATACCAATATTGTACGTCAAGGCTATGACCAAGCTGACATCGGGAGGTACAAGGTCGATGCTCTTAAGGAAAAGGTACAGAGGATCAATCCTGATGTTACGTACCGTGGCATCACCGATAATTTCCTCGAAATGAATACCGAACAACTGGATTCAATTTTTGAGGATGCGGATATGATCTTGATGCTCACCGACGCTTTCAGCGCCCAGAGTTTTGGGAATATTGTGTCGTTAAGCTACCTGAAGCCGGCACTGTGGGCTGGGTGGTACGCCAAGAGCCGTACCGCAGAAATATTTTTTCAAATCCCTGGGTTCACCCCTGCCTGCTTTCGCTGTGCGGTAAGTAGCAGGTATAAAGCGAATGAACAGAAACAGGTGGTCGTAAGCTCACAGTGCAATACCATTTTTCACAGTGAACTTCTCGACAGCTTAATCGGACTACTGACGCTTGCGATTTTACACCGTAACAGTACGGACATGACGAAAGAGAGCGTGCGGTTCTTTCATTCTCTCTTGAATGACGACGGAAGTCTCGATTGGAACTTTTTACAGTTCAAAGCACACCCGGAAGGTGGGAACCCGCTCTTTGATCGAAATTTTGGAGCACTTGGTAAACGGGCCTCCAACTTCGTATCGCATTGGCAACAGGTGGAACCGGAACTGAAACCGGCTTACCCCTATGATTGCCCTGATTGTCAGGGTGTCCTCAATGAGCTTGTAAAGAATACCTGTAACCATGAACACTAATGGAAGGGAGATATTTTCAACCATCGGATCAATTGTGAAGTATTGCATCAAGATTTTTCTCCTGTATGTCTACCTCGTGTGCAAGCTAACAGAACAGCTTGCCCGCTTCACGGCACGGATATGTGAACGATATATACAGTAATTAATAATGAAAGAGATAGCGGACATTTTCATCGACATCATATCAGGAACGCTCAACTTCGTTGCTGACGGTATAGAAGGATTGGATATTGGAGGGAAGAAGCACACCTTGAACGCCTCGTTTGAAAAGCGGGGGAAACTGTTTTCACAACGACATGGTGGGTTCGCTATCGGCGTTGGTAACCATCTGAGCGTTCAGCAATCGCATAACCACGTTATGTGTGTTGCCCCAAGCGGAGCGGGAAAAACAACATGTATCATTATTCCTACAATAATAAATATAGCCACCGCTCCAGAGGGGGCGAGCATGGTCATTGCCGACCCCAAAAGAGAGCTTGCGATGGTAGAACCGTTTTTGAGGTACTGTGGTTATACCGTTGTGCCGTTTGATATCGGAAACCCGGACAACTCAATTTGTTTCAATCCGCTTGCCAGAGCGAACAACTCAGGTCAGTTGCATACCGTGATTCAACGCTTGGTGTATAAGCAGGGGGAGCGTAACGAGAATGATTTTTGGTCTCTGGAGAGTATCAAAGCAATACACACGTTCGCCCGCAAGTTGAAATCTAACGCTCCCGTTGAGTTTCAGAATCCGGCTAACATTTATTATCTGCTTGAAGAAATGATGGGGAATGAAGAGCTCATAAGCAACATGTTCGCATCAGAGAGTGAACAGGATATTTGGAGAAAATACCGCGCCCTTGTTGCCAATTCAGATCGAACGAAATCCTCCATATTGGCATCGGCCACCTCAAATTTATCGTTCATAGGATTATCGCCTGACCTGTGCGATATCACGAGTACCGATACCTTTGATTTTTCACGACTGAGATCAGAGAAAATTGCCTTGATATTACGCTGTCCGTTACAGAGCCAAGACGTGTACTCCTCAATTTTTGGTGTCTTTTACAGCCAACTGTTTGACTTCCTTTTTTCTGCTTTGCCACAACCTAACGATCGAAAAATATTTATGCTCATAGACGAGCTTGCCAACATTCCCATGCCGGACTTGGCGAGTATCATGACCACCGCCCGGAGCTACTTCGCCATTTTGGGTATCCTACAGTCCGAAAACCAACTCAAAGAGCGGTACGGAGAATACAACGCCAAAACCATTCTGAACAACTGCACACGGGTCTACATGACGGGTTTGGACGAGGAGTGTGAACGCCTTGAACGAACGCTTGGATCGTACACTTATTTTAATGATAAAGAAAAGGAGAATTCACGAACGCGACCACTTATGACGTCGGACGAAATACGCTGTATGCCCAAAGATCGTGTGTTGGTCTTTCCAAATGGGGGTATGCGCCCCATCTACCTTAAGGTAACACCGTATTATAAGGTGCCGAAGTTGGTGCGGTACATGAATATGGAACACCCTGATGGGGACGGGCGACCTTCTACCAGACGACCAACAGCGTACCTGCCCCTTGATCAGTACCGAAACATCCGCAATGAATAACCAAAACAGCCATGAAAAAAGCAAAAAAAATTCTACGTAAAGCCGGAGATATTATCGTGACAATCATGGACTGTGCAGCTTACACAATCGAAATAGGGATAACCGCCATAGATGCCAAACCGGGAGAAATTGATAAGATGATAGAAGATAGGGTCCGCAGGGTATTGGGTAAAGACAAAAAGCCGAAGACCAAACGTCGTAATACTCTAAGTAAGGCGCAAATCTATAAAGAGCTTGGAGAAAAAAAGCCTGGAGAACTGGATGATGCCATAGTGGAAATAGCATCATTTCTTGAAGAGCGTTTGGTTACACAGGAAGAACAAAAAACAAAAGCACGGCTAATGGAACGAATCCAACAGCTTAAAAAGATACATCATATACAAGCAATCAATAGAGAGCTTGATTTTGAAAGATAATTATATGTATAACCTTAAAATTTAATACGATGAAAGAAATAATTAAAAGAGAAAATGTAGCAATGTTCATAGTAGGACACTATGGCATCACAACAAATGAACTGTTTGCGGCACGGGAAAAGAACCAAGAGTTTTTTGAACCAGTGATGGAGGATGTTTTTGAAACGTTCGTCAGTGCCGTAAAAGGCGAACAAAACAATCTTAAAACGTTAAACCCCCACACACAAGAAATGGAAGTGTTTTGTCAAAGGGATATAGGTGCTATAGATTCTTTCGATAACCTCATGGAAAACCTCTCAAAGACCTATGCGGATCGCAAGGCGCATCTAAGCCAATCCTTTTATCAGGAGCTTGGGATTGATAAGAAGGAGGTAGAGAAAAGGATTCAGGAGATGAAAGCCACCAGATCAAGGAAAAGCAAGGACAGAGAAGAACTTGAACCATAACCATTATACCCCTACGTTATGAAACTTATACCAGATAAATTACGAGAACAGTTCAAAGAATTGGAAAGCCGGATGGAGACCTACTGCCCGTTAATCATTGCCAAGTTTTTTGATCCCGCAGGTTCAGGCACGTGGTACGTAACTGAGTATTATCCGGATACGAATTCTTATTTCGGATATGTAACCGGACTGGGTCCGGATATACCAAATTATGATGGATGGGCATATTTTTCTCTTGATGAACCGTCCATTGAACAGGATATGCACTTTCAGGAAATACGCTTTGATGAACTCATTAAACAGCTTGAACAAAGTCATGAAATCGGGAAGATTAAAGAAGAGCAGGAAAACGACGAACCGAAACGATAACATCAAAAAAGATAACTAATGAAGCCACACGAGCGTTTTTTTAAACTGTTAAAGTATTTGGCAAAAAATCATCCTGATATCGATCTCAATAACCTCCATGATGAAGCAGGAGAAAAGGCAACCTTATCGGCGATCAAAGAATTTGCAGGATATGACTACAATCCTGAAAAAAAGTTCTTTATCATCAATAATGAGGAGAAGAAGCTGGTATTTGCTACTGAAAATGTTGAACTGGAGGAGATCAAATCAGCAGCGGATTTGTATCATGCCATTAATTACCTCAACGAGGCATACGATAAGCGAATCAAGTCGATGGAACAACAGGTGGACCTACCAAAACGGCTTTTTTTGGAACCCAAAGAAGTACAGGACATCTCCAGAAAAAATATCATGAACTTTTTACAGGAGACCTACCAAATCAATAATGAAGAGGAACTCTTTGCGCTTGAAGAGCAAAAGCACAAGGAAGTCATCTATGACCTCTACAGAACCTTTACCGGATATACCCCCAGGAAAGATTTTGGTGGAATCATGAAGTCCATACCGAATGAGTCCGATGTAGTTCTAAGTCATCGCAACTTGCCTGATTTTCAGAACGACACGTTGTTTTCCCATATCCGCGATATGCGTAAGACTAATGAGGATACCCAACAGCGACTCCAAGAGACAACTAGCAAGCGGCTGGAAGAGATTAAGGAGATGATGCAAAGCAGTGAACAGCAGGAACAGAATCAGGAAGCTGAACGATAACATCAAAAAAGATAGCTAATGGAGGCACACGAGCGTTTATTTATACTAATGGTATATCTGGGAAAAAATCATCCTGATATCGATCTCAATAACCTCCATGATGAAGCAGGAGAAAAGGCAACCTTATCGGCGATTAAAGAATTAGCAGGATACGACTATAACCCTGAAAAAAAGTTCTTTATCACTAAAAACGAAGAGGAGAAGATGATGTTTGTTACTGAAAGTGTTGAACTGAAGGAGATCACATCAGTGCTGGATTTGTACTGTGCCATTGAGTACCTGAACGATGCACACGATAAGCGAATCAAGTCGATGGAACAACAGGCGGACCTACCAAAACGGCTTTTTTCGGAACTCGAAGAAGAACAGGGTACAGATTTGGAACTATAACTTCTAAATACAATGGAAGAAGAAAACAGCAAGAAGATAGCGGATTATGCAGAAATGGAGGAGTCCACTTTTTGGAAACTTATTGACGAGTCTCGGGCTCAAACCTCCGAAGTCAACGACCGGTTTGAACGTCTTAGAGACCTACTGAGAGAGCTTTCACCCAAACAGATTGTAGGTTTTCGCTTAACGATGGATAGATTACATGATGAGCTTGGAGAATCTTCTTGGTATGTGTACTGTGATGGACTCGCTGAAGACGAACGTCCAAGTTTATATGCGATACAAGGTCGTATTATTTCAATGGGAGAGGAAAGTTATTACAACGTAAAGGATAAACCTAACTAGTGAGCTTTTTGATCTTTCAAATGACACCTGGGCATTGGACGGTGTGTACAACCTTGATTGTAGCTCTGAAATCTTCAAAGAAAAAACCGGTGAAGACCTCGACAAATATATCAAGGCACATAATCGACTTGAAGAACTTGAACAAAATGAGGAGCAGGATCACGATCAGGAAATGGAACAATAACCTTTAAACCACAACCCATGAAACTTATTACCGAAGAACTCAAACAACGGTTTGCCGAAGTTGGCGATCAGTCAGAAGATGAAAATCCACTGGTCATTGCCAAATTTTTTGACCCAATGGGTTCTGCAACGTGGTACGCTACCGAATATTATCCCGAAACAAATATCTGTTTTGGCTATGTCAGCGGTCTGGTGCCCGAGAATCCACTTTGTGATGAATGGGGAACGTTCTCTATCGATGAACTGGAATCAGTACGGATAAGATTTCCAAAGATAATTTGGAGAAATGAGGAATTTATTCCCAAAGCAACACTTGCAATAGAGAGAGACCTCCATTTCAAGGAAACCCGATTCGACCAAATCCTTGAGATACGCCGCCGACTTGAATCAGGGAAAGATGTACCCGATACCATCATCAAAGAAAGGATTGATGCTCTTGAAAAAGACAGTCAAGATATGTCCAAAGACAATGCACCCGAAATCGAAATGTAACGGATAAACTGGAAGTCAACGAAGCAGACTTCTCCTATGGCAATGAGATAGAACTATAAGAAAATGTTTAATAAAACTCCTAAATACTATGGAACAAGAAAACAACAAAGACTTTGTGCATTATGCGGAAATGGATGAGACCACTTTTTGGAAACTTATTGACGAATCTCGGACTTACAGCTCCGAGATCAACGATTGGTTCGACCGCCTTGGCGACCTATTGAGGAAACTCTCTCCTAAACAGATCGTAGGTTTTCGCTTAACGATGGATAGATTACGTAGCGGGCTTAAATATTCTATTATCTCGTACTTGGACTTTGATGGACTACCTGAAGACCAACGCCCAAGTGGATATGCCATAGAGTGCTTTATTATTTCAATGGGACGGGAACGTTACTACAGCATAAAGGATCGAGTTAGTGAGTTTTTTAATCCTTCAAATGACACCTGGGCATTAGAGAGTGTGTATCGCTATGAAAAGTTTGATCAATCCTCTGAAATCTTCCAAGAGAAAACCGGTGAAAACCCCGACAAATATATCGAGGCATATCATCGACTTGAAGAACTTGAACAAAATAAGGAGCAGGATAACGATCAGGAAATGGAACAGTAACCTTTAAACCACTGCACTATGAAACTTATTACCGAAGAACTCAAACAACGTTTTGCCGAAGTTGGCGATCAGTCAAAAGATGAAAATCCACTGGTCATTGCCAAATTCTTTTACGAATTGACTTATACAACATGGTACGCTACTGCGTACTATCCTGAAACCAATACCTGTTGGGGATACGTATACGCAATCGACCGGAAGCCGGGGAATCTAAAGCCAAAATTTGCCGAATGGGTTCCCTTCTCAATAGACGAACTGGAGTCCTTAAAAGGTATTCCCAAAATCCCTGATATTGAACGAGACCTGAATTTCAAGGAAATACGATTCAATGAACTAAGGGAACTATTGGAGAGGGAACGTCTTAAAGAACTTGAAGAGTTCGAACAACTCAAGAAAATACTCAGAGAGCAAGATGATGATTTGGAATATTAACCTTTAATATCACAATATGGAAGAACAGAACAATAACCACGTTTTAGGCAACACCGAAATGGACGAAAAGGAGTTCTGGACGCTCTTAGAAAGGTCACGAAGATACTCATCTGAAATCAATAAACAGAACAATCATTTGGAGTCCCTTATCAGTGACCTTTCTCCAAAGGAGATTGTAGGTTTCAATCGCACCATGGAGCGACTCTTTGATGAGCTTGGGGACAGCAGCGTCTACTATAACGAATTCGATGATGAGGATAAGTACCCGGAAGAACCAGACCACATCAAGTACCTCATAATTTCGCTGGGAGAAAAACATTACTATGCCGTGAAGCAGACTCCGGATTACCTGTTTTACCTACTAGATTATGACTGTGGGATAGACAACCTCCATATTTATGCAGGTATTGACCGCACTCACTCAGTTTTCTATAAGAAAACGAACCAAAGTTTAAGGGATATTACTCTCGCAATTGACCGCCTTGAAGAGCTGGAACAAGACCACAAAGAGAAGCAGGAACAGGATCAAGAATTGGAACCATAACCTATAAAACTTCCAAATACTATGGAACAAGAAAAAGACATTGTGTGTTGTCCAGAAATGGATGAGAACATTTTTTGGAGAATCATCAAAAATTCTCAGGCTCAAACCTCCGAAGTCAATAGGCAGTTTGATCGTCTTGGCGACATATTGAGGGGACTGTCTCCTCTACAGATCGTAGGTTTTCGCTTAACGATGGACAGATTATTTAAGAAGCTTGGGGATGCTTACCTGTACTGGAACCCTGATGAACTGCCTGAAGACCAACGCTCAAGTGCAGATGACATAAAGTACCTTATTATTTCAATGGGGGAATTTAAGTACTTCGAGATAAGAATTAACCCTGATAAACTTTACCATCCTTATTATAAAGATACTTGGGCATTGGAAAGTGTGTATCTCTATGGCAAACTTGATTGTAGCTCTGAAATCTTCCAAGAGAAAACCGGTGAAGACCTCGACAAATTTATTGAAACATATCATCGGTTTGAAGAACTTGAACAAAACGAACAACAGGATCACGATCAAGAAATGGAACAATAACCTATAAAACTTTTAAATACTATGGAACAAGAAAACGATAAAAACATAGCGAATTATGCAGCAATGGACGAGACCACTTTCTGGGAACTTATAGAATCATCACGAAGATACTCAACTGAGATCAATACACAGAACGATCGTTTGGAACTCCTTATTAGTAACCTTTCTCCAAAGGAGATCGTTGGTTTCAGTCACACCATGGAGCGACTCTATGAAGAGCTCGGAGACAGTTGCGACTACATGGATTTTGCAGAATTCGAGCAGGGTAAACGCCCGGAAGAATCGGATAATATCAAGTACCTTATAATTTCGCTGGGAGAAGAACATTACTATGCTGTGAAGGAGAATCCTGGTGCCCTGTTTTACCGATCAGATTACACCTGGGCGGTGGACAACCTGCATGTTTATGCTGATATTGACCGCAGTCACTCAGTTTTCTATGAGAAAACGAACCAATCTTTATCAAATTTTACTGACACAATTGACCGCCTTGAAGAGCTGGAACAAGACCACGACCACGCAAAGGAGCAGGATAACGATCAGGAAGTGGAACCATAGCCCCAAAAAGGATTAATAATGGAATCACATATTGGCAGACGTACCGAAGATCGAGACTGTTTGAAGCAATTGGAACTGATGGGGCAGAACCTGTATCAGGTCATCATCCTGCTTGAAGAACATCTGGATGTGGGAGCCATCCAATTGAGTGAGCACCTTCACTCTCGCATCTGTGATCTTGAGGAAAGATTGTCAAACTATATCAAGAGGAACAGTGATGAAAAAAAATAAATACCCATACCGGAGCGTGCAGGATTACCTCGACCATATCGGGGTGCTTGAGCGTGGCACTGCCGAAGAAATCCAGCACGCACGGAGAAACTTTCGAGCCATCTACCTGAAAAATTATAGAAAGCACTACAAGAAATTTCACCCATCCCTAAGCATTTCCTTCAAAGAAAAGGATAAGCTGTTGCTTTCACAGCGGGCAGAAGAAAACGGTATGAAGTTGGCAACCTTTATTCAACGGCTTGCCCTTGATTATCTTAACCGGGGGAGTGTGCCGTGCGTTCCTCATCCTGATATTGTTGAGACGAAGAAGCTGTTTCTGTTGTGCTACGATCTTGTTGAAGAACTTCTCTTTGAAAGTGATTCAAATGAATTAAAGGTAAGCTATGAACGATTGCTTACCCTCTTTGGTAAAATAGAAAAGCAATTGAACAGGTGATTATAAAATCCATTAGTCATACGTTACGAACATCTCCATCGGGTTTAATAAGCTATATATTTGACGGAAGGAAACCGCTATGTGATCCGGAGGGGAAGCCCCTGTATTTTAAGAGGAACATCAGGTCGTATGACAAGGAGAAGTGGAAAAAGCAGTTTAATGAATTGGAGCGTAACCGGCAATCATTTTACGCAAACAAATCGGTTGTTTGTTACCATGAGGTGATGTCCTTTCACCCTGAATCTACCAAACACCTCAACCGTACCATTATCAAAGACCTCGTGAACAAGTACATTGAGTTGAGAGGTAATGACCAAATGGTAGTTGGCGGAACCCACTTTGAGGCGACAGGGAAGAACTGGCATACCCACCTTGTATTCAGCGGAATTAAGGTATCTGACGGAAAGAGCGCCCGTATTTCCCAAGCTCGGTTTGAATCGATCAAGAAACAACTTCAGGAGTATCAGGTCAAAATGTATCCCGAACTTTCAGATAGCGTAGTGGAGCATGGTAAAAAAAAAGACTAGCCTTGTCCCTCTCCTACTCAGAGAAAGAAGAGCAATTGAAACGCCGCACCAAGCAACCATCACAAAAGGATCTGCTCATAAAAACCGTACATCCCATTTTCGAGCGTAGCCGATCACTTAAACAGTTTGAGACCTTACTTTCTCAAGCGGATATCAAAACGTATAGTTACCGGGGTAAACTCACGGGTTGTTACTACGGAAAACGAAAGTATCGCTTTAAAAGAAGTTTGGGCATTGACCCAGAACTCCTGATGTTGAAGGACAAGGCTATGGAACGCATGAGGTCGTTAGGGCAGGTGGTTGATGAACGGGAACAGGGAAGGTCCAAAGGGAACGATATTGAACCATAAGCACAGTTGCTTTTTATCTGTTAATGGGTTATCCTAAGTGGGCATACAGAGAGAAGGGAATACTGAACACTGGGAACAAGCCAACCTCGATATACGAGGTTGGCTTGTTCCTTTTACGGTTGTCGCTTGGTTTGTCGTGAGGCAGTTTGTTTGGAGCATATTCTTTAAGCTCAAAAATCCTTGAATCAAGTTCCCATAGGATATTAAGGGAGTTAGAAAAATCAAATGTTATCACAACCCTGCATGAAGCGTCTGGTAGGAGTCCGGCTGTATATTCTTTGATGTTTTAATCGTCTTGAAAAATTGCAGGACGTGCAAACAAAAAGTATACAATTCCACTTGTATATGGCACAATGAATCCAGATCATTCAATATTAATTTGATACCTTTGTACCAATGAACAAGAAGCAACAATTTTCAACTTCCATTTCTAACGAAGAACACCAAGCTAAAGCTGAAGAAGTGTATCGGACTGAAGTTCGTCCATATTTGGAAAGGAACCGAAAAGCGTACCAAAAGTATTTGCAAGACAAAGAAACGCTTGAACTAACGCCGGCACAAAAAGCTCATTTACGCTGCCAAGGCCCAATGTAACTGTTATTGCAGGGTGCAGGCTCGGGGTAAATCCACTTTTTCAAAAATCTATACCATAACCTCAATCAAGAACATTTGATTGGGGTTTTATAATTCCCAAAAGACCCTAAGCCCCACATATCAAAAACGTATTGCTCCATTGTACATCTTCAAAGCTTTTGTTTTAGGGATTTTTTCATTGGCACTAGCCGGTATTGTTTTAAGGAGATAGCCCTTGTCTTCTCTACAGGCAGCAAATAAATACCTTGACATTATCCCGGTGCGTCTTTTCCGCAAGGAATGCTCCTACCGGATTCCTCCTTGTCGCAAAAGACTGGCCACCGTGATTTTCATGTCTGCGTATTATTCGCTTAACCTATATATAATACAATGACTAACAATGAACTTAAAAACAAATTAGAAGCTATTGCCCATCAAAAAGAAAATACCATTGAAAAACAAGTGGCTCTTGAAGCTCTTGGACATGTTGACATCAAAACATTTTTTGAAGATTTGCAAAATTACGGTTGTATTTCTGGAATGGTGGGATCATTGGTTTACACACATGATACCCATACATTCTTCGATATGCACTATCACCAGATTGAAGAAATCCGTGAAGAGTGTGAAGATAGTATTGGTGAACCCCTTAGAATCAAAAACGATCTTAAAAACTTCTTGGCTTGGTTCGGATTTGAACAAACAGCCTACAATATGGTACAAGAATTAGGGCTTGAGGTATAATCCTTTTTCTTTTTCAATAACCTTCACAAAACATCTTGGGAACAAGATGTTTTGCGTTACTCACGTTTAGCTGTCCAACAACAGTTAATTTTCCAAACTGTTAAAAAATTCCTCAAAACTCATCTGGTGGGCTTCAAGCACACGATAGAGGCTTTTCATCGTAAAATTGGTATCGCCTTTTTCCATTTTCCAGTATTGCATCCTGTTGATACCGTTATTCCAGGCAAAGTTCTCGTAACTCGTATATCCGGCACCAATTCGCAGCTCCTTTAATTTGTTCGCTATCGTCTGCATTAAACTATCAAATTGGGCATCTGCTTCCTTCGTTTTTTTCGCCATAGTTGGGTTGTATTTCCTATAGCATAAAATTGATGAGTATGGAAACTTGAGGTTACTTATAAAAATATGTTTATTTTAATATACATATTTTTGTATATTTATCCCATTACCAATTCAAAACCAAATTTTATTATGAAAAAAACAATTGTATATTGACAGGCATTGCGATAATGGTCGTTTATGGTCTTTCCGCACAACAACTAGAGAAGGGAGATTTCGGTATCGGCTTCTCGTCCTACTACACCTCAGGATCTGGATTTCAACAGTCCGTACCTCCTCTTGAGGCATCCTACGAAGGTATGTTATCTGAAAAAGTATCCATTGGAGGCTTTGCGGGCTACTATGGAGCCAAGTAAGTCGCTCAATTATCTTTTGCTGTTTTAGCTTTTAATTGATGCGGCTGCCCTCTTTACGGTATTGACGCGCCTTATCAGTCACGGCCAAGTAAAAATAGGGCAGGATATTTAGGATTTGACCATTTAAGATTATTGACGGTCCTAGTATAACAATTGAATTCTATTCGGAACATATCTGTTGGGAACGAAAGGAATCCTCAATATTACAGCACACCGATGGATATACATTGGCAATAAAATGTTACAGTCTGAACAAGCCGAAAAAAGACTCTAAAGAGGAGTAGGTAACTTAAAACATTAAGACATGAAAAAAACTTTTATCCTAGTAGTAACAATGTTTACTTCAACTTTTATCCTTAACTCATGTGGTGCTTATGCAAGATTGCTAAATGGAGATAATGAACCTAATGCAATTAAAAATCTTTCGGTAACAGCCGATTGTCCTCCTGAAAAATTGAAAGTTATAAGCAAAAGAAAAATTAGTATGGGTTACCGATACCAAATAGAAGGTTGTGGTAAAATATATGACACAGATTATTCAGGTACTATCCATAGTGAAAGAGTTAAAAATTAATATCGGTAACTATCCACCACCTTTGGTGGTGGCTTTAATGCTAAGAGGGAAAGACAGAGGAACAAAAATAGAAATCTAAAAAGCAAGACAATAAAATATTACAATAATGAAGAACTATATTTTTACTGTTTTACTCTTTTTTCACGTCCCGTATGCTTGCCTTTCCCAGGATGAGGTTGCGTTTACCGCTGATGTGAATACTCGAAATGGGAAGGTGTACCATAAAGGGACACTCTTTAGTGGAGAACTGTATACGTATAATGAAAATGCTAAAACCGATTGTTCCTGTACCCTCAAAGCCCTCTATAAAAAAGGTAGACCAGATGGACGTAGAACCGAGTGGTACGTTTCAGGACAAAAAAAGTTTGAGGGCCTGTTTGTGGATGGAAAAGAAGATGGCAAGCACGTGTGGTGGAACACAAGCGGAAATAAAGAACGGGAAACGGTATATAACAATGGTACTAAACTGGAACATAAGGAATACTACCGTTCGGGGAACCTCAAGCTCCATGAACTATTTGATGAAGGAAACCCTCGGTATTTTACATTCATCAAAAAATATTTTGATGCCCCTGACATGCTTGAGGAAGAAAAGAACTTTTTAGAGAACAAACTTCACGGGGATTACATAAAAAACAAGAGCGATGGCAAAAAAGAAATTGTCTCCAGGTATAAACGAGGGGTGGTGGTCTCCGAAACGATTTACTTTGACGATGGGGTTACCGCTTTAAGCACGCAAGAGCTTAATGAAACAAGCATGAAGCATCTTGCCAAATGGTACTATGCAGATGGGACCGTAAAAGAAGAAGGGTATTTCAGCGGAAGTATAAAAGATGGTGTTTGGTTATCGTATCTCCCCGGGGGCAATAGACGCATGGAGGTGAAGTATGATAATGGCAAGGTTGTCCATGAAGGGTTATACTACAATGATATGAAATCCGGTCAGTGGGTGTACCACATGGAAGGTGGTGATACGCAAGAGGTGAAGACATTTAAAAATGACACGGTGGTATCCTCGGTACGTTTTAAAACGGCGCATCTTGTAAAAAATGTCCGAGCTAGAAGCTCCATAGAGGAACTTCTCAACTTCACGTACATGGATGGGACAACGAAATTAATTGCCCTTGAAACCGATGGTTCAGAACAAGGCGGGAGTGACCAACAAACCGTACTCCACGAAATCAAGAAGCAATTACGTTCTCGCCTCTTAGGGGTTTACATTAACGAGGAGGTTAATAATTCGGTACTCAATCTGAAGATAAAGGTAGGCGGTATAAATATTGTATACGAAGAATCTATCTACACTAAACGTGATGGAAGCAAGGAAAAAGGTTACGATGCGTTCATTCTCTTCACTCTTGATCTTCTTGATGCCGATGACCACATACTTAGCACTGAGAAATACAAGGTAAACAAGTCGGATAAGTTATTGAGTTCCCTGTTCAACACCGTTGCATCAACCTATGCCAAAACGACTAGGTCGGCATTTCTGAGCACCAAAAAGCACATTGATATCTCAGGTTTTTTGATGAAACATTTTCCAATATCGGCTGATCTGGAAACAAGGAAGACAAAGCGAAAACGAAAAAAAAGAAGCTAAATAGCTAAGCAATGAAAAAAGTATACTTTTCCAAGTTAGAGAACCGTTACTACTATGGCATATCACGAACCTTTTGGCATATTCTGTCCGCACTTGCAGTCCTTAGCGTTATCGTAGCGGTCTCAATTGTCGGTTGGAGCTACCTGCCAGCATCAAAAGAGAAAGTAGTAAAAGCTCCTGAACCACAAAAGGAAGCCTACCCAAAACAGGTAGAGGTTCAACTCGATGAGGTTATCAGTGCCATTCCAAAAGAGCGATCACAGATTGAGGAAATCAAAAAAACCTCAGAGACAGCACGTCCTGTACGTAAACCCCGTGTTGATTTGGTGAAGAAAGATACCATAGGTCTTTTTGCATTTGAGCAGCAGGTAGCACGATTAAAAAATCTTTTACCTCCTGGTGAATTTCCAAAGTTGTGGAGTGGAGACGGCTATTACCGGTATCCTCAGGGTGAACTAAAGTACAAAGTAACCAAGCTCGAAAGCTACCGAGAATATGTAACGACCTCAGATGGACTCCAACTGAAGATTGAAAAACAAACCAATAGAGATGATTTTGCATCTTCATACAATCAGAAAGCTCAGCTTGTTGCGGGGTTCAACAGTGTGCTGAAACCTCTGAAGAAAGATATTCGCAGAAGCCTCATTACCCAACTGGTAACATTTAGGAACTCATCATTGAAAAAAACACTCTCTTCCCTTGAGGTGTTATCAGGTATTCTTCCGCTCTATGATGATACGCATGTGAATAAAGCGTATAACCGAAACCGATCTTTTCTCTTGCGCAATCCAAACGATGGCATCGGGTTGCTGAGCTATGAAGCTGAAACCCTTCCAAACTTTACCCAGAGCGAACGCTACGCTGCATCAAACATTATCAAAAGCGAGTATGGAAACCACTACAACTACAATCTAGCGGCTCTCCAAGAGAACACCTCGAACTTTATTCCTTTTTTAAGACGGATAGATGCAGACAAGCAAGCCATCGCACTGAATTACTACTATCAAATTTATCGGGGTAAAAATCGTGATAGGGCCGACAAGATTCAAGATATAGAGAACGCACACGAGCAACGATTGAACCAGATAGAGCAGGACTTTAAGAGTGCCCAGTTGCTTGCAGAGGCAAACTATGAGCTTAAGAAACAAAAGAAAGGGTTTTGGCGTAAAAAAAGTTTCTATGCAATAGCCATTGCGGTAGGAGCCATTCTCGCCATTACCTTGATTCTCCTGATGTTATCAATGATCAGAAACGTAAACCGCTTGGCACAGGCAATGATTGAAACTAATAAAAATTATACGAATAATGAAAAAACTAATTCTATCATTAGTAATAATAGTTAGTTGCTATTCTTGTAGTAACAATTTATCAAGGTCAAATGCAAAAAAACAGATTATTGAAAAACTAGATTATCCACAAGATGAATTGCTGGAACTTACACTAGAAGACAGAACAATCTACAGACGTATAACAATAAATCGCTGGAAAAAATATGTTGAGCTTGATTTACTTACCTACACAAGTTTTGGACAAAATAAACTCAAAGGCAGATTTCCTAAAGTTTCAATTGGTGGTAGTGGAGTAAGGGCAACTTTAACTGAAAAAGGAAAACAATACTTAGTAAGTGACGCAGAAACAAGTGGATTCGTAAAACATGCTCAAGTAAGACAAGCTGAATTGGAATTTGTTGAAATTACAGGAATCCAGGTTTTTGAAAAAATGAATGTAGCTACTGTTAGTTATAATATAAGAAGGACTAACATCACACCATTTGGAAACGCAAACAATTTAAAAGAAAGGGTGATAAACCAAACAGCCAACTTTATAAAATACGATGATGGTTGGCGGATTGAATATTAACTGCCCACAACAAGGTATTGTTCATAACAGTCGGAATTCATAAAAAGATAGCAAAGTAAAAACAAGAAGAAAATGAAATATTCAATACTTGTTTTGACACTACTTCTCACCATGAAAGGGTACTGTCAAGAAATGGAAAAAGTACCATTTGCAGTTGCAGATAGACCTCCTATATTCTTGGAGATTGAAGAGGATAAAAAAACGCTTCAAAGGGCATTTAGTTCGAAACTTTCAACCTTCGTATACAAGAATTTCAACACAGCAATTGCACGTGATTTGGGAATGACCGGAAGGGTAAGATTATCTGCTCGATTCGTCATCACAAAAGACGGTTCAATAGACAGTGTATCGGTTAAAACACCACATGTAGAATTGGAAGATGAAATGCACAGAGTGCTCTCACTCTTACCATCGGTGGTAGGCGGACGGCACAATGGTAAAGCGGTAGAAATTATTTACGCTCTACCCCTCGTATTCCAAGTACATTAATAGTAACCTGTTATGATTATTGACTATCAAATCGAACCACTGAATTTGACTAAGTATAATGTTGGGAACAAGCCGAAAAGCCAACTGAATTTTGGAGTAGGTAACATAACCGATTAAAATAATCAATTATGAACAAACACTATTTAATATCAAAAATGAAATCAACTGGAACCGCTTATCTATGCTGGTTCTTTCTCGGGTGCCACTATGCCTATTTAGGAAAATGGGGTTTACAAATCCTTTATTGGATAACATTAGGTGGGTTTGGTGTATGGGCACTGATAGATTTGTTCCATATCCCCACTAAAGTGAGTAGTCACAACCTGGCAATATCAGCACAAATTGATGATATTGAAAAAAAGGAGAAAGACGAAAATCACGCAAAAAATATGGCGATGATGGCAGCGGCAAGTGGAAACAAAAACGCTCCCGAATCATAACCAACTGACCACAATCACAATATTGAGTAGCCTTGTATTGTAGATAGGCTTTCCTACTGCTATGTTGTGGTTAATTAAAACGGAGTTAGGAATACTTGATATTGTTCCGACTATTTTTTTTGATGTTATTTTTTATCATTCAATACGTTCTCAAGCCAGTATTATCCAAAGGTGGAGGGTGTTATTTCTTGACAAGTTGCAATTTATCATGGTACTATCAAGGTGAAATGTGAAAATTGTGTATACAATTTATTTTGTCTAAAACTTTAAAAATTAAATACCATGGGAAGAAAAAACTACTTTTTGTGTGTTATGGTGCTCTCATGGGGCATGATAAACGCACAAACAAACATCTCGTTCGTTGAAAATACAACAAGCGGACTGCAAGGAAAATCCTCATCATCAATCGATTATGATGAAGGTGTTTTGATCACCACCGGGTTTACCGTATTCAATTATCTCAGTAATACCTATGTCTTTTCAACTGACGTATACCGTCTATCAGGAGGTGTTTTCACACCCATCCCAAACTCATTTATTGATGTGTACGAAGGATTTGCCTTGGTCGCTGATCTTGGCGGATCACCGGGTAAAGATTTTGTGGTGGTTGGAGCTACCAGTGCCGGCAGTAACGAAAATCCTCAAGGAAGGATTTATATCTCTAATACTTCTGGCGGATACGATACCCAAACCATTATTGGTCTGGGACAGGGAGCATCAGGTGTTTTAGCTGATTTTGATGAAGACGGTGACCTTGATCTTTTCTACCAAGGTGAAGACGTTAACGGAACGCTCAGGATGATCGCATACCAAAATAACAACGGTACCTTTGCCCAAGCATGGTCATCAACAGTAGGCAAAGCGGAGGGGGCAATTGGAGTCGGCACTGTCGACAACAACACGTCTCCTGACGTTATAACTTCTGGCACAGGACAAGCAGGTATTGCAACTGATCTTTGGATCAATACGAGCAGCAATGGAAACATTAGTTTCCAGGTAGATACGGCACATGATTTTGTAGGAGCAACAAGATCGGCAAATAAATTTGTCGATATTGATAATGATGGCGATCTTGATCTTGTTTTTGGGGGAGCCATATGGGAGTTTGCTGATCCTAATGATTTCAAGACATACGTTTACAAAAACGATGGGAACGGTACGTTTACTCTTTTTGATACGTTGCCAGGAAAAACATCGGCACATATGGCGTTTGCTGATGCTAACGATGACGGCTATGTTGACCTGTATTACAACGGTAATGAGCGCCATAACAGTGTTTTTAGTAATGTTGCAACCGGCGGTACCGATTTGTACCTAAACGATGGAACCGGAAAGTTCACCCTCTGTAGCTGCCCAAGTCTTGATTCAAATGTGAGCTTTGGTGACAACATCGTTATGGATGTAGATGGTGACGGTAGACTGGACATCGTTGAGATAGGACGAATCGGAAGTCCTTTGGGAGAAAGAAAGGAAAGAATTCACCTCAATATGGGTGTTGTTGACGCAAGCCCTGTATTGGAGGTGTCTGCGGAAGACGGAGAAAACTTTGGTGATGTTGCAGTTGGTGAGACAAAAGAAAGCGTCTTTACCATTACAAACACCGGGGGTTCTGCATTGAGTATTTCCGAGATTTCAATTGAGGGTTCGTCAGAATTTTCGTTCGTTCACGGTAATACGCTGCCTGTTGAGATACCGCAAAATGGAAGTATTGAGTTTTCGGTTCGGTTTACGCCGGTTTCAACCGGTTCTAAATCTGCAACCGTCAACATTGACAATAATTCTTCCAATTCTGCTCCGGTACACTCGATTTCTCTGACTGGGGTTGGTATAGAAACTCCACCGGATAAACCGGTGCTTGTTTCGCCAGCTGACGGATCTGGCGATGTGTCAGTTACCCCTGATCTTTCTTGGTCGGCAGTTAACGGGCAAAATATTACCTACGCAGTACGCGTGGGTGATAGTCCAAATAACCTGTCTGAGGTTGGTCAAACACACGGCACATCGTTTGCTACAAGCTCACATCTTGGCACACTTGACCACGGTACTACGTACTATTGGGCAGTTGTTGCACACAAGGGTAACCTTGAAAGTGAGCAGAGTAACGTATGGAGTTTCACAACTGTGGAACAAACGCAGGTAGCTCCTGAGCTTTCAATATCTCCATCCACTCAGGATGTGGGATCAGAGTCAGGAACCATTGTCTTTGACATCACGTCTAACGTGGATTGGGAAGTATCAACTGATGCCGATTGGTTGGATGTAAGTACAACAAGCGGGGTTCAGAATGGAACCGTAACCGTTACGTATTTAGAAAATACCAGCTTGGATGCTCGGTCTGCGACCGTTGTGGTTTCAGGATCAGGGTTAAGCGTTAGTGCCACCGTCAATCAAGCTGCGAGGGTAGTTATAGAAGAACCGGAAGTTGAGCTTTCAATATCCCCATCCGTTGAAGATGTGGGAGGAGAGCAGGGAGAAATCCTTTTTGATATTAGTTCCAATACCGATTGGGAGATATCAATTGACGTGGACTGGTTGGTGTTAAATGTAACTGACGGAACAGGCAGTACAACGGTAACTGCCCGTTACTTAGAAAACCCAACCCAAGCTGTCCGAGCGGCAACGCTTACGGTTTCTTGTTCAGAGTTAACGGCCACCGCTGTTATCAATCAAGTTGCGGGAACTGTGGAGCCTCAGGCGCCGAAAATGAATGTGTACCCAGTCCCTGCAAGGACCATCGTATCTATTGATTGGGAAAAATTCTCCCAAGCAAGTCTATACGACTTTTCGGGGAGGAGAGTATTAACATCTCATTCTAACCGAATAGATGTGCGGGTGCTTCCTTCCGGCATTTACATTCTGCATGCAGAAGGAACGGACGGGAAGATTGAAAAAAAGAAAATTTTAATACAATGAAAAAGAAATAATAGCAAATTATGCTGAAAGAGGCTGTCTAAAAAGGCGGCCTCTTTTCTGTTTTCACATTCGTTTTTTTTTGTGATATACTGTTCCTGCTCAATAAATGTAATTAAGTATGAAAAAGTTAATTCAAAAAATAAATACACGGGACACACGTTCGGTTATATGTGGTCTCGTACTTGCAATGGCGGTCGGTATGGCTACATCTTTTACCCAGGCTCAGATTGCCAATGTGCGTTCATTTGCGGGCGCCAGTGACGGTCTTTCGCGTATCGGTTCTTTGGCTCTTGGAGCATCAGGTTTGCCATCGTGGTTTGATACAGAAGAGTTAAAATGTACTGGGAGTATTGGTTCTAACCCGGATGATAAAGCTTGTTTTGCTTTCCCTAACAATACTTCTGCAAGTTTTTATAATCTCTTGGTAAAACAACGGGTTTCTGCACCATTGTTTGTCGCAGGTACTTACTCAAGCGGGCAATCAGCACCCGCAGAATTTGTCGTAAAAAATAGCAATACTGATTCCGATTCTATGCTCGTTTCCGGTCTTGGTTACTCTCCAAGCGGTAGCTTCAGCCCTCGAAATTCCACCACGCTCCGTGAGGTCTGTGCCAACAAAGATGGAAAACTCGTTATCTGTGGTGTAGCCGGCTCTTGTGGTAGCGCAAACGGTACTTCAACCTCAACAGCCCCAACAACCAACCGCTGTTCAGCGGGTACCGCCTCATCAGTATCAACCGGTTCAACGTCATATACGTGGACGTGTAGCGGTACAAACGGTCATGCCAGTGCTTCGTGTTCGGCGCCTCGCATCACGTATGCATGGAACATTGGTACATGGGGAAGCTGTACCGGCGGGACGTCTGGAACGTCTGGAAGTTGTTCGGGATCATGGACAACCAATTCTGGCGGATCATGTTCAGGAACATACATCTCTGCCCCTACTTATGAAAAGGTGTGGGTGAATAATACATCATTTAATTGGTCAGAGCATCGTGTTTACGATTCCGCTAAGAATTCTGTTGGATACGCGAGTTCATCAAGCGGTAGCGGTACCTGTTCTGGGTGTTCTACCAATGAGGTTGTATATAAAGTACGTTGTAATCACCCTACCTATCAGTCCTACTACGATTATGATGATTACGTCGAAGACGGTCACTATGATTTAACTGAGGATGAATTTAATGCTCAAGGAGGTTACGTTACGGTAACCACCGGTTCTCATTATTGTGAATGGTATAAGGCAAAATGGACAGGTTCACGTTTTGTTAGAGCTCCCAATGCTCCAAATTGTAGTACGGTCTGGTGTGGAGACCGGAGTTCGCTTCACGACTTAATAACAGCAACGCAAGCCTATAGGTTCAGAAATGATCGTGCGTGTCCGCAAAACTGGAGCTGTAGTAATAAATACACACCTTCAAGCCAGTCCTGTTCAGGCGCAACCTCTTCGTCAGCATGTACTACCGGTCAACGCTCTTCATGTACGTGGACCCCAACAACCACAACCCACTCATGTTCAAGTGCAACCTCTTCGTCAGCATGTATCTCTCGAAATCCTAGTGCATGTACCTGGACCCCAGGAACGTCAGGAACCCCAGGCACCCGAACCCGTACCGTCACCTGTCGATCTTCAACTGGTGCGACCGTCTCAGACTCGCTCTGTACCGGTACGAAGCCAACAACATCACAGACATGTGCTTCTGTATAATACTCGACAGTCAAAAACACCTTATTTAACCGACCACATTTGTGTTTAGGTTAGAAGACAACCACGGTTGATAACTGGTGTTTTTTATTACACCCATTTCCAACATTACAAAGGCCCGACCTTCGTAACCTCTCCGGTTGTATTGATAATTGTGAGCGTGATATAATATTCGCAGTATGAAACACACACATTGGAAAAAATTTATCATCGGACTTGGTATTGGAACCCTCCTGTTTGCAGGAGTGATCCACTACCACGGAAGCGTGTTTGACGTGAGCGCAAGCACCACATCAAGAAAACTCCTCACGACAGATGGAAACATGTCGCTTCCTGGAGTGCTTGATATTGAACAATTTGAATTAGCCCCAAAAGGCGAGCAAAGCCAGACACGGATACCCAACGTCTCTGCTTTTCTCGATCCAATCACCAAGAGTATTGCCTCAAGCCCAGTGATCTTTCGTCTCGTAGGAACGTCAGCATTTCACACCGTGTCTGCTTTTGATAACGGTGCATTTGGCCCTACGTTCGTTGGTCATGTCGCAAACGGTGTTACCTTACCAGGGTATGTTGTCGGTGATCCTGTTCTTCAGGTAGACGGTGATATTCAAATTGAATCTATGGGTCATGACAGTAATTCGAATGTCAAGGTATGTGTGAACGACTTTGGTAAGTTGGTACCGTGTTCTGCCCCTCCAGTTAGTGGCGTCTGTGGTGGAGCACATGGAAGCTCGCTTTCATCAGCACCTGTCACTAACCTCTGTTCAATAGGTACCGCATCGTCAGTAGCCACAAATACAAGCACCTATACCTGGAACTGTACTGGATCAAATGGTGGTTCTAGTGCTTCGTGTTCGGCTAATCGTGTTACGTATGCGTGGAATACCGGTTCGTGGGGGAGTTGTAGTGGGGGGACGTCTGGGAGTTGTTCCGGATCGTGGACAAGCACTTCTGGCGGATCATGTTCAGGAACGTATGTCTCTGCTCTTCCTTATGAAAAGGTGTGGGTGAATAATACGCCGTTTAATTGGTCAGAGAATCGTGTTTACAATTCCGCTAAGAGTTCTGTTGGGTATTCAAGTGGTGGATCAAGCGGTACGTGTTCTGGGTGCTCTATCAATCAGGTTGTGTATCGAGCAAATTGTTTTCACCCTGAATATAAGGAGTACTACACATATGATGACTATTATGATGCAGGTCACTCTGCTTTAACTGAGCCTCAATTTAATGCTCAACTTGCTTCCCAAGGTTATGTTAGAGTTAAACTTAGCCATGGTAACTACAATTGTGGATGGTATAAGGCAAAATGGACGGGTTCAAAATTTGCCCAAGCCCCCAATATCGGTAGTTGTAGTACGGTTTGGTGTGGAGCCCGGAGTTCACTTAACGACGTAATAACAGCAAGACAAGCCCATAGGTTTAGAAATGATTTTACGTGCCCGCAAGATTGGGACTGTCTTAATAGATACACACCTTCAAGTCAGTCCTGTTCAGGCGCAACCTCTTCATCGGCATGTACCGGTCAAAGTTCTTCGTGTACATGGACTCCAACAACCACAACCCACTCATGTTCAGGTGCAACATCCTCATCAGCATGTACCGGTCAAAGTTCTTCGTGTAGCTGGACTGCAGGCACCTCAGGAACCCAAACCCGTGCCGTAACCTGTCGATCTTCAAACGGTACTACGGTTGCAGATTCATTCTGTACCGGTACGAAACCATCAACATCACAATCTTGTTAATCAAAAACACCATGCAGATGGTGTTTTTTCTTTCAGGAATAGATGAACACAAGTGGTACGCCTCACCACTGGTTTTCGGATGTCCCACGTCGAAAGGCACATTTCAAATGCCATCTTTTGGGACATCACGAAAAGCCAGATTGCAAGTTTCCACGAAACTAACGTAACGCAAAACTTGCCATCTGGCTGAGGGGGTTCCCTCAGACTCCCTTTTAGCCAGTGCATACACAACCTCCTAAACGATGATAGGATTGTTGCTGCCTAGACAAACAATTTGGGGATAATTTCTTTACAACATTCAGAAAACAGGTGATAATAGAAGCAGGAACGAGTAATAACAATTTAATAAATACATTATGAAAAAAACACTTTTTATCCTGGTCGTGTCATGTGCTTTCGTGATGACAGCATATGCACAAAACGATGTTGCAGTGCTTAGCAATAGTGATATTCTAAACAGAGTTAAAGCTGTTGAAAGTAGTCATTCAAATGAGAATAAGTATGTAGCGTTTTCCAATGAGGATCCATTAAGTAGAACTAATAAAGCAGATTTTGCTAGAAACCACAGCAAAAAAGCTAAAGAGCTTTCAAAAACATTTGTGAATGGTAAAATAGTGGCTTTAAAAAAAGGGTACACTTATAAACAGAAATTTCATTGGTTGATAATGATTATCAATGTTACCGATGACAAGATAGATATGTATGCCTTTACCTCCAATACCAATTTTACGGGGATAAGGTATCAACCATTTGATAAAACGCTCAATTTTAGAAATTACATACTAGAAAATTATTAGTTATAACTTTCTAAAAACTTTTCTTATCCCTTCTTTCATTTCAGAAGGGATTTTTTGTGTTTAAATTTTGCTTAATGTAGTATACTGTTAGTGCTAAAATACCATGACGTTCTACATTAAAACTCTACTATTCACTATCATACTCTTTTTACTGCCATTTTCCATTGAGAGCGGACTAATTAATAATTTATTAAACAACAATAATACTATTGATTCCTCTTTGATGTTGTCCATAAATCAAAATGTCGCTCACGCTGTAGATTTAGGCTGTAGTGAGGTTGATTTTAGTTGCGAGATTAGTGAGGGAATTTTATACGTTTGGGAAATCCTCTGGTTTTACACTACCCAAGTCGGCGTAGTATTGGTAGGAATAGTGCTTGATTTGTTCATATTCTTATCATTGGACAGTAACTTTTACCGAACAGGGTTTATTGAAGTCGGCTGGGAGATACTCAGGGATTTTGTCAATATTATCTTTATTTTTTCATTTTTATTCATTGCTTTTCGCATGGTTTTGGGTGCTGGTGGTGCCAATACTAAAAAACAACTGATCAAAACGATTCTGGTTGCCTTGACGGTTAACTTCAGTTTGTTTATCTCTTATGCCGTGATAGATAGCTCAAACCTTTTAGCCTATACACTTTACAATAAAATTGAAGTTGGAGAGGGAACATACCAGGAAGCGGTTATGAATTCAAATGATGAGGATGCCACAAGCCTTTCGAAATTTGTAACTGAATTTATCGACCCGGAAACGCGATCCGTTACGCTCGCCATCGCCTCACATGTCAATCCACAACTCATTATTACAGGAAATGCCTCTAGAGGATTCTTTGAAAATTTTTTAGTCATCACCGCTGCCGGACTCATTAACGTAATGCTCATTATCCTATTTATAAAAATGGTAGTGGTATTCTTGGGTCGAACACTTGGATTAATGTTTTCAAGTATGCTTTCAGCAGTAGCATTTACCTCGCTGGCTATGCCCGGTCTGCAAAATAAACCGTACATCGGGTTTAAAAGGTGGTTGGAAGAACTCATATCCACAGCCTTTGTCGCACCGGTATTTATATTTTTTATATACCTAGCAATCACCTTTCTAAAAAATAAGAGTTTTTTGCAAGCTATGGCTGGTGATCCGAGTCAGGGGCTACTGACACGGATTTTAATAGTGTTTGTTCCGTTTTTGGTTATCGGTGGAATACTCATGCTGGCGAAAAAAGTATCCTCATCAATGGTAGGTGAACTCGGAAAACTTGCAGTAAAAGGTGTGGGTATGCTTGCTGGTGGGACATTGGCGGCACCGGTGGCGGTTGTTGGTGGGGCTGCCGCTTTAGGTGGCGTTGCGGCAGGCGCAGGTGGAGCGTTGGCGGCAGGTGCCGGAAGGGTGGCAACGAGCGCCGGTGCAAGAGGTCTTGGAGGTGCCTTGTCACGTGGCGGAAGTGCCTCGGTGAAAGCAGGACGAAAATTATTGTCATTCAAAGCTGACCCAACCAAAATTCCCGGCTTTAAGACATTGATCGGTAAAGATAATACGAGAGCTATTGAGAAAGTTACCGGCAAATCACCCCTACGACACCTCAATGATCTACGCGATAGAAAACCGGTATTTAGTAACGAAGAGGACAAACTTGTCTCTGAACGGGATAACAGAATCTTGAAAAAGGCAAATGATGATGCACAGGCAGCACGTCGAAAAGAAGAAGGTAAGTTTGATGGTGAATTGTACCAAAAACGTATGGAAGCTGAGCGAGCACGCCAAAAACGTGACAAGGAAAGTACAGGCTTTACCAACAAGGACGGAAAACAAGGGGGGTACAAAATAGCTCAAGAACAGAGCCAGGAAGAACAAAAAACACAGCAAGAACTTAATAAAACACTCAAAAAATTACAGCAGGAACGTCAAGATCTCGGTGACAGACAAGCAGGCTTTGGTGTTGATAATTCTGCTATTGATAAAAAAGAAAAAGAGATTGAAACCATTAAATCCCAAATTTCAACCTCACAATCTCACCAACAGGTTGCAGATACCTTTATCCAGAATATTTCAGTTGATTACAATGCCAAGCAAAAAGCGGCTGATGAAACACGCGTCAAGCAAAAAGCTGCAGGTAAGGCTGCAGAAACTGCTTCTCGTATGGCATCTGCTGCTAAAGCACCAACGGGAGAGTTAGCCGATAAAATTATCCAAGGAAAAAAGGCTAAAGGTAGTGACTTTGAAGCTGCGGTTAAAAAAGCAATGAAGGATAACAATATGAATCTTGATGATGATACAGATAAATAAAAGAACGATTTATCGTTTTTTTTATTTAAGATTTTTTGAGGTCATGTTATGATAGGCTCTATGGAAACCACACACAAAATCTCATGGAATGCTCTGCGCTATTCCGAAACCAATGATAATAAAATGCTGCAAATTGGAATCAATTTATTACTAGGGTTAATGGTGGTACTGTCCATAGTATTTAAAAACTATCTTTTCGGAGCTTTCATTTTGATTGCTTCAGTAATGCTTTTCTATACCAAGAACAATGAAACGAAATACATTGCTATTGATGTCGGTCATAGTGGGATCAGTATTGAACACACGCTTATAGAATATTCATCTCTACTGTGGTTTTGGATCAATACGAATTCTTCTACTAATACCTCATATCTTTTTTTGAAATTCAAAGGAGGCTTATTTGGTTCTGTAAAAGTTATTGTTATTGAACCTGAAATTGATATTTCCGAGTTGCGCATTTTCCTTTCCCAATACTTAAAAGAAAAAGAAATCAAACAATCTTCTACGGATAAATTGATAAATTCTTTTTAGAGAATAACACTCTTGTATTCAACGATACTTGGATTGTGATGGCTCATAACAGCGTAAAGCCGTGTCTTCCACAAGTTTTCTGCTTAATCTCTTAATGCGTAAAAAAACAAGTAAATCTGTTTACGTAGCGTTTGTTTTGTTATCCATCCGGACATCCGTCAAAGATTTAAAAATTAATAACCTTATCCAAACCATCGACCTCTTTATAAATGAAATGTGCCTAAAAATTGATCGTGGTTTTCAGAACCGGCTATCTTTCCAAAAGAATGGCGTGCAATACGGATAGAACACTGGCAAACGGAGAAAGGAACGAACTTCACTAAGCTTTTTTTAAAACCTTGGCTCAATGCGTGTTGGAAGTAGAAGAAAGTAGCAATTTGTTTCACATATGTTTTACATAAAAACAAAAAAAGAGCTACACTTTCGTGTAACTCTTTGATTATCAAAGTAGCGGGGACTGGACTCGAACCAGCGACCTTCGGGTTATGAGCCCGACGAGCTACCTACTGCTCTACCCCGCGATGTATGTTCATAAGTCTAAAACTAGACTTGCACTTTGTTCTTGTTGCTCAGTTTGAGTAGGTACCCTGCCCTGAGCTTAGTCGAAGGGTACTGCTCTACCCCGCGATGTATGTTCATAAGTCTAAAACTAGACTTGCATTTTGTTCTTGTTGCTCAGTTCGGGTAGGTACCTTGCCCTGAGCTTTGTCGAAGGGTACTGCTCTACCCCGCGATATGGGAGGGCAAATATACGACCCTTTTTGGTTTTAATCAAAATCTGTTCCAAGGTTTCCTTTAAAATCGATACTTTCGAAGGCATGGAAGTAATCAATGACTTTTTAGTTCAGGCCATTTCAGGAACGGAATGGCCCATGTTTGTTCTTTTGATAGGCGGAGGCTTGTTTTTGGTAGTGTATTCCAAAGGCTTGCCCTACCGCTTTTTTGGACACGCCATTGCCATAACAGCAGGAAAATACGATGATAAAACCGCGAAGGGGGATGTAAGTTCCCTACAGGCCCTTTCCGCCGCGGTTGCGGCTACAGTGGGATTGGGAAATATTTCCGGAGTGGCCATTGCCATTCACGATGGGGGTCCTGGGGTTGTATTTTGGATTTGGATGACCGCCCTAATTGGAATGTGCATCAAGTTTTATTCTTGTAGCCTTTCCATTATGTACCGTGGTGAGGATTCTGATGGAAAGCTCCAGGGAGGCCCCATGTTCTACATTACAAAAGGGTTGGGCCATAAGGCCAAACCCCTGGCCATATTTTTTAGCATTGCAGGGCTTTTTGGTTTTTTGGGGGTCTTTACGGCCAACCAATTCACCGAAACCTTTATGGGTGTTGTACAGCCCGAGACCAGTTTACTGGCCATGGGCGGTACGGAAACGGATCCCCTGTTCAATTGGAAATTGACCATTGGGATTGTGCTGGCCATTATATCTTCGTTCGTGATTTTTGGTGGACTTAAGAATATTGCCAAAGTGGCCACGGCCATTGTTCCTTTTATGGTCATGGTGTATTTGATTACGGTTATCATGGTCATGGTTGCCAATTCCTCTGCGGTATGGCCTTCGCTAAAACTGATCGTTTCGGAAGCCTGGAACTTTAAGACCGTGGTCACCGGTGGATTTTGGGGTTTGGTCATCATTGGTGTCCGTAGGGCCATGTTTTCCAATGAAGCGGGCCTGGGCTCTGCACCCATGTACCACGGCCAGTCCAAAAATGATGAACCTATCCGAGAGGGTCTGGTAGCCATGCTGGGCCCCTTTATCGATACCATTTTGGTCTGTACGTTTACGGCCGTTGTTTTAATATTGAGTGGGGCGTATCTGGAGGATGGTAGCGGTATTGTCATGACTTTGAATGCCTTTAACACTGCTCTTGGCAGTTGGGGCGGTGTTCTCCTGATGATCATTGTCTCGGCCTTTGCCCTGTCCACACTGTTTACCTATTCCTACTATGGGGTAAAAAGTCTTTCGTACTTGACCAATGCCAAAATAGGTAGGTTGTACAACGTCTACTTTGTTGTTATGATTGTGTTTGCCGCAGTTGCCTCCCTGGAATTGGTAAAAAACCTCATTGATCTTTCGTATGCGCTCATGGTGATTCCCAATATGATTGCGGTACTGTTATTGGCGCCAAAAGTGAACAAAGCGGGCAAGGACTATTTTGAAAAACTGAAAAAAGGGAAGAATGCATAAATCCGGTTTTGTAAACATTATTGGAAACCCCAATGTTGGGAAATCCACTTTAATGAATGCTTTGGTGGGGGAAAAGCTCTCCATTATCACCTCCAAAGCGCAAACAACGCGGCATCGTATTTTTGGAATCGTTAATGGAGAGGATTTTCAAGTGGTTTTTTCAGATACCCCCGGAATCATTAAACCGGCCTATGAGCTACAGCAGTCCATGATGAATTTTGTAAAGTCCGCTTTGGAAGATGCCGATGTGCTTTTGTATATGGTCGAAATTGGGGAAAAAGGGTTAAAGGACGCCGATTTTTTCCAAAAAATCAGGAATACGTCCATTCCGGTGTTGTTGCTCCTGAATAAAATTGACACTTCGGAACAACAGATCTTGGAAGAGCAGGTAACTTTTTGGAAGCAACAGTTGCCCCATGCCGAAATACATCCAATTTCAGCCTTGGAAAACTTCAATGTGGAAGAAGTCTTTAAGCGGATTTTGGAATTGCTTCCAGAGGGGCCTCCCTATTTTCCCAAAGATCAATTCACCGATAAACCCGAACGCTTTTTTGTCAATGAAGCCATAAGGGAAAAAATTCTATTGCATTACAAAAAAGAGATTCCTTATTCCGTGGAAGTGGAGACAGAGGAGTTTTTGGAGGACGAACAGATCATTAGGATCCGCTCCATTATCATGGTAGAACGGGACTCCCAAAAGGGGATCATTATTGGGCATAAAGGTAGCGCCCTTAAGAAAGTGGGCGTTGGGGCCAGGGAAGATTTGGAAAAATTCTTTGGAAAACAGGTCCATATTGAGCTGTACGTAAAAGTCAACAAGAACTGGCGTTCCAACAGCAATCAATTAAAACGATTTGGTTACAATAACTAAAAGTTTTTTTGCCTTTTCATTAACATCTATTTCATTTTAGTTTGGGAACTTCCAAATCAAAATAAACCAAACAAAATGAAAAAGACTACAATACCTCTACTCTCTTTAGTGCTCTTACTTTCCCTTTTTTCTTGCGAATACTTGGACGATTTTATTGGGGAAGGTGGCAATGGTGGTGAAGGAAGCACTACTATTGATTTTAAACAGATTTCCACCTTTACAATTGGTGGTGAAGGTGCGGCGGAAATATCCGCTTTTGATTCCAAGACCCAAAGACTGTTTACGGTCAATGTGGAAAAGGACGTGGTCTCAGTATATGACCTTTCAGATGTACATAGTCCAATGCCTGTGACGGAATTGGGTTTGAACGGTGCTGGAGCACCCAATAGTGTTAGTGTGAAAAATGGGACCTTGGCCGTAGCTGTGGAGAGTATGGTGAAACAAGATAATGGTTTTATTAAGTTTTATGACACCGAAACGTTAGAGTTTTTATATGCGGCCAACGTTGGTGCTTTACCGGATATGGTTGCTTTTACGCCAAATGGGAAATATGTGGTTGTTGCCAATGAAGGCGAACCCAATGATGATTATACCGTGGACCCAAAGGGAATGGTCAGCATCATTAATGTTGCATCGGGGGATACCTATAATTTGGACTTTGAGTCATTTAATGGTCAAAAGGAAAGCCTACAAGGGAAGGGACTCCGTATTTTTGGCCCTGGTGCCACTTTATCCATGGATGTGGAGCCGGAATATGTTGCAATTTCTGATAACTCCAAGACAGCATGGGTCTCCCTTCAAGAAAACAATGGTGTTGCCGTAGTTGATTTGGTCAACAAACAAATTACCGACATTGTTCCATTGGGATATAAAGATTATTCCGTTCCGGGCAATGAGATCGACCCAAGCGACCGGGATGGTGTAAAGGCGTTGCGCAGTGTTCCGGTTTTTGGAATGTATCAGCCAGACGCTATTGCATACTACAAAGTCAACGGAATGGATTACGTGGTAACGGCAAATGAGGGTGATGCCAGGGAATATGAGGGGGACCCAGGTTTTGTTGAAGAAGACAGGATTAAGGATGTAGTACTGGACCCGACGGTATTTCCCAACGCTGCCGAACTACAGGATGATGCCAACCTGGGAAGGTTGAAACTGACCTTGGTCCAAGGGGATATTGATGATGATGGTGATTTTGATGAACTATACAGCTTTGGTGCACGTTCTTTTACGATTTGGTCAGGTACAGGGCAACTGATATATGACAGTGGCAATGACATAGCTTCCAGAACGTTGGAATTGACTCCGGATGTTTTTAATGGTGATGATGGGAGAAGTGACGATAAAGGTGCAGAACCGGAGGCGGTTACCATCCAGGAAATAGGAGGTAGGCAAATCTTGTTTCTGGGACTTGAAAGGAACAATCAGATTATGGTGTATGACATTTCCGATCCATCATATCCCGAATTCATTCAGATTCTTTCAACGGAAGGTGATGTTGGTCCCGAAGGTGTATTGGCCATAAGTGCCGATGATAGCCCTACGGGAAAAGACTTACTGGTTGTAAGCAATGAGGTTAGTGGTACGGTGACCATTTATGAAAATTAAAAAGATAGTTTTGCTTCATAATTAGATTAAGTTTCATTGGGCACGGTCATTGACCGTGTTCTTTTTGTATACCAATAAACAATTCATCGGCATATTTTCGCAATTGTTGCATCTGTGGTTTTCCCTTGGCTTTGCCCAACCTTCCAAAGGCGTACAGTGTAAACCATATGACCACCAAAAAGCCCATTCCAATCAGCCATAGCGTAATATCGTGACCCAGTGAATGTTTGGAATAGGCAAAGATGCCCATGATGATAAATGTGGTGGCGACACCAAAATGAAGGAACATAAAGAAGGTCCACAAGGTGGGATTGGGCCCGAAAACCCCATGAATCGTGCTTTTTTTTGGGCTAAAGGAACTAATTTCCAGATGTAACTGTGGTGACCAAAAAGTGGTTTTCTCTTTTTTGAATCGAATATAAACGTGTTCATCTATCCGTTTGAGCAAAAAGGGGTCTTTGGGCTGAATATCAAAAGCAGCCTTTAGGGTGTCCGGATCGGTATACAATCGAATATCGAACCGGGGCCTAAGAACAATTTCGTTGACCAGTTCGCTCATTATTTATGGGTTAAGCCTCGAAAAGGTATCCATTTTTCTTTATAAATAATACTACTTTTGCCAAAATTTAAGGGCATGGGAGGCATTGTCGCCATAGTAGGAAGGCCAAATGTGGGAAAGTCTACGTTTTTCAATCGCTTGATCCAGAAAAGGGAAGCCATTGTAGATGCCGTCAGTGGGGTTACCCGGGACAGACATTATGGGAAGAGCGATTGGAACGGAAAAGAGTTTTCCGTTATTGATACCGGAGGGTATGTTGTGGGAAGCGATGATATTTTTGAGCAGGAAATAGACAAACAGGTGGAGTTGGCCATTGACGAAGCCGATGCCATAATTTTTATGGTAGATGTGGAATCCGGGGTAACCGGAATGGACGAGGATGTGGCCAATTTATTACGGAGGGTGGACAAACCTACTTTTCTGGCGGTGAACAAAGTGGATAATGCACAACGAGCCGCCGATGCCGTGGAGTTCTATGCCCTTGGACTTGGCGAATATTATACCCTTTCCAGTATCAATGGCAGTGGAACGGGGGAACTGTTGGACGCCTTGGTTAAAGTGCTTCCGGAAAAGGCCGAAGAAGAGGCCGAACTGCCCCGTTTTGCCGTTGTGGGCCGACCCAATGCCGGGAAATCTTCGTTTATCAATGCGCTGATCGGTGAAGACCGGTACATTGTCACCGATATTGCCGGAACAACGCGGGACAGTATTGATACCAAATACAATCGGTTTGGGTTCGAATTTAATTTAGTGGATACCGCTGGCATACGCAGAAAAGCCAAAGTAAAGGAAGATTTGGAGTTTTATTCCGTAATGCGTTCCGTACGTTCCATAGAATACTGCGATGTCTGTATTTTGCTATTTGATGCCACCCGGGGGTTTGATGGCCAGGTACAGAACATCTTTTGGCTGGCGGAACGTAATCATAAGGGCGTGGTCATTTTGGTCAATAAATGGGATTTGGTGGAAAAGGAGACGAATTCGGTAAAGGAATACTCCCAAAAGATCAGAAAACAATTGGAACCGTTTGATGATGTCCCCATTGTTTTCATTTCGGTGCTGAACAAACAACGGATTTTTAAGGCCATTGAAACCGCAGTGGAGGTTTATCAAAACCGAAGCAGGAAAATAAAAACACGGGAATTCAATGATGTTATGCTTCCCATTATTGAGAAAAATCCACCTCCGGCCTATAAGGGGAAGTATGTAAAGATCAAGTTTTGTACCCAGTTGCCCACTCCTTATCCCCAATTTGCATTTTTCTGTAATCTGCCCCAATATGTGCGGGAACCGTACAAACGTTTTTTGGAAAACCAGATACGCAAACATTTTGATTTTACGGGGGTACCGATAACGGTTTTCATACGGAAAAAATGATTTTTACCATTTATTTAATAGTTCCCTCCTGTCCACTTTTTTAATTTTAAAGGAACTAAAGCCTATCCATCATGAAACGAACAGTCCTTTTATTCCTCCTCACAATTTTTTCCATTGCATTCACAGTTGCCCAGGAATCCGATTATCAATTAGTGGCCAAAACCGTTAATTACTACCTGGAAGGGGGGACCAATAACGATTATGAAACCTTAAAGAAGGCTTTTCATGAAACCGCCACCATGAAATACATTACCAAAGAGGGGTATAAGGAGGTGAATGCCCTTGAATTTTTTTCGGGAATGGATGCCTCCAAACCCAAACAAAATCGAACAACAAAAATAGCGGACATTACAATTTCCGGACATGCGGCCAACGCTCGGTTGGAAATAGAGTATCCCACCTTTTCCTTCATTGATTTTATGAACCTTCTTAAAATTGATGGGGAGTGGAAAATTGTAAATAAGATTTTCTATCGTAAACCTGCCCTATCAGCAGCACAATAGTACCGTTTTCCAATTTTGGCTGGAGTGTTCTGGTTTTGGCAATGCCATTGGCAAGCACCGTACTTTTTATTTGAGGTTACCAACCCCCAGAGGCGCCACCGCCTCCAAAGCCACCACCTCCGAAGCCCCCACCAAAGCCTCCGGAGCCAAAACCACCTCCTGAAGATCCGCCTTTGTAGCCGCCTCTGCCCATATTGCTCAAAATGATCATATCCCAAATATCCAATCCCCTGCCACCCCGTCCTCCTCGGTTGTTTCGCCCACCTTTGTTCTTACGGCTGGCCAAAATCAAGAATATGACCAGGAAAACGATGAAGGGCAAAAGGGACTTCAATGGAAATTCCCGGCCATTACCAAAAGTCCGGTCTTCCTTGAACTGACCTGTCAATACCTGAAAAATGGCGTCCGTACCAGCATCCAAGCCCCCATAATAATCCCCTTGTTTAAATTCTGGGATGATAACTTGTTCAATAATACGTTTGCTCATGAAATCCGTTAGGAATTCTTCTACGCCATAACCCGTATTAATGGCAATTTTCCGGTCGTCCTTTGCCAACAAAATAAGGATGCCGTTATCTTCATCTGCTTGCCCTATTCCCCACTTTTGGCCCCATTGTGCACCCAGGAAGTTGATGTTTTCCCCTTCTGTTGAGCTAATAATGGCCACTACGATCTGTGTGGAGGTGCTATCGGAATATCGGATAAGTTTTTGCTCCAACTGCTTTTTTTCAGCAGCATTTAAAAGCGTTACATAATCGTACACACTGGTTTCCTTGTCCGGTTTGGGCGGAATTTGAAATTGTCCCCATCCCAAATAGGAGATAAGAAATAGGAAAACGGGAAATAGACATCGCCTAAGGAGTATCATAATGGGATAACCTATAGCGGAAGCAGTATTTCCGTCCTTCTTCACCAAGTTGGGAGGGAGCGGGGAAGTCCCTAGGGCTATTACGGAGAGGGGCCTAGCCTTTTGAAACTGCATCACTTAATTCATTGGTGTCCCCATGTTGCCAGGGGAAGTGTTCTTCCAATTCTTTTCCTGCTTTCAAAACGCCTTCAACGATGCCTTGCTTGAAATTTCCGTTTTTAAAATGGGAGGCAATGATATCTTTGGTGCTTTCCCAAAATCCCTTGGGCACGGCCCGATCAATACCCCGGTCCCCATAAATCACAAATCTCTTGTCGTTGACCGCCACGTAAAGGAGTACGCCGTTCCCATCCTTGGTATTGTCCATCTTTAAAAAGTGGAATACCTGCTGTGCCCGACTAAAATGGTCAATCCCCGCCGTGGCTTCAATATGTACTCGGATTTCCCCGGAGGTATTTTTTTCGGCCTCCAGAATAGCGTTCACAATTTCCTGCTCTTCTTCCATAGTGAGAAAAGCTTCTACTTTGGACATCATCAGTCGAAATTAAAGTCCACTTCCGGGGCATTTTCTGCACCAGAGTCCGATTTGAACAGTGCCAAGGCATCAAAACCGGCGATGTTAGCTATAATGTTGGTCGGAATCTTTTCAATCTTAATGTTGTAGTCTCCCGCCAGATCATTAAAACGGTTTCGCTCCACATTGATCCTATTTTCGGTGCCTTCCAATTGGGATTGCAGTTCCAGAAAGTTTTGATTTGCTTTCAAGTCGGGATACCGTTCCACCGTAACCAATAGTCGCGATAGTGCTGATGAAAGTCCTGATTGTGCCTCTTGGAACTGTGCCAATTTATCTGGAGTAAGATTGTTGATGTCTATGGTTGTGGAGGTCGCTTTTGCCCGCGCTTCAATGACATCCTTTAACGTACCCCGCTCAAAATCCGCAGCTCCCTGAACGGTCTTTACAAGGTTCCCAATAAGATCGCTCCTTCTCTGATAGGAACTTTCCACATTGGCCCATTGTTTGGTAGCCTGCCCTTTCATGTCAACTAGGGTATTATTGGTTCCCACATACCAGCTTCCCAGGAAAAATAGTAGAATGCCAATAACGATTAACGGAATTAACCACTTTTTCATTGTTCTTGTCTTTTTAGTGTTTACTGTGCGTATTGGATAAGTCTGTAACAGTGCCTATTTGTTACAGTTTATAGTTGTTCCTTGATTTTTATAAGTTCTGCTTTTACCCGTTGTAGCTTTTCAATGACCTCAAAATTGGAAAGGGTCTTGTGTTTTTCCTCCTTCAAGTGAATTTTGGCGCCCTCCAATGTAAAGCCACGTTCCTTGACCAGATGGTGGATGAGCTGAAGGTTTTTAATATCCTGGGGGGTGAACTTCCGGTTGCCCTTCGCATTTTTCTTGGGCTGTAGCACATCAAACTCCTTTTCCCAAAAACGAATAAGGGAGGTATTTACGCCAAAGGCCTTGGCAACTTCTCCAATTCCATAATAGCGTTTCTCAGGGAGTTCTACATGCATTAGTCAAGGGATTGATTCTCTTGGTTCGCAAACTTGAGCATATTCTCAAATTCTTCAGCGGTCAAACTTCCGTAGTAAAAGTTAATGGGATTAATTTTCTCACCGTCTTTCCAAACCTCATAGTGTAAGTGCGGTGCTTCGGAGCGTCCCGTATTCCCCACAAATCCAATGAGATCACCACGTTTGACCTTTTGCCCCCTGGAAACGTTGTACTTGCTCAAATGGGCATAAAGACTTAGATAGCCATACCCATGATCAATACGGATGTGCTTCCCGTAACCTGAAGATCGATTGTCCGCCCGGACCACTTTTCCATCTCCCGAGGCAAATATGGGGGTTCCCCTTGGGGCCGTAAAATCCATACCCTTGTGCATTTTACGGGCTTTGGTAAACGGATCGGTACGCCATCCAAATCCGGAAGCCATTCGGGTGAGATCCGCGTTTCGAACCGGCTGTATGGCAGGAATTGCCGCCAGGAGCTTTTCTTTCTCTTCGGCAAGCTTTGCAATTTCGTCCAATGATTTTGATTGAATGACCATTTGCTTTTGAATCACATCCAACCGCTTGGTAGCAGCAATAATAATCTCCGAATTGTTGAAACCTTCCAGGGATTTATAGCGATTGACCCCTCCAAATCCTGCACGTCTTTGTTCTTCGGGAATAGGGTTGGCCTCAAAGTACAATCGATAAATATTGTTATCACGATCTTCGATATTGGCGAGTACTTCCTCAATCTGCTGCATCTTCCTATCCAAAATTTCAAACTGGAGCTCATAATTCTGCACTTCGCGCTGTAACGAAAGCTCCTTTGGCGTGTTCACGAGGTTGGTATTCAAAAGAAAGATAAGCCCAAGGAAACCAAAGAGCGAGGCCCCTAAAACAAAAAAGGCAATATTTCGGTACTTTTTCGACTTTTTGGGTTCAATCTTCCGATATGAAAGTGTATCTGGGTCGTAATAGTACTTAACTTTAGACATGAAGGTAAATTATCCTATTTTTGGTCGTTCAATTAGGTAACAGACAAATATAAAAATTGTTTTGTATGGTCTGTTAAAATTAATTAAAGGTTAGCTCCCCATATGACATCCCAACAGATTAGAGAACAGTTTTTAAACTTTTTCAGATCCAAGCAACATCGTATTGTTCCCTCCGCCCCCATGGTGATGAAAAATGACCCAACATTGATGTTCACCAATGCTGGGATGAACCAGTTTAAGGAATACTTCCTGGGCATTTCCAAACCCAGTACAAACAGGGTGGCCGATACGCAAAAGTGCCTTAGGGTCAGTGGAAAGCACAACGATTTGGATGAAGTGGGCAAGGATACGTACCACCACACCATGTTCGAGATGTTGGGCAATTGGAGTTTTGGGGATTATTTTAAAAAGGAAGCCATTGCCTGGGCATGGGAATTGTTGACCGAAGTCTATAAAATAGATAAGGAAAACCTCTACGTATCGGTTTTTCAAGGGAGTGATGATGCCGATAACCTGGATATGGACCAAGAGGCTTTCAATTTTTGGAAAAAGATTATTCCTGAAGACCGCATACTTATGGGGGATAAAAAGGATAACTTTTGGGAGATGGGGGACCAAGGTCCCTGTGGACCGTGTTCCGAAATCCATGTGGATATCCGTTCCAAGGAAGAAAAGGCAAAGGTTTCAGGAGATCGGTTGGTCAACAAGGACCACCCCCAAGTGGTGGAAATTTGGAATTTGGTCTTTATCCAGTTCAACAGAAAGGCCAATGGGCAGTTGGAAGACCTTCCTGAAAAACATATTGATACGGGGATGGGCTTTGAACGCCTATGCATGGTATTGCAGGGAACACAGTCCAACTATGATACGGATGTGTTCACACCACTTATCCGGGAAATCGAAACCATTACCCTAAAGGAATACGGAAAGGATTCGGGAACCGATATTGCCATTCGTGTGGTGGCGGATCATGTTAGGGCCGTTTCTTTTGCCATTGCGGATGGGCAGTTGCCCAGCAACACCGGTGCAGGATATGTGATTCGAAGGATTCTGAGAAGGGCAATTCGCTATGGATTTACCTTTTTGGATACAAAAAACCCTTTTATCCATCGTTTGGTCAAGGTGCTGGGGGAACAAATGGGTGGGACATTTCCTGAACTGAAAGAGCAAAGGCAGTTGATTGAAAATGTCATTAAGGAAGAGGAAAGCTCATTTCTGAGTACGCTGGAGCAGGGATTGGTGTTGTTGGATTCGGTCATCAAATCCACCAATGGAAAAACGGTGGATGGATTTAAGGCCTTTGAACTTTATGACACCTTTGGTTTCCCAATTGACCTTACATCCTTGATACTTGAAGAGAAAGGGTACGGGTTGGACATGGAAGGGTTCAATAAGGCCCTACAAGCGCAAAAGGATCGATCGCGTGCGGCTTCCGAAACCAGCAAGGACGATTGGACGGTTCTACATAAGGATTCGGAACAGGAGTTTGTGGGGTATGATGTTTTGGAGCTCGATGTGAAGTTGGTCAAATACCGAAAGATCAGTTCCAAAAAAGAGGGCGACCGTTATCAATTGGTTTTTGATAGTACCCCATTTTATGCGGAAGGTGGCGGACAGGTTGGGGATAAAGGGTATTTGGAAGCCCCCAATGGGGATGTTACCTATATTGTGGACACCAAAAAAGAGAATAACGAGATTGTTCATTTTTCGGAGACCCTTCCCAAGGGTTTACATGCCGTTTTCAAAGCATCGGTGGACCAAAAACAGCGACAGCGAACGGCAAGCAACCATACAGCAACACATTTATTGCACCAGGCACTAAGGGAAGTTTTGGGGAAACATGTGGAGCAGAAAGGTTCTGCGGTGCATTCCAAGTACCTTCGGTTCGACTTTTCCCATTTTGCAAAGTTGACCGTGGATGAACTACGGGAGGTGGAGAATTTTGTCAATGCCAGAATTGATGGACATCTGCCCCTGGAAGAACAGCGCAATATCCCCATGTCCGAAGCTTTGGAACAAGGGGCTATGGCCTTGTTTGGGGAAAAGTATGGCGATGCCGTTCGAACGGTACGTTTTGGAAAATCCATTGAACTGTGCGGTGGTACCCATGTAAAGAATACCGGGGACATTTGGCATTTCAAAATCGTATCGGAAGGTGCTGTGGCTGCGGGTATTCGAAGAATTGAAGCCATTACCCTGGATGCCGTCAAAGACTTTTATTTCAGCAATAACCGACAATTGTTTGAAATTAGGGATCTGCTCAACAATACAAAAGAGCCGGTAAAGGCAGTGGCTTTGCTTCAGGAGGAAAACAACCAGTTAAAAAAGCAGGTGGAACAGTTGCTTAAGGAAAAGGCCAGGGGACTAAAATCAGAATTGCTCAATGGACTATCTGAGATTGATGGGGTTAAATTCCTGGCCAGGAAAGTAGATTTGGATGCCGGTGGAATGAAGGATCTATTGTTTGAAATGGGCAACGTAAAAACCAATCTATTTGTACTCTTGGCTGCCGAAAAAGATGGAAAGGCACTACTTTCCTGTTATATCTCCAAGGATTTGGCCTTTGAAAAAGGTTTGAATGCGGGAGGTATTGTTCGGGAATTGGGCAAATACATCCAAGGGGGAGGTGGCGGACAGCCCTTCTTTGCTACTGCGGGAGGTAAAAATCCAGGAGGCATTCCTGAAGCTTTGGAGAAAGCAAAGGAGTATGTTATGTAATGGACATGAAGAGGATCAGGATACGAAATTTGAACTTGAAGTATATATTGGGTGAAATCCTCTTAATTTTCATCGGGATCAATCTGGCCATATGGTTCAATAATTGGAATACTTCCAATGAAATCAGTAAAAACAAGGCGGTTGCCATTACCAAAATCGAAGGTGAACTAAAAAACAATCTTGAAGAACTCTTAAATAGTAGGGCAGATAACAAAAGAATACCTGAATTTATTGATGCGTATAAGGAGCTTTCTTCCGATGATAGTGGAACAGTAGTAATGACCACTGGGGAAATGAAGGTTTTTCAAAGCAAGTATTCCAGTTTTTATAAGCTATTGGATTCGATCCAAAAGGGGGATGACCTTTATGAGTATAAAGGTGACACCTACATCAATCTGGAGATTGCAACACTTAGTGAAATAGCCTGGGATACTTCAAAGGCCACAGGAATTTTCGGTGATTTTAGTTTTGATTGCCTGTATGAATTGGAGAGCACCTATAATCTCCAGAATTTGGTGGCCGATGAATTTCAGAAAGTGGTTGAGGCATTACAGCGGGATTCCATAGAAAAATTGTTGAAGGCTTTGGAGTTTGTAAGCCAATTGGAGCAGCAATTGGAAAAGCGGTACAACAAGGTGCTGTTGAACCTGGAAAACTGTAAATGATAATTTGTTAAGCGTTAAATTCCAATTTTCAGATGAAAAAGGTTCTGGCAGGAGCACTTATAGCCTTAACAACGGTACTGATTTATAGGTCATGTGCCGAGTACAAATCCACGGAGACCATCCTTCAGGAAAATTCGATGCTGATTCAGGAACAGATCAAAAGTGTATCCAAATTGATTGTTACCGAAGGACACTTTGCCGAGGTTTACAATTATGCGGACTCCAAAGAGCTTTTCGGTCCCTTGGTCACTGCAGACAAAAAGGCTTTGGTGGTCGTGAATGCTAAAGTGATCATTAGTTATGATTTAAAGGACATTGACTTTGAAATTGACGGGGAACACAAGGTAGTGGAACTAAGGAACATTCCAGAACCTGAAATTACCATTAACCCAGATTTTGAGTACTACGATGTTTCTGCGGATTACTTCAATCCTTTTGGCGCTGAGGATTATAATTTGATCAAACAAAATGTCAATGCTTCCCTACTAAAAAAAGTTGAGGCCTCAACCTTACGTTCAAACGCACAAAACCGTTTGCTTTCCGAACTTTCCAAGCTTTTGGTGTTGACCGATTCCATGGGATGGACATTGACCTACAACGAAAGACCAGTGGTGAACTTTGAACAGTTAGGATTGTTTCATTAAGGCTTTATTGGCAAGTTCCAGCCCATCATCTATTAAACGGCCTACTTTGGGCCTGTTCCGTTTAACCTTTTCCAGATGCTCCTCAATGTCATTGGCCAAGGCCTTTCTGTTGCCTTGTAATGCCAATTCATAAAGCTCCACGGGCAGCAACCAATCATTGGGAAAATGCAATTTAAACTCTTCAAAAAGTTTTCCCCTGGAAGTGTAGGTGTTTTTCCCTTCCCTGTAATCCCGCACCTGTCTGTAGTAGGTCTCCAATCTGATCAAATCGGAATCCCTGTTCTTTTTAATGGTAGTTTCGGTAAGCTCATGGGAGATGAGGTTAAAGCTTTTTAAGTCCGCAGGCCCATTAAAGGCCGATACTATTTTTTCCCCAACAGCCATATGGTACAGCCCCCATTCGGGGAGGAATAGAATGGTGTCATCATGGGTAACCTTACATTCCTTAAAAGTGATGAGGATGATTTCCCCTTTAAGGTTTCGGGTTCCCGTAACAATTTCACCCGCTACCCTTACCCCGCCTTCAAACTCCAGGGTGATGCGTTCCCCTTCAAAAATGTTATACGCCTTTAAGTCCCTGGGGCTCATGTCCTCAATGGCCAAATTGATACCCTTCAGTTTGCCCACTGGGGAACCAAAACCTTCCGGGTGCTGCTCCACGCCATGGCCCACCAGTTCCTTTTCCCGATACGATAGTGCCGTTGGCCCTACGGTACGGAGATATATGGGTTTTCCATCCTTTTCAATAATGTTGTTGAAGCATCCCGATATTTGCAGTCCCGTGCTCAACTCTGCTGTGCCAAGGGCTTTGGAGGTTACCAATTTTTGGACCCCTTTTAATCCCCCGGTACGTAAGGCCATGGTGTTCGCAAAATCCTCCAATACCTGACTTAAATGCGCGAAATTTGGGGTTACAAAAAGTTGGGGTTGCGGTTTTGTAATGTCAAAGGAAGTATGCGCTGCTTCCATGGTATAGGGTATTTTTTTTACCTGGTCTGTCATGCACCAGGTACTTTCACCGATAGAGGAGAGTAGTCCTGCCCCGTAGATTTTGGGGTTGTCCAGTTCACCGATCAATCCGTATTCCACGGTCCACCAATGCAGGTTTCTGATCAATGCCATTTCACTTGGTATCCCCATGTTCTCTTGGAGATGCTCAATCTTTTTTTCTGCTTTCCCGATCTCTTCCCGGGGTGTCCCTTCCGCTTCCTTAATTATGGAAAGATGACGAACGGCGTCATATAGTTCGTAATCCATGGCACTGGAGATGGCTTTGGCCCCAATTTCCCCAAATCGCCTTAAATATTCCGCATACTCCGGATTGGCTATGATGGGGGCATGTCCCGCACCTTCATGGATGATATCGGGAGCTGGGGTGTATTCTATGTTTTCCAACTGCCTAATGTCCGAGGCAATGACCAATACATTGTAGGCTTGGAACTCCATGAAGGCAGATGGTGGAATAAAACCATCAACCGCGACGGCGGCCCATCCTATTTCCTTTAGAATGCGGTTCATGCCGTACATATTGGGAATATGATCTATGGATATGCCCGTTTTTTGTAGTCCTTCCACATAGGATTTATGGGCTACCTTGCTCAAATAGTCAACATTCTTGCGCATTACGTACCTCCAAACTGCTTGATCTACGGGAGTGTATTCATCATAGTTTTGGGGTTTGATGTATTGTCTTAAGTGCTCTGGTAGTTTATCCAATACTGGATTGCTTTCATATGCTGTTTCCATAGTTTATTATCATTCTGAACTGTTGTGCTTCATACGTTGGCGTGAAAGAGGAGCCTCTATTCTGTGGCCCGTGCAATCATAGAACTCCGCCATGGTAAAGGCCTGTGGGGATGCTCCGTTTTGTTCCAGGAATTCCAGTTTCTCCTTTGCCATATCCAAGGTGGGCAACTCCCCCTTGGGCAACCACCATAGTACAAATTGGGATGGGCCCTTTACATCGAACCATTTTTTTTTATTCCGTAAAAAATAGCTGTGCACTGAACCATAAACGAAAGCTTTAAAGGCATCCACGTCTTCCCAAAGACTAATGTTTACGGCCATGTTTTCATCCTTAAAGGGGGATTGGATATAGGAGGCCGGCCTTCCCTGGTTGTCTTTCAAACGCCAAACAAAACCAGGACTCTCTTCTGCAAATTTGTTGACGGGCTCTAAAAAGTCCACAAATTCCTTCATTATGGGATGGTCCAATTGAGCTTTAAAACGAGCAATATTGGCTTGGGCCAAATAGTATTCCATTGCATTCCAGGTCTTACCCTAAAGATAAAAAGATTGTACGCAATAGGCTTAACGTATTGGGTGGAAAATCGATTATTAAAATGAAAACGAAGAACCTATCGCCCCATGACCACAATAAACACTCAAACAAAACATCGGGGGCAGTAGATTCTTCGCTTTACTATAAGGTTTCAAAAGGCCTTAAAGGCCATTTGCCGCAATTTCCCGATTCGGGGGATACTCTTCCAATATCTCAGAAACGAACTTTCGTATACGGTCTTCTTTTTTGTCTATGTTTTTGGTGTTGTTCAATGTGCCAACACCGCGTCCTTGCCATACCAGTTCTTTATTGTTGGCATCGATAAGGTCAATATATAACGAGCCTTCGGTGCGGGTGGAAACATTTGGACCCCAGCCTCCGCCCCAGCCCCATCCAGGACCCCAGATCCAAGGGTTCCAACCCCAGCCGCCCCAGCCCCAGCCGCCCCAGCCAATTCCTCCCCAACCCCAACCAAAGTTGTTGTTGTAGACATCTACCTGTTCGCGTTCCTTGGTAAAGATGCTTACCAGAATATCTGGGTTTCGGGATTTGGTGAAGCCCCTATTGGCCATTTCGGTTTCAATGGCTTTTAGAATGCGTTTTTTGTCCAAATCGGATATTTGGGCCCTATCAATGCCCGTCTTGTAAAAGGCATAGGTCCTATATTCATTAAAATTCACTTGCCTATCATAATCGGCAATGACCTGTACCGTTGAACAGGAGGTTAGAAATAGTAGTAGTACTAAGGGTAAGGTAAGTAGTTTTATCTTTTTCATAGCATAATTTTTTTGAGTTAAACCGAAAGCGAACTTTTCTTAAACCACCACAAATATTATGCCGAAAACCAAGCTATTCCTGGCGATTAGTCTTTTTGTTGTAGCCGTAAGGGCAATGTCTACATCCACTCTCACAGCAATACCCCCGTTTTAAGTGGTACTGTTCCGTAAATACCCTGTAACCCTCGGGTGAAAGATAGTAATCCCCTTCTTCAACGGGTACGTACTTCTTCATTTAGCTTATCCTTGCTATTCTCAAAGTTACACTAAGTTACACTTCAAATGGCGTATTTTAAAGGATTTTAAGGACTTCTTAGGGTTTCATCCAAAATAATGGTCGTTAAACCTGGTTTATTCCGTTGGGAAAAAGAAAAAAGTATATTTGTTTACCCCACCATCAAGATAGGTTCATAAAAGGAACTGAAATATGATATTGGTTTTTAGACATTTCTTTAGGAAAAACTACGTGGGTCTTACCCTTTGGCCCTTTATTATTGTAAAAGAAGATAGCCATAAAGATGATGTGGTGCTCATTAACCATGAGAAAATCCATCTAAAACAGCAGTTGGAACTATTGGTAGTACCCTTTTATTTTTGGTATATTTTGGAGTGGGTGGTGCGGACCTTTCTGTATTTGGATAGCTACAGGGCCTATCAAAACATCAGCTTTGAACGGGAGGCCTATGCCAACGAAATGGATTTGGGCTATACGGACAGGAGAAAACCCTATAGCTTTCTAAACTATATTTTTAGACCGTAATTGAACCATGTCCCCAATCAGCAGATTGCCCTTCCTTTACTTTTCGAAAAGCAGGTAACCCTTGCCGTGAAACGGGAAGACCTTCTTCATCCCGTTATTTCGGGAAACAAGTATCGTAAGCTAAAGTATAATCTTCAAAGGGCCAAAGCACAAAATTTTGATGTACTGCTCACCTTTGGTGGAGCCTTCTCCAACCATATTGCTGCGGTGGCCTGTGCCGGAAAAGAGTATGGTTTTGGGACCATTGGGGTAATACGTGGAGAAGAGCTCAAAAAGGGTTGGGGGACCAATCCCACATTGAAACTGGCCTCCGAATATGGCATGCGATTTCATTTTGTAAGTAGGGAAGCGTACCGAACCAAAGATGATAGGTCCTTTGTTCGAAAACTACAAATGGAATATGGGGATTTTTACCTATTCCCAGAGGGCGGTACAAATGCCTTGGCCGTAAAGGGCTGCGAGGAAATTTTGACACAGGGCGATACGGAATTTGATATCATTGCCACCTGTGTGGGCACCGGGGGTACGATGGCTGGACTTATCAATGCAACCGCAGCACATCAACAAGTTTTGGGCTTCCCCGCCTTAAAAGGTGATTTTTTAATCGATTCCATTCGTAAATTTGTGACCAAACCCAATTGGAAATTGATTACTGATTACCATTTTGGGGGATATGCCAAGGTGACCCCTGAGCTTATTGCAAGCATCAATACGTTTAAGGAACAAACAGGGATTGCTTCCGATCCCGTATATACGGGAAAGCTATTTTTTGGTCTGCTGGATATGATTGCGAACAATCAGTTTAAGGCGGGGACCAAGATTTTGGCCATCCATACAGGGGGTTTACAAGGAATCTTTGGCATGAACGAGGTACTGAAAAAGAAGAATTTACCGTTAATCAATCTATGATTACACGTTTTTTAGGCACTATTGCCATTTTGTTTTTAGTAGGGTGCGGCGCAAAAAAGCGTACTGCCCGCGCGGTGAAGCAGGAACCGAGGAAAAAGGTGGTGTATACCCCCAATACAGGAATTGAATCCACTAAGTTCAAGACATCGGAATTGTATCCATTACCTGCAGACCCTGGCTTTTTTAAAAAGTTTCCAATTGCATCCACCCAGGATTACATCGGGGAATTTGCCCAAATAGCGCAATACGAAATGCGGGCTTTTGGTATCCCGGCCAGTATTACCCTGGCCCAGGGGATTTTGGAGAGTGGCTCGGGTAGGGGGGAACTTACCCAAAAGACCAATAATCATTTTGGGATAAAATGTCACAGTGGATGGCAAGGGGATTATGATTTCCATGATGATGATGCCAAAGGGGAGTGTTTTCGAAAGTACAACCATCCCATGTTTTCGTTTCGGGATCATAGTATCTTTTTGGCATCACGTTCGCGTTATCGGTTTTTGTTCAATTACCGCAGGGACGACTATAAGAAGTGGGCCCATGGTTTAAAAAAAGCAGGGTATGCCACCGATAAGAAATACCCCCAAAAATTGATTGCCCTGATCGATCGGTACAATCTGGACAAATTTGATGAGGCAGTTATGGATGAAGGCCTGGAAACTGTTCGCAAAACGAAGGATTATGAGGTTTTTACCCATGTAGTGCAAAAAGGGGACACCCTTTATGGCATATCAAAGAAGTATGCGGTTTCCGTGCAGGAAATCATGCAATTGAACAATCTAAAAAACACCAACATAGCCATTGGGCAAGTGCTCAATTTAAGGAAGGTAAAGTCAAAATAGGAGAGATGCGATACCAGCGAAGCAGTGAATTGTTTGCAGAAGCGAAAAAATATATACCAGGCGGGGTCAATTCACCCGTACGGGCATTTAAGGCGGTAGGTGGGGAGCCTATTTTTATCAAACAGGCCAAAGGGGCCTATTTATATGATGAAGATGGCAATCAATACATTGATTATATCTCATCTTGGGGCCCATTGTTATTTGGTCATGCCCATGGACCTGTTATCAATGCGGTAATTGAAAAAGCACAAAAAGGAACCTCCTTTGGTATTCCTACAGAAGTTGAAACCGACTTGGCCAAGCTTGCCGTGAATATGGTTCCCAATATTGATAAAATTCGTTTTGTGAATTCCGGGACCGAGGCGTGTATGAGTGCCGTACGCCTGGCAAGGGGGTATACCGGAAAGGATAAAATCATCAAATTTGCCGGTTGCTACCATGGACATTCGGATTCATTTTTGATCCAGGCGGGCAGTGGTGCGGTAACCTTCGGAAGTCCCAACAGCCCAGGGGTCACCCAGGGTACGGCCAAGGATACCTTATTGGCCGATTATAACAATTTGGAAAGTGTGAAAGCCCTGGTGGAAGCCAATAAAGGGGAAATCGCAGGTATTATTTTGGAGCCTGTTGCCGGCAATATGGGTTGTATTGTGCCCTCCGAGGATTTTATAAAAGGGCTACGTGAAATTTGCACTCAAGAAGAAATACTGTTGCTTTTTGATGAGGTAATGACCGGTTTTCGTTTAGCCAAGGGTGGCGCACAAGAGGCCCTGGGCATTGATGCGGATATTGTGATGTTTGGCAAGGTCATAGGTGGAGGTCTGCCGGTAGGCGCTTTTGCGGCCAGAGCTGAAATCATGGCACATTTGGCCCCTGAGGGACCGGTCTATCAAGCGGGTACCTTAAGCGGTAATCCTTTGGCCATGGGCGCAGGCTTGGCCATGTTGACCGAAATAAACCAAAACCCGGAGGTATTCGATAACCTGATGCAAAAAACGGAATACCTCCATAAGGGAATTGCCGAAGTGTTGACCGAAAAAGGCATTGTCCATCAAATCAACCGTTTTGGAAGCATGATTTCCGTACATTTTTGTGAGCATCCGGTAGTGGATTTTGCTTCGTCCGCAAATGGCAATAACGATACCTTCAAAAAATACTTTCATGGGATGTTGGAGCAAGGGATATATCTTCCGCCTTCGGCTTTTGAAAGTTACTTTTTAAATGATGCCATCAGTTATTCGGATTTGGCAAAGACCCTGGAAGCAGTGAGAAAGGTATTTTGATCAAATTGAAGGATTTTTGTTTTGTATCATAGCTGTTCCAATCCAACCAAACCAAAGGATTTGGGTCAGTCCGAATAGGAGCCCCAAATCCCCCAATCCAGGGATTGCCGTTAGTATTCCAGCGCCACCAACGAGTAGTCCAAAATAATTGAGGGATCTTGGGAAAATGTGTTCCTTTAACCCATGGACGCTTATAAGAAATACCCAGAGTCCGCCTACCACTTCCACACCGCCGCCAAGACCATTTTGAATGGCACCGATGATTTCCCAGGCCATTACTGCGGTTGTTTCCTCTTCAATGAATAGACCATTGACCGTTTCCAGGCCTATATTGCTTATCATTCCACTTGAGATGACCAATGCCGACCAAATAAACCCAAGTATGGGCATGACCTTTTTGCCAATTGCCGAATTGGTAGTGAAGTTTTCATGTATGGCAATGGTCAAAGGGATGAGTACCAATCCAAAAACCACATAGATCAAAAGGTGCCAAACTTGGTACAAAGTTTTGTTTTCAAGGATAAACGCCAATTTTTCGATATCCGAACTTGTATCGTCCATGGCGGGGGACAGGACCATAAAAAGAAAGGCAATTCCGATGATGTAGAGTAAGGCTTCAATTAGGGCCGCTATTCCCCCAATTTTTTGATTTTTCATTTTTAATGTGATTTTCAACCAAGACGATTGAAACTGGATTTTGTCACAGCCAATTTTCGTTTATGCATTGCCATGGGGCACGACCACCGCTACTACCAAGGGTAATGGACGTAAGAACTTCACTTCCCAAGCCCATCAATTGTGAGTTTGAGCGAAGGCAGGATGTAAAGGATAATCCGTGTCCGAACCTTTTATTTTTTCGCTTCCAGTAGTAGTTTTTCTATTTTGGATAACCTATTGGATAGCGATTTTAGTTCTTGGTTCTCTTCTTCAAGTTTTTTTATTTTCTTTTCCTGTTGAATGGTGTAAAGGGTCAGTTCCTCTATTTTTTGAAGTAATTTGGAGTCCATTTCCCCCAGGAAGATTCCATTTTCCCCTACTTCTTTGGCACTTGGAATATCCTTAAGGTGTCCTTTTTCCTTGATGTGCTTTTCAACTTGTTGCAGCGTAGGTAAATCATAGTCTTGCTCAAAAACAAAGTCGGACCAACCATTTGTTTCTACTTTGATTTCCCTAGCTCCGATCGATCCTTCAACGGCAAGTTTATGATTGCCCGTGTTTTCTGTTCCAATTCCTATTTTTCCATTTCCATCAATCGTCATTAAATTGCCTTTTCCTGTTTTATAATAGTGTAACTTCTCCGTAGGGTTGTTATAAATAAATCGTGCTACCATATTTCCATCACTAGCAAAAGCCATAATTCCATCATTATTTGAATTTGCATTGATAACAAATCCCTCACTCCATGAGGCATCTCCTATTACCAAGTCATTGACCCCTGTATAACCAATACTCAAAGACGTGGTTCCAATTCCCAACTTTCCTGTAGTGTAGTTGTTTCCGCTATCATTCCATTGCCCCAACACAAACTCGGATGATACTAAAAACAGTACAATCAAAATTTTTGCTTTCATCATAATCTTTCTAAAATTCATTTATGTTTCAAGGTCCCTAAATGTGGTCGCTATATGGATTTAAGCTGTTTGGTACTGTGGGTTTAGAAACCACTATATGTTTGAGCAAATAAATAGCTACAATAGTTAAAGTTTTTTCTTATAAATGCACACTAAAATAGCTGAACTTAGAACTCCATTTTATGACATTTGACAGGCTTTCCCGTTTGTGGCGCATTGCTATTTTACTTAATTTCCGCCTGTTGTGATACGTGATACCATTAACATCAACGATTTTATCATTCTGGTGGAGGAAGCCCATACCCAAGAAGTGCTGGTCGATTCCTGTCGTTTTGAGGAACCTTTGATTGCTGTGGCCCTGTATGGTTCCGGGAATGTGCATCTTTCCATGAACCATGGAGATACCCAGAATACCTATGACAACACAAAAGGTCTGGCCCTCTCCTTTTATGCGGACGATACCGTGGATTCCGTGCATACCATCTCCCCGGAAAAACCATTGCAATGTCTGGTCATTGCCACGGCCCCAAGAAACTTGAAAAACCTACCCAATGGGGAAGGGGAGCTGTTTACGGAACTGTTGGAACAACTGGTCAATCCGGCTGCATCCTATGTGGAAGGTCTCCGCTTTTTCATGACCCCGGAGATGCAACATATTGTGGACAATATTTTTTCCAATGACTATCAGGGAAAAGCAAAGATGATGTTCTTCCGTAGCCAGATTACAGCATTGTTGTCCCACTTTTTTTGGCAACTGTCGCAAATGAAAACCCAAGGCATCAATACTTCCGAACGGGAAAAGCTATTGGTGGCCCAGGAAATCCTTTCCAATAATCTGGACAGTCCTCCTTCGCTTACGGAGCTTTCCAAGCAAATAGGGTTGAACACCTTTGCCCTGAAAAAGGAATTCAAGGAGCTTTTTGGGGTTCCCGTTTTTAAATACCTGCAAAATGAGCGTATGACCAAGGCCCATGAACTTATCCGAAACAAAGAGGCTACGGTACAGGAAGCGGCTTGGCATGTGGGCTATGATAGCCTGAGTTCCTTTTCCAATGCATTTACCAAAAAATTCGGCTTTCGGCCAAGTGAGTTACGAAGCTGATTCCAATTGGGTTTTTGGGGATACCGAACAGATAGCAACAGTTTGCCGTTTGCCCTTAAGGGGGATACTGCCCATATGGGCATAGCTGTAGGTGTTGGAATTCAATTGGGTTTTCAATTCCTTCGAAATCAATAATTCCCGCTCAAAAGCATTGCTTTTTCCCTGGATACGTGCTGCGGTATTGATTACGTCCCTGTGATAGGTGATTTCTTTTTTGTATTTACCCACCTCGGTCACCGTAACGATTCCGGCATGCACTCCTGCCTTAAAAAAGGGCTGACAGCCATATTTCTTCTCGTAGCGTGGGCCCTTCTTTTGAAGTAAGTTTTTAAACCATAAAAGGCCCTGATACGTTTTTTGCAGTGCGTTCAAAGTTATCCTTTTCGAACAAATCATTCTCCTTTTTGGACAAATGCCCCCATTTAAGCTGCTCTAGTTTTGTCCCGTAATCCTAAAACAAACGGTGATGAAAACTTTTAGAGCATTGACAATTGCAGGCCTGGTTTGGTTCTTAGGCGTTCTGGCCTATTCCCTTTCCTTTTATCTGCCGATACTGGAAAATGTGGAACAACAGGCCAATTTGACACTCTTTTTTGCCGTAGTACCCTTGGTCTGGTTTGGAGCTTGGCTGTACTACAGAAAAGGGGTCCAAACCCATGGATTGGTAATGGGACTGGTCTTTTTTGCCATGGCCGCCCTTTTGGACGCCCTGATCACGGTGCCCGTACTCATTATTCCCAATGGGGGCAGTTACTATGATTTCTTTACGGATCCGGGGTTCTGGGTCATTGGAGCGGAATTCATTGGCACCACCTTAGTGTACTGGAATTTCATGGTTAGGCAAAGAACAAAAGAGTTGATATAATCGATTGGAATTATGGAACATGGAAATGACAACAAGCCATCTAACCCTTTTTACGGAAATACTATTAATTGGGGGTACAGCCGGACTGTGTTTTACATAGGGAAACGCCGTAACCCCTGGTATTGGACAATTGGACAATCTGGGTTATCTGTAGGCCTTTCGGAAAATGAACCGGAGCGTTGAAAATCCCTTGTTCCTTATCGTTTTCTTCGTATATTTTTTAATGGGGATAGCAGCAATTTATACTTGTATCCTTGCCCGAATTTGTGACTGAAACCGTCAAAACGAAAATTTGGAATACGTCCCTGGAGGCATAAGGTGGGGTTTGGGCAATGCAAAGGGCATCGATAGCGATGCCCTTTTTGTCTGCTTGTTCGTTGTCCTTACCTTTTGTAAAGGTAATCCAAATCCTTATTGGAAAAATTGTCCAATTTCAGGGTGTTTTCGTGATTTCTTTGGTTGTTGGAGTTGATGGTGTACCACCCAAAGAATAGGGGCATTTTGTAGTTTGTTCGTGTTTTCATGATTACGTTGTTTTTTACTGTTTTTTGATGATGATTTCTTGTAGTTATTTTAATTCCTTTGTCAATACTGGGCCTTGTTTAGCTCCTTTTCGCCATTTGGTAAAAGGGATGAGCATAGGTTTTTTGGCTTGATATGCCTTATAGGTTTCCCCAAACTCGTTCACCAAATCTTTTTCTTCAAATAAGGTTCCAATGATGACGTATGCCGTAATGGCAATGGCAAAAACCAAATGGGTAACGGTCATGGTCGGAGTGGCCCACATGCCCAAGAGCATACCAAAATAGAGCGGATGCCGTACATGTTTGTAGAATAGGGTTACCCTGAACTGTAATTGGGTATAGGGCTTGCCCATTAACTCCAAAAACGTTTGCCGCAACCCGAACAAATCAAAATGGTTGATCAAAAAAGAACTGATGAACAGTATTGCCCATCCAGTAAAGAACAGTGCATAGAGTACATAAAACAAAATGCTATTGGGTGCCACTTGCCATAGTTGACCGCCAATGGGTTGCCAGTTGTACACCATGTTAAACAGCAGTAGTCCGGAAACCAAAACAAAAGTGCTTCGCTCAATCGGTTTTGGGAAATAACGGGCGAAGAGTTCCTTAAACCATTTTCTCGCCATAACACTGTGCTGTACCCCAAATAGGGAAATCAAAAGTACGTTGTTCGCCAATGCCCATAAAAAGGACATTTGGGGTTCTTGGTCGATTCCGATTGCCGGAATCAGGTTGCCGACAGAAGCAATCCAAAAAAGGATGGATGCAAATGCAATAAGGTAGGCAACCATGGAATAGGTAAACATTAAAATTTTCTTCATGATCTTTAGATTATAATTCGGGGCAAACCTAGACATGAAGAAGCCCGTCCTAAGAATAGTATAGGATTACAAATGGGTTACATGGATGCAAAAACAGGGTTACAAATGGGTTACAAAATGTATTTTTTGTTTTTTAAAAATCTGATTTTAAATAACTTATAAAAAACCTTAAAAAGCGTGTAAAAATGCGGACAAATCGTCTTCCGGAGAGAGGTTGAGCTTCTTTCTAAGCCGATTTCGACTCATTTTTACTGAAGAGGGATTGATGTTCTGTAGTGTGGCAATCTGTTTGGTATTCAAATCCAGTTTAATGAATGAGCAAAGACGTACGTCCGTTTTGGTCAGTCCTTCAAACTGCTTATTAAGGCGTGCATAAAAGGAACTGCTCGGTTCGTCCACTTTTTTATAAAAGTCATCACTGTCTTTGTCCACCCAAATTTTATTTTTGATTTCCTCCTCCAAAAGCTCCAATTCCTTTTGGCGTTTTCGTCCTGTAGCGGCCTTTAGCGATTGCAATCGCTCAGCCAGGGATTCGGCCCACTCTTGGTTATTGGAAATATTGACGGCCATAGTGGTCAGGTCTTTTTTCTTGAACTCAATTTCAGAATTCAATAATTGGTTTTCCACCTTTTTCAATTTCAGGCTCTGCCGGTATTTATAGTACAAGAAGGTCAAGAATCCAATAACACCCAAACTCACAATAAGGAGAATATAGAACTTGGTGTTCTGTTTGTTCAGTTGGCGCTCATAGGCCACTTGCTGGGCCGTTTGTTTTTTGTGAAATGTGATACTATCCGCCAATTGTTTTTTTTCAAACGCATAATTCATTTCGGCACGGGTAACTTCCTGCCTGCGTTCTTCGTTGAGCAGGGTATCCCTTAGTTGGGAAAAATGTTCGCGGTATTCCAATGATGCTTTATAGTCGCCAAGCCCTTTATATGCCTGACTCAAACAAAGACATGCCGCCTTCAGGAGATTCCGGTTCCCCGATACCATTGACATTTTCTGCCCCCTAAGGCAATCATCCCTGGCATTGGTCAAGCGGTTCATTTGTAAATAGGTGTGGCCGCGAGATACCAAAGAGGAGGCCAGACCATCCAAATCATTGATCTTTGATTTTAGTCCAACACTTTTGTCATGCAATTCCAGTGCTTTGGTAAAGTCATTGATTTTGGCATATTGCGCTCCTAGATTGGAATAGCCCCTAGCTTCGGAAATAGGGTCGTTGAGTTCAATCGCCAGGCGAACACTTTCATTGAAACTGGTAATGGCCAGATTGTGATCGTTCAATTGCGAATGGGCCAAACCAATATTGTTATGGACCAGGGGCAAGCTGTTTTTGAGGCCCATTTTCTCTTTAATGGCCAGGCTTTTTTGGTAGTATTCCAATGAAGTTTGATAATTTTCCAGATCGTTGTGAATATTGCCTAAATTGTTCAGCGCCCGGGAAATAGTGGGCTCTTCATTTAATTTTTCCGCAAGTTTCAGGGATCTTAAAATATAGTCCTGGGCCTGGGGATAATTCCCCATTTCGTAATTTACGGTACCAATGTTACCTAAAATGATGGCAATACCCCTTTGGTCCTTTAGTTCCTGGACCAACTCGTAATTTTTTAAAAAATACTCATGGGCCTCTGCAAATTGTCCCTGTTGTGCGTAGGTAATACCGATCCATTTAATGGCGTCGGCCTCCCAGGTTTTGTTTCCTGTGGTCAATGTAAAGTCCAACAGTCTTTTCCCAATAACCCGGGAACTATCCGCTCCGTACCGCATTTTAAAGCGTGCTAGGGCCAAGCCGGCATCGAAACGGACCGAGTCCGGCTCATTGGTATTTTCAAAGCGAAGTAGTAAGCTATCCTGTACATTGGTTTGGGACCACAGACCATTAACAGCCCCTAGTACCAGGAAAAAAAATATATACGGAAGCCCTTTCAATTTTGGTAGGTTTACTTTTTAAAAGTAAGAAATCTTAAGTTCTTGGTAATGAAGGGAGTTTTAAGGAAAAAAGAGGCTTGATTGAGGACTTTCGTGTCAATTCCCAAAATAGGATTGCCAACTTACAAAAGCTGGACGTTGTACCCCGTTTTCGTCCAGTATACCGGTATCGCGCCATAGTTGTCCAATATCCTTGACCTCGGGCGGAAAAACCTCCCAAAGTGAATCATAATCATGATGCGCCCACCAAACTACCATCTCATAATTTTTGGTTTGGGCGTTGCTTAAAAGGGTTTCCAGAAAGGCGTTCTGCTCAGTTGCATTTCCACTAATGGAAATGCCTAAATTGGATACGATCAAATCTTCGGCAATATGTCCGCTCTCTACAATGGCGATTGGTTTGTTGGTATTGCCGTGCAAAAAATCCAAGGTCTCCTGAAATTCAGCTACCGTGCTTTGATTTTTTAAAAAAGGATAATAACTGATGGCCACAAAATCCATTTGGTTGACATGGCCCAGTACCGCATTGAGGTATTCTTCCCCGTTCTCCATAGCTGGGTTATGGAGATTGTGCAATGAAATAGAGGCAGTTATTTTTAAATTGGGAAAGGAAATCTTGGTGGCAGCAAAGACTTGGGCCATTAATTGGGTATAGTCTTCCCAGAGTGCCCGATTTCCCAACCAGAGTTCGTTTACTTCAATGGCAGCAACCAGATAATCTGGGGAGAATTGGGTAACCAAATAATGGATGTGTTTGGTGTAGGCCTCTTGAATATGGGGGTCGTTCAAAACAGTGTATGCGGGAATGGAACCATCAAAATCCGCTGCCAAATCATCACGATCTAGATTAAGCAAACCCACGGAGAGCACCAAGTCCTTTCCAACTATTTTTCGATTGGCCCTTCCCATGATTTCATTGGTAAATTCAGCTGGCAAGGGTAAATCGTTTATCCAAGCGTTCCAGGGAATGGTATTGTCCAAATGCTCCACATAAACATCGGCATTATTGGCAATAAAACGGTAGGTTTCGTCCACATCTTGAAGATTGGGGCCAAAGCTCCAAGTGGTAAAGCCCATTCCCAAAATTGCGTTCCGCTCCCTCAATTGAAATTGGGTCATTTTCATCGGTACAACCTATCGTCAAGATCAAAACCAACAAAATTGATATCCAAAAGTTATCTTTTACTCCCAATGCCGTTTACCCTTTTGGAACTATAACGGTAAATGGGGGATTTCTATTGAAAAAAAGTTGAAAATAGTGGATTCCAGTAGATTTTTTACTCCCTACGGAATTATCCGGACCCTCTTGTGCGATTAATCCAATCGTTTTGAAAAATAAATTCGCTTATACCCTTTTGGAAAATCCTTGATTTCACCAACCGGTTCATAACCATGCTTCAAATAGAAACCTTTGGCCTGAAAGTCAAAAGTATCCAACATGGAAATTACGGCTCCTTTTAGTTTGGCGACTTTCTCGGTATGTTTTAGGAGTGTTGTCCCCAAACCTTGGTTGCGGTAGGCCTTTTCGACCCAGAGCAATTTGATTTCAAGTCCATTCCAATAGCCCACTCCGGCCAAGACGCCGCCGATAAGCCTCCCATCCCTATTTTTGGCCACAAACTCCAAAGGGGTCCAAACCGCTGCCAAGGCCGGTACTTTACTTAGGTTATAGGTGTTGATGCCATCGACTATGGATTTTACTTCGGATGCTTTGGCGGGGATGATACTAAAATCTGGAGTAAGGGACATATTGTGGGTATTGGACGTGTTTGCGAAATTAACGAAGCAAATGGAATAGGGTTGGCCTATGGAAATTTTGTTCCCTAAAGCATGGGTTTCCCATATATGCTCACAGTGGGTTGGGCTTTATTCCAGTGCTTCCAACCAATCCGTTAGGGTTTCTAAAAAGCCTTCCGGGCGTATATAGGGCAAATCGTTATCCTGAAATTCAAAAAACCCTCCGGTTCGGCATTGGAATACATTATGGTTGGCATCTGGGAAGGTCTTGATGGTCAGTCGATGGTGTTTGCCCATCGTTTCTTTGTACAGTGCTTTGGTTTTTTGCCAATCCACATTTTTGTCCTTTTCCCCAAAGAGGGCCAATACCGGGCAATTGCTATTGGAAAGCACATCCTTGAAATTGGGAACATGGATCTGTTGACCGGTCGCTTCATCAAATTCTTCTTTCATGAAGCCCTCTTGAAAGGTTTCATATTCTTCCCTGGTGATTTCATTACCGTTGGTGAACCGATTAAAGAAAGCATTTTTCCGCAGGTTTTGGGTAGCGGCCCGGGCCGCTTCAAAAGAACCGCCAGCGTGGGCAATACGATTACCCTCAGCCCATTCGTGGACCAGAAGGGCAACGGAATCTTTGGACAGCCCATCGAGCAATAGATTTTGCTCCAACAAATAGTTGAAGTTCTCACGGGCATAGACCCCGGAAACCGATATCCAAAAGGCAATGTCGGGGTACTGATTGATGACCAAAGGGTTGATCCAACCCGCGCGACTAATCCCCCATAACCCAATAGTTTGTGAGCCAGGTATTTGTTGCGCTTTTAGGGCCCTTATGGCAGCAATGACTTCTTGGGCACTGTTTTGGACAGGTTGGTTGTAATCAAAAGTACCGCCACTTTGGCCACAGCCTTGTTTATCATACATAAAGGTCGCATAGCCTGCTTTGGAGATGGCTTCCCGTACATCGGCATACCAATCTTGGGCGACGGCCTTGGTTCTACCTGAGCCATGAACAATCAACACAAGGCCTTTGGGCGTTGCATTTTTGGGTGAGGTCATTATACCATTGAGGGTGACCCCTTCAAATTCAAAGTCAATAAGGTGGTTTTGAGATTGCGCACAGACGAAAAACGAGGACAGCAACCAGCCTAGACACAGTAATTTTCCCATTGGTCAACAGTTTTATGAACTGTTGGAAGGAGCAAGATCGTTTGGAAATGTTACACTTTTAAAAGAATGAAGGTAGAATTTCCCACCTTGATAAATTCAGTATGACGGCAAAAGATAGCTTTGGAGGTGGAGATTGTCATTTCGAAGGAGTTTTGCGACTGAGAAATCCAAAGAAAGCAATGATGGATTTCCCTCATTTCCTTCGGCTCCGTTCTGGGCGGGTTGGAAATGGCCAATACTAGTCCATAGCGGTACTTTTTGTTTTTAGGGCATCAATAATTGCGGTGCTCACCCAGTAAATATCCTGTCGACTGGTAAAAAAGAGGTACTTGCCGTCTTCTGTGACAAAAGGGCAGAGTTCATGATGTTCGGTATTCACGGTATTCCCCATATTGACCGATGGTGACCAGGAACCATCGGCCTTTTTAAAGCTGATGTAGAGGTCCCCCCTCCCCAGTCCATCAGGGCGTTGGGCACAAAAAATCAAATAGGCTTCATTGGGGTCCACAAATACATCGGCCTCATAGGCCTCGGTATTAATGGCATTCCCCAATTTCACCGCTTCTTGAAATTCCCCATCCACAAATTTGGAATAGTAAATATCGTGATGTGATTGGTTCTTATCGGAGGCAAAGTACATCGTACCCTCTTTGGCAAAGGAGATATAATACTCCTCACTTTCAGAATTGATATTTGGGCCCGCATTTATAGGCTCGGACCAACCCACTCCTTTACGTTCCACATACCAGATATCGATGTCCTTTGGGTCCCCTTGGCCGTCCAGGGCCTGGTTTGAGATAAAATACAGTCGGTTCCCATCAGGGGATAAAAAAGGGTCGTTGTAACCATATCGTTCATGGGAAAGGATGGTTTTCGGTTGGGTCCACTCATTTCCTTCCCTTTTTGAAAACCGAATCACATTTCGGCCACCAAGGTCAACGCCATAATAGAATTCGTTTCCTTTGGCATTAAATACCGAACCGAACTCATATTCTTCCGAAGAGATAAAGTTGGGGGCAAATACCTTGGCTTCCTTTCCAGGTGCTTCTTGTCCCATGTAGTCCCCTTGTGGCGTAAAATTGCGTACCAAGGTCCTATCGGCACCATTTGTGACCAACCAGTCCGCTATTTCAGAAGTTTCGGTACGTAATGCGATCTCCAAGGGGGTGCTGCCCTTTTTGTTTTTACTGTCAATGGGTACGCCACTTTCTACCAGTTTTCGTACAAAACTGAGGTCGCGGTTCAAAATGGCTTTTTCCAGCAAGGAAGCGCCGTAACGTTTTTGCCAGTCAACATCGCTAAGCATTCCTGCCAATGCATCGAAAAAGCCCATATGCTGAAATCGAACGGCCATATATAAAGGCGTGGCACCTTCGTTGTCCTCTAAATTGAACGCAATTCCTTTGGCCATCAAATGTTCAAAAACCTTTTGTTTATTACAGGCTACCGCCCAGTGCAATAACGACCGGCCTCGATTGTCCTGGGTGTTGATATCCACTTTTAAAAGCATACTGTCCAGTCGGGCAATATTACCCTGACAGGCAGTTCTGTAAATGCTTTGGGCATTGATGGTTGGGCTTAACAGTAAAAAGTACACTATGGGAATGACCGTGTTTCTAAGCTTGGAACAATATATTGGTGCCATCTTTGGGTTTTAGCTCAATTCTTGACGTCAATTGGGGCAAAACTTTTTATCCCTTAGCCCCAAATGTACTAACTAACCCCAGTATTTTATCAAGTTGAAGACCATCAAATGTTCTGTTTTAATCGATATTGGTATGGATTGCTGCCCGGTGTTTCCTTTTTAAGCTTGGGAAGGCGTTCAAAAAGCCCGGTGGCCAGCATTTTTTTCTGAAATCGACTACGGTCCAAATGTTCGTCCAAAATGGTTTGGTGCAAGCGGTGCAACTCAGGCATGGTAAAGGGGTCGGGCAATAGATTATAGGACAATTGCTCTCGTTTGATGTCCGTTTTCAAGCGATTCCGGGCCGTGTTGATAATGTCTCTGTGATCCAGCCATAATTCCGGCAGTTCCTCAAAAGGAAACCATGCTACTGCCTCGTCAAAGCCGGAAGCGGTAGGATGGGTATTGTCAATGTCCACAAGGGAGTAGTGGGCCAAGGTCACAAAACGGTTATTGATGAAATAATCGTCTTTCCAGGGCAGATCATATTTTTTGAAATACCGTTTAAACTCTTCGGAAAACCTTCTGTTGGCATCACCAAAGACCGCTAGGAACTTAAAATGTGGTTCTTCCAGTCCTGTTCGCTCCTTAAGGATTCGGACCACCGCTTCATCCACGGATTCTTCTTTTTTGATGTATCCCCCCGGCAACACCCATTTTTTTTCGAATTTCAGCAATAGGCACTGGAGTTTTCCTTGTTTATAGCCGATGATTACCAAATCTATCGACAGATTGGGCAGGAAATGCGCTGCACCTTCTTCCAGTATTTTTTCTATTTCCATGAATACAAAAATACTGTTTTGTGACGTTGTGCCACAAAATAAATGATTATATTTGTGACAAATAGTCACAATTGTAGAACCATGAAAAAAAAACTGTTTCTTGCATTAAAAATTTTGGTAGGGCTGGTCCTTGTTTTGGTATTGGCCGGATTTTTGGGATTTCGCTATCTAAAATCCACCTTTTTTGATTTTGAAGGGGATTATGTTGAAAACAAGGATGTGTCGGAAATAACCGTGGACGGCCATACTTTTTTGGACCGAAATGGCAATGACAAATTGGATGTATATGAAGATGACCGCCAATCCATTGAAGCACGGGTGTCCGATGTCCTTTCGCAAATGACCCTGGAAGAGAAAATACACCTGTTAAAGGGATCGGGTATTGCCTCTGCCATGGGGCAAACAGAGCCAGGTGAGGGAATTCCCGGAGCAGTGGGAACCATTGTTCCAACACCACGATTGGGAATACCTACGGTATACCTTTCGGATGGCCCTGCCGGATTGCGTATTTTACCAGCCCGTGAGGGCGAGGACCGAACGTACTATTGTACGGCTTTTCCCATTGCCACCCTTTTGGCATCCACCTGGAATGAAGCATTGGTGCACGATGTGGGTACTGCCATGGGCAACGAAGCCGTGGAATACGGAATAGATGTGATTTTGGGTCCCGGTGCCAATATCCATAGGCATCCACTTTGCGGAAGGAATTTTGAATATTTTTCGGAAGACCCCCTATTGTCCGGATATATGGGGGCAGCCATTGTCAATGGTATTGAATCGAACGGAGTCGGTACCTCTGTAAAGCATTTTGTGGCCAACAATCAGGAAACGGAGCGTTTTGTAAATGATGTGATCGTTTCTGAACGCGCCATGCGTGAAATCTATTTAAAGGGATTTGAACATATTGTGGAAAAATCCCAGCCGTGGACCATTATGTCCTCCTATAACAAGGTAAATGGAACCTACACCTCCGAGAGTAAATATTTATTGACGGACATTCTACGTGACGATTGGGGTTTTGAGGGCCTGGTCATGACCGATTGGTTTGGCGGCAGGAATGCACCGGAACAGATCAAAGCTGGGAATGATCTGTTGGAACCGGGAACCAAAAGACAATGGAAGGCCTTAACGGAAGCCGCGGAAAATGGGGAGTTGTTGGAAGCCGATATTGATCGCGCAGCAAGTCGCATCCTTACCTTGATTTTTAAAACAAAGAAGCTTGGAAATTATGATTTTGGGAATGATCCGGATTTGGAGGCACATGCTAAGATTACCAGAAAATCCGCTGCTGAAGGTATGGTCCTCTTGAAAAATGAAGATGCCCTTCCTTTACGTGATATTGAGAATGTTGCCCTATTGGGAGCCACTTCTTATGGATTTATCGCTGGAGGAACTGGCTCGGGGGATGTTAATGAAGCCTATACCGTATCCTTGGAAGAGGGACTCTCCAATGTAGGGCTCAAAATTAATGAAAAGGCCAAAAGCATATACGAGGCCCATAAAGTGGCCAATGCAGAGGCGTTTGTACAACCGGAGGGCTTTGATGCGATGATGAACCCTTTTTCGCCACCGGAAATCAAGTACACCGCCCAACAATTGGAGACTATCGTCTCCAGTACGGATGTCGGGATTTTGACCTTGGGACGAAATGCCGGAGAGGGAGGCGATCGTGTGGAGGTCGATGATTTTTTATTGACCGATGTGGAACAGGAAATGATTACGGCTACAAGTGAGGCTTTCCATACCGTGGGGAAAAAACTGATTGTCGTTTTAAATGTGGGTGGCGTTATTGAAACGGCTTCATGGAAAGAAAAGCCGGATGCCATCCTTTTGGCTTGGCAAGGAGGACAGGAAGGGGGCAACTCCGTTGCCGATATTTTAATCGGTCATGTAAATCCAAGCGCCAAATTGCCCATGACATTTCCGGTAAACCTGGGAGACCATGCTTCCCATGCCAATTTCCCCAAAAACCCAAAACACATGACGATTACGGGTATGATAGGAAGTCTGATATCCCCTCCAAAAGAAAAACCTGAGGGGGAAAAAGTACGGGACGAGGATTACACCCACTATGATGAAGGGGTATATGTGGGATACCGCCATTTCGATACCAAAAACAAAGAGGTTTCCTATCCTTTTGGATATGGGTTGAGTTATACCCAATTTGAGTATGGGGACATGGAATTAAATACACAAAACGATACCATTAATGTGACCATGACCGTCATGAATGTTGGCGAATTACCTGGTAAAGAAGTGGTGCAAGTGTATACCGAAAAACTGAATTCCACTATTGACCGACCAATTCAGGAATTAAAGGCCTTTGCCAAAACCAAAAGCCTTGAACCGGGTGCAATGGACAGCCTGTTCCTAAAGATTCCGGTCAAAGAGTTACGGTATTGGGATGAAGATGACAATGGTTGGGCTTTGGAAAAGGGTGCGTATAAAATTAAAGTTGGTGCCTCTTCCAGAAGTATCCAAAAAATAGGGGAAGTGGAGTTGTAAGGATTCATAACCATTTCCAGGTCACATTCCCTTCAATAAGCTCAGGGTGGCACATAGGAATGAATTATCTCATTCAATTTAAAAGCTACCTTTTGTTAAAGAGGCTGATTAGACCGAACAGCGGACCAATGGCCAGCAAAAGATATAACCCATTGGAAGCCGTAAGGGTCTGTAGGTAAACTATGAATTGGATGCTAACAATGGTTATGGCAAAGCCGATACAGTTAACAATGGTCAATGCCGTTCCTTTGAGCTGAGGTTCGGCATTTTGTGCTACCAGGGTAGAAAACAAAGGCGAATCGGCAATGACCACCATGCCCCAAAAACAGAGGAAGAGCAAGAAAAGGCTTGGATACGGCAGGAGGAATGCCAAGGGAACCAATAGGCAACAACAGCCCGATAGGAACAAAGCGGTGCCCGCAGTATTCCGCACCCCCATTTTTTGGGAAATATATCCCCCCAATACGCAGGCCGGTCCTCCCAGGGCAATAATGACAAAGCTCCAGATGGCTATGGGCACCTTGGCTTGGTGTAGGTCTGTATAAGTTGCCAAGAGTATGGGAACAAAGGCCCAAAAGGTGTACAGTTCCCACATATGTCCAAAATACCCGAAAGCCGCCGCCCTAAAATCCGTTTGCCGGAACACCTTAAAAAATGCTTTTAAATCTACCTTTTGACTCGGTTTGCGAAACGGCCCATTGGGCACAAAAAGGAAAAGTGACAACCCGCCGAAAACGGCCAGTCCGGAAGTGGTTTTAATGACCGATTCCCAGGCCACCGCCTCACCCCATCCCTTGAGCAAATGCGGAAAGGCCGTGCCCACTACCAATGCCCCAACCAAAAACCCCAGGGACTTTCCGAGTCCCTTGTCAAAATAATCCGCTGCAATTTTCATCCCCACGGGATAAATGCCTGCTAGGAAAAATCCAGTGAAATACCTAAAGATGAGAAGACTGGTCAAGCTGTTGTGCGGCCATAACATTGAAAAATTAAATAGGGCGCCCAATAGCGCTGAAACAAAAAATACCTTGGAAGGGGAAAAACGATCGGTAATGGTCAATAGGGCAAAAATGAGCGTGCCGGATATAAAACCAAACTGCACAGCAGAGGTTAGATTGCCCAAGGCACTGTTGCCCAATTGAAAATTAGCGACAAGTTCCCCGATTACCCCATTGCTGGCAAACCATAACGAGGTACAGCAAAACTGGGCCACTACAATGGTAGGGAGAATATGTTTGCGTTGTTGCATAGGGCTACGAAAGTAATGAAGCCATGGGAATTGATTTATGCCTTTCCCATGCCTCTGATTTGGTTCGAAATGACATCAGTATCCTTTCATATCCATTTCATAATAAATGGTCTTAAGTGCTTGAGATGGGTTTGGTGGTCCGGGAACCTATAAAAATACTACTGATTTGGATGGTTTTTGGTCCTAAGGCCTATCCGTTTATTCGCCAAGGGGGGTTCACCCGATTTTTCCCGGCATGATACAAAATCAATTGATTGCCGTCCGGGTCTTTTAGTCGGGCTTCGCGCCATAACCATGGTTTATCATTGGGTAGTTCTTCAAAATGCACCCCTTTTTCAACCAGCGCTTCCACATGCTTATCCAAATCATCACATTCAAAATAGACATAAATTCCTTCGCCTTTAGGAAGCTCCTTGACCAGATGCAATGAAAAGGTGGCATTTCCATCGGGGCAGACAAAGCGGGCATAGTGGGGAGCGGAATGTACAATTAACCGGAGTCCCAAAGTTTGGTAAAAAGGAATGGTTTTGGAGAGATTTGAGGAGGGTGCCGTAATTTGATTGAGGTTCATGGGTGTTGACTTTGACAAATGAAGATACGATTGAAAATGGGTAAAGGGAAATATGCCGTACAATGGGACTGCCAGCATAATTCATTATGGCCGCCTTTCCAAACGCAAGACGGGTTCTATTGATGTAGCTATCCTATGGCTAGCCGAAGTCTTAAAGGGTTACAGCACGGAAAACCCTGTTTTTGGGCTTCAGAAGGTTGGGTAGGCTTGTGCAACACAAAACTGGGGTCTTGCCCCAGTTCTGCGTTTATAAGAGTGGATCATTTACCGTTGGGCCAGACCAAGACTATGGTTTGTCCAAATCAGCTCTTTGCTTTCAAGGCTTTTCTTTTCCCAATTGGCGGCATCATCATAATATTCGGCCAATTCTTTGGTGTATCGGATTTTCCCTTCTATCCCATCCTCATCTTCGGGAAAAATGAACTCCTCCTGGATAGCGTACACACCGGCATCAAAAATTTTGGAAAGGCGTGCTACCTGATAAAGGGAATCCTCCTTTTGGAAGAAATAAATACGACCGCCTTCCACACCACAACCCTCAGCCACGTAATCTACATAGAGCATGGCATCAATTTGCGAAAGTCCTTTATTGCCCTGGACGGTAAGATAAAATTGGGGGTTGTCCAATCGAACGGATTTTTCAGTGAATTTTCCATCACCTTTCAGTGTTCGGATCAGTAAATAGTCCTGCTGTGCGGACTTTGCCCTACCGAAGAGATGGGTGACCCCATGAACCGTTTTTTTCTCCAAAGCAATAAGACCACCAAGGATGTACCCTTCGGTTCCTTTGTAGTCCACCTTGTAGAAATGGGAATCGATTCCCTTGTAAGGCCAAGAGTTTTTGTGTTTTTCCAGGATGACCATATGGGTTCCAATTTCCAGTTTCCCAAGGATTTTGGATTCCACAGTGGGTGCTTCACGGAGCAGGACATCGTCCCCAAAAAGATAAACGACTTCGCCTTTTGTAAAATCACAGTCCTCATAGGAACAGTGCAATTTTTCTTGGGCATTGGTAAACAAACAGATGGCTAGTAAGGTAAGGATGGATAACATCTGTCTTGTTTTCATTGAATTAAGATTTAAAATGAACGTTTTGGTATGTACGCCGGGAAGATGGCGCAATGTTGTCAATGACGATGAAATGCCACTTTTTATGGATGAATGACCTCAATTATAAAAAGCTTAACACTAAACTCAAGGCGAGTTTACCGTTTTAGGGTCGTTTACAAAGGAAAAAGCCCCGAGACTACCCATCGGTTTGGGAGTGCGGGGCTTTCCAATCAACAAAAAACCATTACCCTCTTCTACTTTCCTTTCTTGATTTTTGTTTTTGTTGCGAATGCCTATACAGCTGCATTTTTTTCCATTGATCGTATTGCTCGTTCGATAGTATTTCCTTGAGCTGTTTTTGCTGTGCGATCATTCGGTCCAATTTGGCATTCTCCATGGCATAACGTTCTTCTGCAGTTGGTTTTTTTAACTCGCCGGATTCTTTTTTGGCTTGCCGTTCCTCCATTTTTGTTTTGCGGTATTCCACTTCTGCCATATGGAATTTCATGACCTCTTGCTGTTGCTTTTCGGATAGATCTAGGGCCAAGGTCATTTTTTTGGTTTTTAAGGTGGCCAGTTGTTCTACGGTAAATTCTTTGTAGTATTTACCTTTGCCCCCAGAATGCCTTTGCTGCTGGGCACTTACAATTATTGTGGACGTTAAGGCAATGACCACAAACACTTTTGCATACTTCATGATATTAACTGTTTTTGATTTACACCTATGACCGTTACCAATCATAAAGGTTTAATGACAGTGAAGTAATTTATGAAGCTTTTAACAGGGGAACCTTAATTAAGGTCAACTTCCTCTTTCTTTTCCTCTTCAGGCTGATCTTGGGCTTCCAATTGTGCGGTTTGGGAAGCTAAAAAGGAATTCTGGAATTTTTGGTCCTGTTCAATATGGTAGTACACCACAGCGGCAACGATAAAGCAACCCAGATAGATTAGACTTTTGACTTTATAGGCTTTCATAAGTAGGATTTAGGGATTTTAAAGTTACGAAAACGATGGAATGCTTTTTTCAATATGTTGTCAACGGATGATTTTTGTAGGTGAATACATCGTTACTGACGATAAAAGGGGCAAACTTTGCGTTTGCCCCTTAAAAAATGGATTGCTAGGTGCCCCTTTTTACTAACTGGGGTCCAAAATCATATCAATACGTTCCAAGGCATCCTGAAGGTGATATCTGCTCATGGAATCCGAAATTCTTGAAAGACCATTTCTAATGTCCCGTTTCAGATTGTTCAATTCTGCACGTGCCACCGAACGGATATCCGATTGACTGGTATTTACGACCGTGGATTTTCGGTAACCTCCAAGTGCGGATAGCCTTTTCTGGTTTTCTGCCGTCATCAAATATTCAAGACGATCAATATGTGCCTTTTGTAGATTGCGCCTGTAGGTATCTATTTTTCTTCCGTTTCGTGTTTCGGACCATATCCCTCGGCGCATATCACGCATCATTTCCAAAAGCCCATAGGCCCCTTTTCCATTCATGGTTTCGTTTTCAATGATTCTTGCCATTTTACCCAAGTGCATGATATTGTTCAATGTTCCGACCTGCAGCGCCCGAATGCGTTCTACCGAACCGGAATACTGCACCTTGTTGAAGATCTCTTGGTCAAGTAACCATTCCGGGGTTTCAAAAAGCTGGGTTTGGATAAATTCCATACACTTTTTTTGATGGTCCGTGGGGACATGGGTATAGACGGCACCTTCTTGATCGGCGGTCTTGTAATATTCATAAACACCGCCAATATTGTTGGAAACGTGTCCCATATATCGTCTAAATTGGTTTACAACCTGACCGTACATCGTTTTTAGATCTTCATAGTCCTTACCGTCTTCCGTGGTCCATTCCATAAGACTGGGAATTATACGCTTAAGATTGGCAATACCATAGGTACTGGCTTTCACCGCATCGTCCCCCAAATCTTCCGTTTGGGAACTTGGATCATGGACATCCCCTACTTGTTGATGGCCAAAACGATACATGGGATCATCCGCATATTCTAAAATCCACTCATTTAAAATGGGTTTTTCCTCCTCTGCCGATTTCCCCAAAATGGGACGGTATCCCCAGTTGATTGAGTGCTTGTCATAAGGACCAATATCGGGCATTAAGGCCACCCCATCATCACCGGGCTGTGCTACATAGTTAAAGCGGGCATAGTCCATGATGGAAGGTGCGGTCCCATATTTTTTGGTAAAGGTGGCCGAACGCAGCGAATCCACGGGATAGGCTACGCTGCTACCCATATTATGTGGCAACCCTATGGTATGGCCTACTTCATGGGCGGAAACAAAGCGGATCAAGCGTCCCATGATTTCATCCCTGAACTCCATGCTTCGGGCCTCGGGATTTATAGCTGCCGTTTGTACAAAGAACCAATTGCGAAGTAGCGACATTACATTGTGGTACCAATTGATATCGGATTCCAAAATTTCACCGCTCCTCGGGTCACTGACATGGGGCCCGTTCGCATTTGGAATTGGCGATGCCAAGTAGCGGACCACGGAATACCGAACATCCTCGGGGGACCATTCGGAATCTTCTTCCGGTGTTGGGGGGTCTTTGGCAATGATGGCATTTTTAAATCCTGCGGCTTCAAAAGCTACCTGCCAATCTTCAATGCCCTGTTTAATGTAAGGCCTCCATTTCTCGGGAGTGGCCCGATCAATATAATAGACAATCTGTTTTTTGGGTTCCACCAATTCCCCGGCTTTAAATTTCTCCACATCTTCATCTTTTACTTCCAGTCGCCAGCGATCTAAATAACGTACCGTCTTGCTCTTTTGGACATCGAGGCCATAATCTACCTGTCCCCTGGCAAACCAACCTACGCGCTCATCAAAATAGCGACGTTGCATAGGTTCTTCGGGCAACAAGATCATGGAATTATTGATTTCAACTGAAATTGAACCCATGCTTTGATTGCTTGGAGGTTCCTTAGCAGCATAGGTTTTTACATGACGTGCCTCAATATTCAAGGGGTAACTTTTTATGGACTCAATATAACTGCGGTCCCCGTCCATGCGACTCACTTTGTATCTTTTCCTAAACCTATCTGGCATACCCAAAGGATTCACATCTTTGGTGAATAAGGGATCTATTTCGATTACCGTGGCCGGATTCAAGGAATCCTTTTTGTTGAATGCTTTAATATCGAAGGCAAAAAGCACGGGTTCAAAATTGGAATTCACAACGGCCTCATGAATGGGAAGGGAATCCGCCGCATAATTTCCATAAGAGACCACGCGCAACAACACCTTTTTTGGTTTCTTCTCCCAGCGCAAGACCTGAGTATTGATCTTTCCCCCTCCAAAACCGATTCCCGTAGCGGTTTTGGAGATTCGGCTCACCATCAACATTTCCCTTTGAAATAGGGAATCCGGAATTTCGTAGTAGTGTTTGTCCTCTACCTGATGTACCTTAAAAAGGCCGTCATCGGTTTTGGCATCTTTGGTAATTACTTTTTCATAGGGCTTAATGGCTCCTTTTTTAGGTTTTTCCGGGGCCTTTGTTTCGGTTTTTTTCTTCTTTTTTTTGAAAAGTTGGGCTTCGGAAGTTTGAAATGAGCCCATAAAAAGGAAAAGGATTACGATCCTCACCAACAATTTTTGCGTCATTTTGATTAATTTGAATATGGTGTATTCGTTCAAAGAACCAAAAAATTACCTAAGAAAAGTGTTAAAATCATATTAACTAATTTTTTTTTGCCGGTCGATATTAACCTTTGGGAATCCTGCATTTTATTGATGGTTTGGCTCAAAACGCCCACTATACTTGTGCTAAGAGCGTATTGAAGTTTTGTTAAAATGAAGTGATCGACTGTAACAAATGGAAATTTGAGCAGTCTTATAAGCATTAACATCAATCATCAAATCAATCGAAAAATGAACAAGTTATTATTAATTTATGGGTGTCTATTAATGAGCAGTAGCCCCATAGCAGAAGAACAAAAAAGTGCGGTTCCTGTCTTTCAGGCCAGTCAAGAAACCAACCGTAGCTTTGAGAACAATTTTGCGGCCCTTACTGTTGAGGCCGATGTAGTTGAGGAAGCTTCCCCTTACGTATGGACTTACGAGGAAAGCAAGACTTATGAGTTGAATTTGGACGATATTGATTTCATTGAAGAGGAGTCCGAGGTAGATTTAGGTTTTGAAACCGAAGATTACCTTCCTGAAGGATTTGATCCCTATGAAAGCTTTTTCGATTTGAATTCCGTCATATATATCAAAGATAACACCGAAGTTGACCTTGGTTTTGAAACCTGGGACTATTTGCCGGAAGGATTCGATCCCTACACTTCCACTTTTGATATCAACTCCGTTAACTATATGGAGGAGGAAACAGTGGAACTGGGTTTTGATACCGAAGATTATCTTCCAGAAGGCTTTAATCCCTACGAAGTATACTTTGATATAGACACTGTGCATTACGTGGATATGGAAAAGGTGGAATGGGAACTTGGTTTGGATACCAAAGAATATCTGCCGGTAGACTTTGATTCCTTTCCAAATACGGTTGCCCTAAGTGCCATCAACTACATTGAGGAAGAAGAAATTGATCTGGGTTTTGATACGGCCACGTATCTCCCAAAAGACTTTGATCCCTATACAGGGTCAAACTAGGTAGGATGTTTTCATTTTATCAAATTTTTGAGTTAGTTAGTCAAGGATCCCGGCGAATCGCCGGGATTTTTGTTTGTTTCCATGGTAACGGGGTCCAATACGGGGAATTAACAAAAAAATAACGAAAAAATCGACGAAATGTAGTTGTTAAAAAATGGGGCCAAATGTTGCCAACTTGGCAAAAAAGGAATGCTAATGATGCCACCTCCATAAAGGGGCAATCCTTTTGTTGACAATACTTTTCCTACAGTATTTTTTGGGCCTGTTAACGAAACTGAAAAGCATACTAAAGTTGAATTTTAAGCGTATTACCTTTGTCAACCATTACTAAAAAATGACGGTTATGAAGTATCAAAAATATCTTGTTTTAACATTTGTGGCAGCGTTGTTCTTGCCCATGTTAAGTGCAAAATCGGCTGAAATGACAAAAGGGGAATTCAATATAGATTCCGTGGATTATATTGAATTGGATCAACAAACGGAACTTGGTTTCGAAACCTCGGACTATTTGCCTGAAGGTTTTGATCCCTACCAAGAAGACGTTTCCATAAAGAGTTTGAATTTTATTGAGGAAGATGCCATAGACTTGGGTTTTGAAACCAAGGATTATCTTCCAGAGGATTTTAATCCATACAAAGAGTAGATTTCAATAGAGTGTATTAGAGTTAGTTAGTGAAAAAGCCCCGACCGTGCGGTCGGGGCTTTTTTTATGCCCATTTTTCCAAAATCGTTGGTACTTGCTAAAAGGCAGACCTCAGTTTTGTTCGGTTTGATCAACTAATTTGTCCGGTTATACCACAATTAATTGTTTAAGAGCACGCCCTTTCTGAATTTTGGGACAATCCAGCTTTACGCCAAATCAAACATTTGTTATGAAGACTTTTAAATCCGTGTTCTCCTTACTACTGATGGTGTGTTTGACCCTCCCCATGCTCATGGCGCAAAATGAGGTCAGCCAACGTGAAGTTATTGCCCTATTGGAGTTAAAGGCGAAAACCAAGGGTCATTTATGGACCAACGAATGGGATCAGAGTAAGCCGATTTCCACCTGGCACGGGGTTACGGTCAGAAATGGCAAGGTAGTGGGCCTACATCTATCGAACAACAATTTACAGGGTAGGATTCCTATTACCATTGGCAATCTAAGACATTTGGAAGTCCTGGATTTGTCCAACAACACCATTGGGGGAAAAGTTCCGGGATTGTTCAGAAAATTGAAAAACCTGAGAACCATCAATCTTTCGGATAATGCCTTGGCCGGAAACATCCCCAATACCATTGGTAAGCTAACGCGTCTTGAAGAACTCAATTTGAACAATAATACGTTTATGGGCGAATTGCCCCAGGGAATCAATGAACTCTCCCAATTAAGGACTTTGGCAGTGGCCAACAACAATTTGGAAGGGGCAATCCCCCTTGGTATGGAGCAATTGAAAAAGCTGAAACGGCTTTACCTGGCCCATAATGGATTTACCAATTTTGATGCACTGCGAAAGCTTTCCCAACAACAATTGGTCATGACCGATTTTGTGGTGAGGAAAGGAGTTGCCATACCCATCGACTTTAAGACATCGCCGGAAGGTTTGTCCAAATTGGAATTTGAGGAACTACAGGAGTAGTATTTGGACAGCAGCACAATATATAGCCCAGTTTTGGGCTTTTTTTGTTTAGAAAAGTAGGGGGACCACAAATTGAAAGACCAGAATTAAAAGGCCGACGGATATTAAGTTTAGGACGATGCCAACCCGGGCCATTTGGGGCACTTTTACATAACCACTGGCAAAAACAATGGCATTGGGCGGCGTGGCCATAGGCAACATAAAAGCACAACTACTGGCCATGGTCACGGGAATCAAGAGATAAAGGATGGGAAGGCCAAGGCCAATGGCAATACCGGCCACTACCGGAGCTAAAACCGCAACCAGGGCGACATTGCTCATGAGTTCCGTCATGAACAACATTAATAAGATGAGCAGTGAAGCGGTAAAGAGGATACTGATTTCGCTTTGGGCAATCGCATTGGCCACCAAATCCACAATACCACTGACGGACATACCCTTTGCCAATGCCAGTCCTCCCCCAAAAAGAATCAATATTCCCCAGGCCAATTTGGAAGTGTCTTGCCACCGAATAATGAACTCCCCTTTTTTGGCATTGTAGGGAACCGCAAAAAGGGCAATGGCCGCAAATATGCTTATCATGGTATCCGACAATCCCAATGTTGGGAAAACCGAATTGATAAGTGTTCGGAAAATCCATAGAAAAACGGTTATGCCAAAAATGACCAAAACCATTTTTTCCTTACCGGAGGTAGGCCCTAATTTTTTTAATTCCTCATGAATGACCTCTTTGGAAGCATTGAACTGTAGATCTCGGTTGGGGAACATCCACCGGACCAGGACCAAATAGGTAATACTGATCAATAAGGCAGCGAAAGGAAGGCCCAGGGTCATCCATTTTAAAAAGGAAATCTGGATGTTATATTCATTTTCCAATAACCCGATCATTACCGAATTGGGGGGCGTGCCGATAACGGTAGCGATCCCTCCCGCATTGGCGGAGAAGGCAATGCCCAGCATGACACTGAGCGCAAAATTTTGATCGTTTTTGGTGAAGCCATCCTCATCATTGATCAACAGGCCAATGACCGAAAGGGCAATGGGCAACATAACCACGGTACTGGCCGTATTGCTGATCCACATACTTAATGCGGCCGTGGCGATCATAAATCCGAGTACCACTTTGTTTGGGGTGGTTCCCGTTAACCGGATAATATTCAAGGCAATGCGTTTGTGCAGATTCACCTTCTCCAATGCCAAAGCCATAACAAAGCCCCCGAAGAATAAAAAAACAATGGGGCTACCGTAGTTTGCCCCAACCTCTGCGATAGGCAAAATTTTGAGCAAAGGGAATAGGAGCAGCGGCAATAAAGCGGTAACGGAAATGGAGACCGCTTCGGTAATCCACCAAAAGAGCATCCAAACGGCTACGGCAATGACCAAATCCCCTTTTTTGGATACCAGTTCAAAAGGGAGACCAAGAAATACAAGAAAAACCAGGGGCCCCAGGATCAGGCCCATTTTTTTGCTGAGTTCCATTGGGACCCTAAGCTAAAGGATTTCTATCAATGCCGAAAGAAAAGTACTTACTGTTTTGTCTTTGCAAAAAGTCCATTTTCATTTTTTTCTACTTGAAACAATCCTAGTTTCGAAAGGTTTTTGGTGCTTTTATCCCATTTTTTACCGCTAAGTCCGGTTGCGGTTTTTAATTCTGCCAAAACCATTTCGCCTTTTGGTTTTAGGATGTCCATGATAATTTTTTCCTCCTCGGTCAATTCCACCTGCTTTTTCTCGGGTCGCATTTGTGGGAAGAACAGTACTTCCTGGATACTGGAGTTATCGGTCATGAGCATCACTAAACGGTCAATGCCAATCCCGATTCCAGAAGTTGGGGGCATTCCATATTCCAGGGCCCTAAGAAAGTCCTGATCAATGAACATTGCCTCATCATCCCCTTTTTCGGAGAGACGTAGTTGTTCTTCAAAACGTTCGCGTTGATCTATGGGGTCGTTCAACTCAGAGTAGGCATTGGCCAACTCTTTACCATTGACCATCAATTCAAAGCGTTCCGTGAGTCCTGGTTTACTGCGATGGGCTTTCGTCAACGGGCTCATTTCTTTGGGATAATCGGTGATAAAAGTGGGTTGGATGTAATGGTGTTCACATTTTTCACCAAAAATCTCGTCTATCAGTTTCCCCACGCCCATGGTCCCATCGACTTCAATGTCCAAACCTTTTGCCGTTTCGCGGAGTTCTGCTTCACCCATGCCGGAAACATCGATGCCCGTATGTTCTTTAATGGCCTCCAAAATAGGGACCCTGGGATAGGGCGCCTTGAATTCGATGGTATTATCCCCAACGATTATTTTCGTGCCCCCTGTAGCATCTTTGGCTACTTTTTCCAAGAGCTGCTCCGTGGTCTCCATCATCCAATGGTAATCCTTATAGGCCACATAGAGTTCCATAACCGTAAATTCCGGATTATGGGTGCGGTCCATCCCCTCGTTCCGAAAGTCTTTGGAGAATTCATATACCCCATCAAATCCGCCTACAATCAAACGCTTTAGGTACAGCTCATTGGCAATGCGCAAATACAAGGGAATGTTCAATGCGTTGTGGTGTGTTAAGAAAGGCCGGGCCGCAGCACCTCCGGGAATGGGTTGAAGGATGGGGGTTTCCACTTCCAGATACCCCCGTTCATTATAAAAATCCCGAATACTGTTCGTGATTTTGGTGCGCTTGATAAAGGTTTCCTTTACTTTGGGATTTACGACCAAATCCACATAACGTTGTCGATAGCGCAACTCGGGATCATTGAATTCATCATAGACCTTTCCATCGGCATCCACTTTGGGTAAAGGCAAGGGACGCAGGGATTTGCTTAAAATCTTGAAATTTTTGACCATGACCGTTTTTTCCCCTACCTGAGTGGTGAAAAGGGTTCCCTCCACTCCGATGAAGTCACCGATGTCCAACAGCTTTTTGTAGACCTCGTTGTAGCTTGTTTTGTCTTGTCCAGGGCATATTTCGTCACGGTTAAAATACACCTGAATCCGTCCTTCACTATCTTGAAGCTCTGCAAAAGAGGCCTTTCCCTGAATGCGACGGGACATTAACCGACCGGCTATGACCACCTTTTTCCCTTCCTCAAAACCTTCCTTTATGTTTTTGGAGTTGGTATCAACGGGATAGAGCACAGCGGGATAGGGATCAATGCCCAATTCCCTTAATTTGGTCAGTTTTTCTCGTCGTACAAGCTCTTGTTCGGATAATTGCATAGCCAAAAATTAAAGCGCAAAATTACACTTTTGCGCTTTAATTCATAGTATGGGACCATGGCTTAGTTGGCGTAGTTGGGTGTGTAGTCCAAATTGGTCAGGATCGCCAACAGATCCTCTTCCAAGGTATCCACAGGTCGCTCCACAATGCGATTTGTCTCCACTCCGTTTTTTAGAAGGATTAGCGTGGGGACACGTTTTATATTCCACCCTATTTCCTCTCCATTAGGCCCTTTTTTATAGTTGTCCTTTCTTCGGTCCAACGCCACGATTTTCAGTTGCTTTTCCGGAAAATTGGCCGTTTCGAGTATTTTAAGCATTCTTGGGACCTCCCGTTTACTGTCCCCGCACCAGGTACCAAGGAACAATACAACCTCGTGCTGGTTCAGTTCCTTTTTAAATAGGGACACTAGATTTTCATCCACAGGATAGGCCTCATAATTGTTTTTGTACCAGGTCTGGTACGGTGATGCCTTTAAATTGGCCTTACTTATTTTACCCAAGAGAAAGGGGTCCCCATTGGGTGTTGCTATCTCTTGGTAAGCGGTCTGTGCCTTCAGTTGAAAAACAAGGGCAATGCTCATTAGGAAAAAAAGATTTTTCATGATTTTCAGTTTTTCCCGAAAATCACCAAGAAACACTTTTTGGGAAAGGGGATTGGGTTGGAAATAGGGACTAGACCCAGGTCGAAATCAATGTTTTCCCTTGTAATAGGAAAAAATCTCGTCCCTTGAGGACATCCCCAGCTTTTTGTAAAGACTGTTGATATGTGATTTTACCGTACTTAGGCTAATGAAGAAATCCGTAGCAATTTCCTTATTGGACTTTCCTTCCAAAATGGCGTTCAACACTTTTCTTTCCTGTGGGGATAGCGCATCAAAAGGATTTTGGTTTTTTGTGCGTTTCCATCTGCCATAGGAATAGAGGACTCCCTGAATGGCGGCAATTCCCAGGACAACATATAGGATATGAATCAGTTTAAAACGGGCTCCAATGGTTTCTTCATCAGCAATAAGGGTCTTATCGGCTTTAAGCTCTTTTTGGAACTGTTGGGTAAAGCTTGCTGTGGGGTAGATTTCCCCCAATCGTTTTTTTAACCCCTCATAATAAGGGCTCTCTTGTAGATCCTGAAGGTAATACGGATAGGTTTCATTTCCCCTGTTCGATAGAAAGTTATAGACATACAATTCGGCCAGGGGTTCCTCGGTATTTAGACTCGTGATTTGAAATTGCCGTATCCATTTTTTATAGGTCATGTTTTTGGCAACCTCAGTTTCTTGTTCCAGTACATCCACGATCAGTTCTTCTTTAAGCAAATCCAATTGTAACAACGTAGCGGACATATTGTTTGTGGAAACGATTTCGCAGAAAGCCTGTTGGTCCATTCCCAAAGGCAGGGACAGGGTATCCCTGTTGTTTGCTATGAACAGTATACTTTCCATAGCGGGACAGAAACCCATGATATGGTTTTTATCACCGGTACTGCTTTCACAGGCATCCACATGAATCCTATAGATTCGATTGGTTTCAGGAATTGCATTTCCCGAAAAGGAGAAGTATCCAAGGGAGTCCGCAATGGTTTTCTGAAAAACCTGGTCCAAATACACCCGGGAAGTCCTGCGATAATCCTCCACCAAGGACAAATGGACCTCTTTGTTCGCAAAGTCTTTGGAGACCTGTCCTTTAAAGTGAAATTGGGCCCGGGAAGCCCCAAAGATCAAAAGGGTAAAAAGGAGAAAAGAAAATCGCATTTAAATCGTCTTTTTCTGTAACAAGTTACGTTATTTTTAGACCTATATGGTACATCAATCAAAATCAACATGAGTCTTATAAGGGTATTATTAGCCATCATTTTTCCGCCACTGGCCGTCATTGGAAAGGGGTGCGGATCTTTTCTTATAGTGCTGCTTTTAACACTATGCGGTTGGGTTCCCGGTGTCATTGCCGCTTTGGTTATTCTGAACAATCCCAATTGAAATGGCCGTGATTAGTTTGGAAAAATCCTGTCGAAAGCCGGCAACAGCCGTTCCATTACCTGTTTGTATGCCTTCCCGGACAAGTGCAAGCTATCGGGAGCGATCAAATCGGGTTGTTTAAGGCCTTCCCTGCTAATATCCGTAATGTCAATGAAGCGCGAACCCCTTTCAATTGCTGTGTTCCGTGCAAAAGTATTGTAGTCATCAATTTGGTCCGAAGTGGTCCCTCCAAATTCATAAATCCTGCCCCTTGGTGAATAGGTATAGTCCGGTATTGAAATAACGATGACCTGTCCAGGTCGATTTTCAGCAAGTGCTATGGACCTGTCCAACAGTTTTTTGAATTCGTCCTGGAATACTGAAAACTGTATGCCCTGAAATTGATTATTGACGCCGATCAATAAAGTGACAAAACTGTATTCCTGTCTTTTTTTCCCTTCAATAGCCCGTATTAAGTCGTCGGTACGCCAACCATTTGTGGCAATAACCTCAAGATTTACCGAAACACCGACCCTATTGTTTAACGTCAATGCCAACTGTGAAGGATAACTGTCCCTGGGATCAATTCCAGTCCCAATGGTGTAACTGTCTCCCAGGGCCAAATAAAAATATTCATTTTCCGCCATGGGAACCTCCCTTGGGGTTTCCCCTTGTTCCCTGGCCTCCGGCTCAGTGATGGGAGATTCGGATAAGGTGGTATCGCTATCGGAACAAGAAACTGCCAATAACAGAAGTAGCATCCGTAATGGGAAAACAACGCTCTTTTTTTTCATACACCTCAAAACTCACATAAAAATAAAGAAATGACCAAGGAATTCATTGGTATGCAGAGCAGATATATTTATTCTTGAAGGGTCTGGCGGTTTAGGACGGAATGGTCTATCTTGCAAACTAGTCAACCTTTACAAAACGAATTCAACCAACCATGAATTTTTCAAAACTTTTGGGAATTTTAGTGTTTTCCACACTGTTGCCCTCCTGTAATTTTACTGAAGAGATTTACTTTAATGAAGATGGTTCCGGGAAATTAAATATTCATTTTGATGGAAATGAGATGATGGCCATGTTAGCGTCCATGGATTCAACGCTTTCTACCGAAAAAGCCATCGATTCTACATTGGTTTTCAGGGATTTATTGGAAGAAAAGAAAGATAGTATAGCGCAATTGCCTCCCGAAGAGCAAGCAAAATTGAAAAAATTGGAACCCTTTAGTATCCGTATGGTAGTGGACCATGTAAAGGGCACGATGAATTTTGATATGTACAGTGAGTTTAAAAAAGTGTCGGAGGTCAATGATGCCTTCAACGCTTTTCAAGAAGCAGGATCACTTGGGCCTTCCATTGGCCCGGACAGCACCTCCCCCATGAAATCCAAAACGCCTACAACCCAGGTAAACTATGCCCTTAGGGGCAACACTTTTACCCGAAAGATTATCATTGTGGATCAAACTATGTTTGAACAGGAATTGGATAGTTTGCAAGGCGCGGAAATGTTTCTTTCCGGGTCGACCTACACCTTCAAGTACCATTTTCCAAAACGTGTGAAGCGTGTTAATGTGGAGGGTGCAACCTTTTCCATGGATGGAAAGACCATGGTATATGAAGTGAACTTTTTGGATATGATGAAAAATCCAAAATCCATGGACCTAAAGGTGGAACTGGAGAACTGATCGGGGCTTCGTATTTTTGTAGGATGAACAAGAAAGTCCTACTAGAAGATTTAGGCCAAAAGGATTACCAAGAAACCTGGGACTATCAAGAATTTCTTTTTAAGGGAATTGTTGATGCCAAGATCAAGAACCGAAGGGAAGAACGGAATCTGCCCACACCCAACCATTTTTTATTTGTGGAGCATCCACATGTGTTTACACTTGGAAAGAGCGGTGATATGGAAAACTTGCTTGTGGATGAAGGGGTATTGGCCGAGAAAGGGGCAAAATTTTATAAGATCAACAGGGGGGGTGATATTACCTATCACGGGCCGGGACAGATAGTAGGTTATCCCATTCTGGATTTGGATAATTTCTTTACCGATATCCACAAATACCTTAGGTTCCTGGAAGAAATGGTGATTTTGACCCTGGCGGAATACGGACTTAAGGGAGAGCGTTCTGAAGGTGAAACCGGGGTTTGGCTGGATGTGGGTACTCCATTTGCCCGTAAAATATGTGCCATGGGCGTGCGCGCCAGTCGTTGGGTGACCATGCATGGCTTCGCCTTTAACATCAATGCGGATTTGGGCTATTTTGATTTAATGATACCTTGCGGCATAAAGGATAAGGCCGTTACTTCCTTAAATATTGAACTAGGAAAGGAAAGGGTTGATATGGAAGAGGTAAAGCAAAAACTTCTTCGGCACTTTGAAACGCTGTTTGAAGCGGAATTGATAAAAAAAGGAATCCCAATCTAGGTTGGGGCTTGTCGATTTTCCTTTAAAGTCCAAATCATATCGGTTCTCATTTCTGGATAAGCGCTGAATTATTTTAGCGTGAGTTCGATGTAAGAAAATTACGTCATTTTGAGTGTTTTTGCGACAGCAAAAATGTATCGAAAAACCTGCCTGCCCTGCAGCCGGCAGGCAAGTGATTTTCTTGCAAAATCCTAATTTCGATACAATTTTTCTTCATTTCATTACGAAAAACCACTCAATTTGACGGATTTTGGTTGATAAAAAATGATATCGAAAACTCACGTTATTTTAAAGTATGGTGTAAAAGAGAACTTTTTTTGAATATCCGTGCGTACAAAAGGTTACGTCAACCTGAACTTTTACACTGAGCGCATTCAAAGCATGTTTCAGGTTTTCATCATAAGGAACTAATATTCAGTATAATGGGATTCCGAAGTGAATCGGGAATAACTCAAAAAATAATAGTGTGACACAAAACGGGCACTCAAAAACTTTTATCGGGTTACTTTGAGTATGGAAATGGTATTAAAGTTCCTCTATTTGAGCCCCCAAAACGTGGAGGGTATTTATGCTTGAATCCAAATCAGATATGATTTGGGTCCTGGTTGCTTCAAAGTTCCCTTTCACCTCATTAAAAACAGTGCGATAGTAAGTAATGCCATCTTTTAAATTGTTCGCGAAGGTAGATAGGTTCTTCTTTTGCTTATCGGTAATGGCTTCTTTGGCTTCGTCTATTTTCTTTTGAAGAAAATCAATATAAATGTGCAATTCCTTGATGAACATGTTAGGGCGATCATCCCTGTTGATTACATTGATTCTTCCGTAAATATGATCTATCAACTCCTTCAAAACCATTACTTTGGAGAAATAGGCCATATTTGGCCCAGGGCAAATGGAAACTCCAGGACCTTCGGTTGTTGTGTCCAATCCATGGGCCAACAGGGCAGAAGTGCCCAAACCAACGCAAATGCAAGATTTCTCAACTATTTTCCAATATTCCAATTGATATTGTTCCTGTGGGAGCTTAAGATTGTCAAGTTCTTTTATTTTTAAATGTTGATAAAGTCTTGAGGCCACACAAATTCCCAGATCGGTCATCTCTTTGTTTAATGCAACAAATTTTTTCGGGCATGGGCTTCCCGGCCTTCCTTTGTCCATAAGGGCAAATTTCTCTTCATCTTTTGTGTTCCCTTTTAAGCTATGGAAAGGAATACCTAAAGGTGATATGTCACTTAGGTACAAATCATCTTCCTTGGCCTCAATAAGCCTTGCCATAGTGGAATCATCAACTGTAGTTGCTTCTGGGACCAAAAGAAAGGGAGTGCCCCAACCTACGGAATCAACATTGTAGTGCTCCAATAAAAATGCATGCTCTTCTTCGGTGCCCACGCCACCTTGTGCCGTTATCTTAAGGGTCGGCGGAGCCTTTGGCACCACATGGTTTTTATTCTCCAAAGCTGATACCAAAATGTCATAAACGGATTGTATTAGGCTGTCCCTATTTTCTTTGAATTGATTTAAAATAGGTCCCAATAAATAGCCATCGGTAGCAAATGCATGCCCCCCACAGTTGAGTCCTGATTCAATGCGGTATTCCGATACCCATATTCCTTTTTTTGCCAAGAATTTCCCTTGTATCAACGCAGATCGGTAGTCGCTTACCTTCAAAACGATTTTCTTTTTTATGTGCCCGTTTTCATCTGGATGGAAATCTTCAAATTCCTCCAGATAACTATAGAGTCTTGGGTTCATTCCGGCCGAGAGGATTACTGATGAATGTAGGCTACTTTTGGCATAGCCCCTAAGCGCGGCATGGGCATCATTGAATTGGCTGGGAAGCCGTTCTTTTTTGATATAATTTTCTTTATCCACCTTGGTCATGATATTGACATCAATACTGCCCATTGGCATATGCTCCTTTACCCAATTTCCAACTTCATCAAGATTGAAATAATCCTGGGTCATTTTTATAAATTCCTGTTTGAGTTCAGATGAATTGGGCAGCATATTGAAATATTCCTTGATGCCATTGGCCGTTTCCACGGTAGTGTTTTTAAACTCCTCGAATTTTTTTTGGGCAAGGTCCTGTATCAAGTCCAGATAGGACGTAATGCGTTTTGCCCTAAAGTCTTCCATTTTTTCAGTAATTTCATGATAGGGCACCTCGAATTTTTCACAATACATCTTTCGTAGCTTTTCAAGAAGGATGTCATCAACCAAAGAGATCACGGAGTCTATTCCAAAACAGGAAACTTTTAAAGGAGTATCTACAGTAAATCCGATTCCCATAACGGGAATATGGAAGGAATGTGCATTCGTCATTTAATCAATTGTTTAAGTCTTTTGTTCAGCAAAATGCTTATGGAAAATTTTCACGGTATTGTGAAGTATATATATTTTAAGACAGATTTGGCCACCACAAATTTTTGGGTTTTCACACTTACAGCATATGATTTATATCAGGTTTAAAGAATATGATCATATAGAGGTGATTTAAACTTTTTGGACTGAAGTGAAAATTAGTGGCTTTGTGTCCAGATGAAGGGCCGCCTGAACGGAACGGGCAGGCTTTTTAGAGCTGCACCCGCTTGTATTCTGCATGTGATAAAGGATAAGGCCGTTACTTCCTTAAATATTGAACTAGGAAAGGAAAGGGTTGATATGGAAGAGGTAAAGCAAAAACTTCTTCGGCATTTTGAAACGCTGTTTGAAGCAAAGTTGTTTAACGGGCAAACCGCGGTCTAGACCGCGGTTTGCCCTTTCTATTTGGAAAGGGTTTCCAATTCCATTCTACTTTCCAGTTTCCCATTTTTGGAATACGTCTCTTGTTTAACGATTCCCACTCCTTTGGACAGCCAAATTTTATCGCTCATTTCATGATTTGCCATCATCATTTTGGAAGAGGTGTTCGCTGAGATAACAAAACAATCAAAAGTGCCCGCTGGGGCGGTCACGGATTCTTCACCCACCACTGTGCGGTCCGTGGTATTGACTTCAATCTTCATGTTCATCCCACCCATGCTCATGTTGACGTTGATATTGGCATCGGCCAATTCCTGGCCAATAGACAAGGTGTTCGGGATTTCAATATCCGTCCCGGTAATGTCCATTTCAAGGTTCATTGCTTCATATTGTTGTTGCATCTGACTTGGGAAAAGGCTTTTGAAGTCAATTTTTATACCATCTCCCGTACAGGTCATGGTGTAGTCCGATTCAAAGGCATTTTTTCCTTTCGCATCTTCAAACCTCATTTTCATGGTCGCAGAAGTGTTGCTGCCATTGTTGTTCACATTGGTTACGGTATAGGCGGTGGTTCCTTCCAACTTATTCTTTTTATTGTACAAATTATAGGTGTAAGAGGTGCCTTCAGCCATTGGATAATAGGTGCTGCAATTGTCCTGTGCTTTAATTGCCATAATGTATAGGAACAATGAAAGAATGGTCACAAACTTTTTTTTCATGGTCGGATTTATTGTTTTATGAATTCAACACGCCTGTTTTGGGCCTTGCCCTCGGGAGATGAGTTTTCAGCAACGGGTTCCAATTCACCCTTGCCTTCCGTGATCAAACGGCTGCCATCAACACCGTAAACGCTCACCAGGGCACTTTTTACGGCATCGGCCCTACCTTTGGAAAGTTTCATGTTGGCATCGTCCGCACCATCACTATCGGTATGTCCAACAATTTTTAGGTTAATACTACCATCTTGTTGTAAGACTTGATAAATCTGTCTTATAATTCCCATGGATTCAGGTTTTATATTGGTAGAACCCGAATCAAATAGAATTCCATTGGTAGATATCTTTCCCTCTGCAATAAGCTTTCGTCTTAAGTCAACACCACCTTCGGCAATTTTAAGGTTACCAATTAAAACCCTTTCGTTCCTGGTCTCCAGATCGGTTCCGTCAACCTTGAGCTTTAGATAGTTGATAAGTTCCGGTTTATAGATGAACTGGGGAAGGTCCGCTATCTTACTCTCGTTTATCCACAGGCGATATCGGTTTTTGTTCACGGCAATTGAAATATGGATGATGTCCTGATATACGTTCCTTAAATCGCGCGCCAACCTATTGGAAATAGGACTTGGGTTGTCCTTGAACCTGTTGGTTACCTGAACACCAATGGCAATGTACTGGCAAAAATTCAGCGTACTGCTTGCATAGCTTTCATTTAGGGTAAGGTTGGGGGTTTCCGTAAGGTAAATCTCCAATCTCGCCCCTGAACCGGTTTTTTTCGTAAGATTTACAACTTTAAGGTCAAACTCAACGGTATAGTCCTCCGGTAGCGTATTCGCCAGATTGGGCAGCGTTATGCTCCTATTGGTAATGGCGTACCATTTTTCCTGGGAGTCTCCCAAGGTTACAATTTCACCGCCCCCATTGGTATTCCATTTGGAAGGGAAATCTCCGATAAAATCGTTGGCAAAATCATCAAAAAACAAGGGTTTGTCACCGGGCACGTAATCAAATTTGCTGTATACCTGTATTGATTTTGTCCCGCTGGGAGCCGGTTCCCCATTCTTGGTATCCGATTCGGTATTGGGGGATTGGCCACCACCGTTATTAGGGGCCTGGGGGCTGTCTGGGTTTGGTGGCGTTTGCTGTCCCTCTTTTCCCGGCTCCAATATGGAATCCAGGGCTTGGTCGGTCTTCTTTGAGGACTCTTGCTCAACCCGTCGTTCAACGGTTCGTTCAGCGGCTTTTTGTGCCTTTTTACCAAGTTTCTTTAAAAATTGTCCATGGGCCGGTATTGAAAAAGCGGTAATCGTGAGAACAAGCAGTACGGATCTAAACGTCGATTTCATTTTCTTAGGTGTTTTAAGTGTTTGGCCTAAGGAATTAGGCAACTCAAAGTATTAAAAAATGAAAATCGAACAGGCTGTGAATGTATCGTTTACATTGAATTTTGTGTGAAAGGGAGTTAATTCAGGGTATACACGATAATGGAATTTTCCTGGTCTTTGGCCACCAACTCCAATTTTTTGTCGTTGTCCATATCAATAAGGTCAACTACTGAATTTCCATATACCGGAAAATTTGGGATGGGCTTTGCCTGGCTATCGTACAAATGGATTTTTTGGTTCTGTAGGTCCGTTACGGCCACATATATTTTATCATTGATATAGAATATTTTGGGTTTGGTATATACCCCAAGCTCCAACTCCACTTTCTTTCCTTTAATGTTCAAAATATTGTCATCCATGAATACCAGGGTTTTACTGGTAGCGAACATCCCGTGATTTTCCCCCAAATTGAATTTGGTCGCAGACAATTTCCCTTTGATGTCCACCTGATGCAATACCCCTTTTTTATCCGTTACGGAGAACTTGTTCTTGTACAGGAAGACCTCATTGTCAGAGAAGGCAATGGTCCTATTTACGGTAATACGATTGCCTCCCGCACGATGCAGGATTTTTAATTGGCCATTTTCCAATTGAAATACCAAATAATCCTTTTTCCCCATCCTAAAATGCTTTGGGTTGGAAATGATGGGACTTTCAGCTTCGGTATAGGTGAATCCGGATACAATATCCCCGGCACTGTTATACATGTATACCTTTTTGCCCTGGGTCACCACAAATCGGTAATTTCTGTTTTTTTCATAGTCGAATACCGCCAATGGATTAAGGTTGCCTCCTTCAAATTTTTTGTTGAAAGGGGCAACTTCCTCTCCATTTCTGTCAAGGACCAAGAATTGGTTATTGGTACAGAAAGCAAGTTGCAGCTTTCCATTTTTATAGATATCCACCTGATGGATCCTTCCTTGAATTTTCCCCTCCAATTGTCTTTTCCATAAAACCTTGCCTTCGGTGGAAATGAGATACAGATAGTTATCCTGATCCTGCACCACAACCTCATGCTTGTTGGTTCTATGGTTTTTTACAAAGTGAGGGTCGGTAACCAGGTCACTGTCCAATTCCAAATTGAAAATTGGAGCTACGGATTTGTTGGCGGGTTCGTTCTGGATTTTGGTGACCAACAAATTGAAATGTGAAAAATCCCTATCGTTTATCAACTGGGCGGCAAATCCTATTTTTTCCAAGTTTTCTGCTTGAAGTTCCTTTGCCAAATTTGGATTAAAGTGTTGCCCCAGGAAATGGTTCAACCCTTTTTCCCCAGAAATGAAAAGTAGCGAAGATTCACTGCCAATTCTGGATTTCACTTCTTTGTACAGACTTCCTTTGTCAAAGGTGAAACCACTTCGTTTATTCGCAATGATATTCTGCAATGCACTTAGGTCCGTGGCAAAAATATGGGCATTCTCAAATACCGTATAAAAGTTTGATTTGAACTTTTTTGTGAGAGGACTGAACAGATCTTCCACAAATTGATCGTCGTTTAATCGCCATATTTCACTTCCCTGATAGTTTGTGGCATTCACCTTTGCACTTTCAAGAATTGGGTTCAAGCCCTCGTCATCTATGGCGTGTACCACTACTGCTTTCCCAGCATTAAGATAGATTACGCCCACTTCCTCTATGTTCAAGGCCATATCTTTTTTTAGCGATACCACATCCAAAAAGTCCTTTTGGTTATTGAGGAACACCTCATGGTCATTAAAGGAAAAACTGGCTATGGCAAATGCATTCTGTGGTGCTATGGAGGCCGTTCGATCGACCAGCGGAGCAGTGCCCTTGAACAAATTGATGAATTTTTTGGTGGAATCATTGGCGACGGCCACTCCACTGAGCAATAAATCCCCCTGTTGTGTAGTGAAATCCGTAGAAACCCAATCTGCAAAAATGTCCATGTTGGCTTCATCCAATGTCTTAAGTTCCGAAGAGAGTAGGGAGTTGGTCTGCATATTGAAAAAGAGCGATGCCGATTTAAATGTGTTCGCTGTTTGGAACAATCTTTCGAGGGCTTTCGGAATCTGATTTTCACCTTTTGTCCGGATGACATTTTCCAAAAGCAATTGGGAGGAACTCACTACGGATTTGCCATCGATGGCAACAGCATAGAACGTGCTATCATCGAGTTGATATGTGGTGATTTGTCGATTTTCATAGCTTAGGGTCTCCACTTTCCTTTCGGTGTAACGCTCTAAATTCAATGGAATGGAGTCCAATGCCTGAAGTAGGATAAACTCATGATTATCTTTCCCAACCGGGTAAAACGCCAAAATTGAGTTTTGCCCAATTTTGTTGAAATCCAGGGCATCCATTTTTCTTCTGATGGAAGCAAAAAGGGATGTGGCTTTCATCTTATCCATAAAACCGTTGTTTTTAAGTTCGCTCTTAAAACTGTCCGGGTGGTTAATTTTTATGAATACCGTTGCGTTGGGTGGAAAGTAATTTAGGTCGGATTCCGTTTCCTTCTTTTCAATGGTACATGAAAGGACAAGTAGAAAAACCAGTAAGATGCTGAATTTCATGCAAAGGACTTTAGCACAAAGTTACAGCCTTTACCCAAACTCTAAAGTCAATTGTTCAGGTAGCTGTTTAAAGCTTTTGCGGTGGTATTTTGTCAGGCCGTGTTTTCGTATGGCTTCCCTATGTTCCTTTGTAGGGTATCCTTTGTTCCGTATCCAATTGTACATGGGGAATTCTTCGTGGATTTTGGCCATATAGGCATCCCTATGTGTTTTTGCCAATATTGATGCGGCAGCAATACTAATGAATTTGGAGTCACCTTTTACAATACAGCTATGCGCGATACCATTGTAGGGCTTGAACCGATTTCCATCAACCAAAATAAACTCCGGTTCCTTGGTGAGTTGCTGTAAAGAGCGATGCATGGCCAATATGGAAGCATTTAAAATGTTTATGGAATCGATCTCTTCTTCGTGCACGTGGGCAATTCCATAAGAAATGGCCCCTTCTTCCAAAATGGGCCTTAAATGGTCGCGTATTTTTTCCGAAAGCTGTTTGGAATCGTTCAGCGATTCATGTTCAAAATCTTTGGGTAGGATAATGGATGCGGCAGTAACCGGACCCGCCAAACAGCCCCGACCAGCTTCATCCGTTCCGGCCAATGTATTGGGAAACCTATATTTTTTTAGCATTCAAGAACTTTAGGGGTGGCCATAAATTCATTGGACAACACTAATCCAATGTGTTAAAAAATTAACGATTTTACTATAAAAGGATCATTAGCACGAATTATCAATAATTATTGGATTAAAATTAACATTGAATGGGGTGAGCCCCTTTTAAGTTTTGGAATATTAACAATTTATTATCATTTTTGGAAACGCTAATTCAAATAATCTTTAAATGAAATCAATGTTAACTTGGATGTTAACACCATTTTTGGTGTTAACTATGTCCTTCTCTTTAGCTCAAGAGAAAACAATTTCGGGTAATGTGACCGACCAAGATGGTCTCCCCTTACCTGGTGTTTCCATTGTTGTGGTGGGAACCACTAGTGGAACACAAACGGATTTTGACGGTAATTACTCCATTACTGCCAGTCAAGGTCAAGTACTTCGATTCACCTACATTGGGCAGGCTACCGTTAATAGGACGGTTGGTAGTGGCAACACTATAAATGTCCAAATGGAGGAGGATGCACAGGCTTTGGAGGAAGTAGTTGTCGTGGCATACGGAGAAAAATCTAGGCAAAAAGTAATTACAAGTATATCAGAAGTGGATAGTGAGGCCATTGAAGATTTGGTGGTAGACTCTCCCCAAAATATACTTCAAGGGCAAGCGGCTGGTGTTCAAGTGGTTAGTAGTTCAGGTACGATAGGAGCAGCTCCGGAAGTTAGGATAAGAGGAACGAATTCTATCGGGGGTAACTCCAGACCTTTATTTGTTGTTGATGGTGTTGTGCTGGGAGATACTTTTAATACGCTTGCTCAAGGAACAGGGCAAGGGATTAATCCTTTGGCGACTATCAACCCTAACGACATAGAAAGTATTTCAGTATTAAAATCTGCCGCCGCTGCTGCGTTATATGGTTCCCGAGGTGGAAATGGTGTGGTTTTGATAACTACCAAAAGAGGAAGAACGGATGGAAGAGTAACGGTGGATATAAATACGAATGTTTCATTTTCCACGCTTACTGACTCGCCGGATTTAATGAACGCTCAAGAGTTTATTGACTTTACAACATCAATCAGGTCAGTAACAGGGCAAACCTTATTAACAGATAGTGGTGATGATGTTGACATGATAGATCTCGTTACAAGAACAGCAGTTTCAACTAGTAGCAATATTAGTGTGCGCGGGGGTAATGAAAACGTGAATTATTTTATAGGTGCTACACGAGAAAACCTGGAAGTTCCACTAATTGGCGGTGCATTGGATCGAACAAGCTTTCGGGCGAATGTGGAGGCTAAAGCTACTGATTGGTTAACTGCGGGTATGAATCTGAATGTATCGCAAAACAACTTCGACCTTACACCTGCTGAAAATTCTTTTGGTGCTCCGTACACAGTAGCCATATTGCAAAGACCTGACAGAGGGCCATTTGATGAGGATGGAAATTTTAGAACCTCAGGTAATGTAGGTGGGGGTAATGTTATTGCTCAGGAAGTTTTAGAACAAAACGATCAGAATACTACCAGGATTATTGGTAATGCTTATCTAAACTTTGATCTATCATCATTTATACCGGGCCTTAGTTTTAAACAAGAACTGGGAGTTGATAGAAATTTTGATGAGGCTATTCGAAGAGATGTTGAGTTGTTAACCCCGGGTGGATTTGCACTAAATAGAATTTCTCAACAGAATAGAACTATTGTAAATAGTTTGCTTTCCTATAACAAAACTTTTGGGGATCATACTTTAAATATTCTTGCAGGGTATTCTTTTGAAGAGAATGCATTTAGAGTTTTAAGGGCAGATGGTACGGGATTCTTGTCGGACGACCAACGTAATATAGAATCTGCGGCTACTTTCCCGACTACTTTTTCCAGTGGCGACGAAACTACTTTAGTGTCGTACTTGAGTAGGATATCTTATGATTATGCCAATGGTAGATATCTTTTGGAAGGGTCTTTAAGACGAGATGGGTCTTCGGTATTTGGGGCCAATAACCGATTTGGTACATTTTGGTCTTTAGCCGCAGGATGGAATATATCAGAAGAACCATTCATGCAGAATGTAAATTGGATTCAGGGATTAAAGCTTAATGGTAGTTATGGTTCAACCGGTAATGATAGAATATTCACCGCTGCGAATTTCTTCCCTGCTTTGGGAACTTTCGGAACCAATAATTATAATGGAGAATCGGGGCTAACACCTCTTGTGCTAGCGAATCCTGATTTAAAGTGGGAAAGCACAACCACTTGGGATATTGGACTTTCAGCAAGTTTTTTCAACAGAGGTCTTTCATTTACTTTAGAATATTATAACCGAACAACCGATGATTTAATTCTTAATGTTCCGGTGGACCCTACCTTTAATAATGGTCTGAATAGTGTCCTTCAGAATGTTGGTGAAATGGAGAATAGAGGGTTTGAACTGTCGCTTGATGCGGTTATTTTTGATAATCCCGATGGCTTTAGCTGGAATTCAAACTTTAACATTGCCTACAATGTGAATGAGGTAACTTCTTTGCCCGAAACGTCAAGTGTGGATGAACAGGGAAGAAGATTCGTAGAACAGATAGGAGGCTCTTTGGCCAATTCACCACAAAGAGCAGTGGAAGGAGAATCTGCAAACTCATGGTATTTAATTCCTTATATTGGGGTTAATTCGCAAACTGGAGATACAGAGTGGTTGGATGCTGATGGAAATCCAACAACAAGCCCAACTGCCGCGGACAGAAGAATAGTGGGACAGGGCAACCCGGATTTTATAGGAGGGTTTTCAAATGTTTTCACATTTAAAAACTGGTCTCTAAGTACATTATTCAATTATTCTTTTGGTAATGATATGTTACTTACCTCCCGAGAGTTTACTGAAAATCCAGTTAGTGGATTCAACAAGACTACAAGACTATTAAATGTATGGGAGCAACCGGGTGATCAAGCGTTTGTGCCTAGTCCCAGCAGCCCTACCATCTTTACGTTCGCACAAACGTCAACGGCACAGCTGGCGGATGCGTCATTTGTGCGGTTAAAAAATGTTACTTTATCTTATACCTTGCCGCGAAGCTTGATTGACAGAACATTTTTAAATAACATTAGGTTTTTCGTAACAGGCACTAATTTGCTAACCATTAAAAGTGATGATTTGGAAGGGTACGACCCGGAAGGATCCAATAGAGCGGATGGAGCAGGTACTCTTGGCCAGGATTTCTTTACAGTACCTCAAGCTTCTACATTTACATTAGGAATGAATGTTTCGTTCTAAAAGTATTTAATTTATAAAATTATGGATAAGATGAATAAAAATAAGTTAAGTATAATTCTGGCACTATTTCTAATAGTAATGTCTTCATGTGAAGATAGATTGGAATTATTACCGGAAGACGATATCGCGGAGGAGATTGTTTTTAACTCTGAAGTCACGGCCTTAGGGGCGGTTGTCGGAATATATAATAGGGCACAACAGGATGATGTGTTGAACGGAACTTTACAGTTTATGACAGAGTGGCAATCAGACAACGTTGCCTTTGAAGGTACTTTTTCAACATTTGAACAGGTTAGTGTTTATTCCACTTTAGCAACAAATACTTCTATATTTGGAATATGGGATGATAATTATGAAACCATTGGGGCAGCCAATTTGGTGATTGATAATGTTCCCCTTGTGCCTGGAGAGGACTTTACAGAGGCCGAAAGAACCCAGGCCATTGCTGAGGCAAGGTTTATGAGAGCTTTGGTTTATTTTAATGTTTCTACAGTATTTGGACAGCCTTTGCAAGTAGGACAAGGCCGTTCGAATCTAAGTGTTCCTTTGGTTTTAACCTCAGAAACCGGTTTGGAAATCCCAAGAGCAACTTTGGGAGAAGTCCAGGATTTTGTAGAATCTGAATTGCTAGCTGTAATACCTCTTTTGGCTTCCGGTACCAGGATTAAGGCAAACCCTGGTGCAGCAAGGGCGTTATTGGCAAGATTATATCTGTACCAAGAGCGATGGGAAGAAGCAGCTAATATGGCGAATATGGTGATAAGTGATTCATTTTATGAACTGGCTACGGATTATACCTTTTTTGATCAACCTGCTGCTACAGAGCATGTATTTACTTTAGTTAATAACGAAGTAGATGGCCAAGATACTGGTCAAGGTTGGTCGGGTTTAAGTAACCCTCAGCCAGAAGGACGTGGAGATGTGCCGTTCACGCAAAATTTGTTGGATGCCTATGCCGAAGAAGCTGGAGACCTTCGATTTACAACACTCAACCAGGAAGGTCCGGGAGCAATTAGTCCAAACGCTATTTTTACAAATAAGTTTCCTGATGGGGTGAATAACGCCGATGATGCTCCCGTTATGCGTGTCACTGAAATGTACTTGACAAGGGCTGAGGCTAACTTAAGGGCTGGTACCAGTGTAGGAGATACGCCTGTAAATGATATTAATAGATTAAGGTCAAGGGCGGGATTAGGTGCTTTAGGAAGTGTGGATTTGGATATTATTTTAAACGAGCGAAGAAAAGAGTTAGCTTTTGAAGGCCAAAGAAGAATGGATTTATTACGTAATGGTTTGAATTTAAGAAGGCCAGGACAGCCTCAAGAAGCCCAGTCTGCGCCAGGGCAAAATCTCACTATTTTTCCTATACCGCAACAGGTCAGGGATTTATCTCCTTTTGTTGAGCAAAATCCAGGATATTAATTTTAAACCGCATCAAATATTGATGATTATTGTTTAAGAGCAGTTTACTAAGGGGATTCAGGAGTGACTAACTTTATTGAGTTTTATTTTTGAATACTTCCTCTTAAAGTAACAGCAAACCCCGAAAAAGGGCAGAAAAGCCCAAAATCGGGGTTTTGTCTTTTACAATTGATATGAAAATAGGAACCTGCATGACGCATGCAGGTTCTTCGGGTTCCATACCTAAGGGCACTCAAAATTGGAGAGAGAATACAAGAACAAGGCACAAAGCCTTCCTGAAAATCAAAAACAAATCGAGAAATCAAACATTGTCAAGGGAACATATGCCTTTATTTCTAAATATCCCTATGGAGTATAGCGTTGAAAACAAGTGCTTATATACTTGTTCCCATATCCTTATAGTTAATCCTGTAAATACTAATGAATTGCTATGGATTGTTTTGAACTCCATATGTTACCATCATTGGTCACCCCGTTTATGATAATGTTATAGTCCCCAGTCCCCGAGAAATATGCCGAATTCAGCTCCAATACGGCTACTTTGCGCCCTTCCAGTGTTAGGAACGGGTTCCAGTAGGCCGTTGTTGTGGCCATCGATTGCCCATAATCGGTATAGTCAAACTGCCGATAGGGTTCGAAACCTCCGATTTCGAATGAAATCCCGCTTTTCTGCCCGCGCTTTGGTACACTGCTGTCTGCTTCGAGATCGCCTTTACGCGTGTATATCGCAATAACGCCGTTTGCACCACGAGTGCCATAAGCAGCTGCCTTTCCCCCGGTCAGTAAATCAATGAAAAGAATCTCCTGTGGATTCATTAATGCGATGATATCCTGCGTAACTCGGACGCCGTCTATTAAGAAAAGGGGTTCCATACTCCCCAGAAGAGTATTAGTCCCACGAATTCTTATAACAAAATCCTTAAAACTGGATCCGCCTCGTAGCAACACTTGAACCCCTGGCAATAAGCGAAGTATGTGCTCAATAGGGAGATGGTCATAGTTTCTATGATCTTCCATGATTATTCTGGAACTTCCCCTTCCATAGATCGTTAATTTGTCCAGTTTCTGGTTTAGTACCTCCCTTTCGGTCTTTCTTTTTAGTTTTTCCGTAACAACGATCTCCTCTAGCCTTATGATCCTATCGCCGTAACTGAAAGGAGCAGCGTTGGTCGAATCTCCATAAAATGTAAAATTGCCAATATCCCAATTTTCAGCGTTAACATATTCGAGCTTCTTCGTTCTGGTACTGGCAACATTGTTGGGCCAGATGGAATCCAATAGGAAGCTAAAGCCCCTATTGGCTCTCTTTTTGCCCGGCATACCTTGGGCACTGAGAGACACCTGCATTTTCTCCTCGAACAGGAACGGGCCAAAATTGAACCTGCCTTTTTCGGTTTTCTGACGGCTGGAATGAAACGAACCGGATTCTCCCATCATTATAAGTCTAACGAAAACTTCATTCTGTCCATCGTATTCTTTGATTTTTCCTGAGATTTTGACCCCTTTTTCACCTTCACCCTTGTTCAACAGGGTGGAAGTATCATCAAGTGAGGACCATATATAACTGTCCCAGCTCTGTGTAATCAGGTACTTATCCAAAATTCTATTTGCCAAGCCGTTAACTTCAAATGGTTTTGGGATGAGGGGGTTAGGGTCATTTGGATAGTCCGATTGGAAATGCATATGGCTGAACATATCGGAATCTGCCGAACTTTTACGGTGCAGGGATTCTGGCGCAATGCTCAAAGAGAAATTACCGGTGATATCGGATTCCGATTTTGGCAGGGACAGAAAAAGCTTTATAGTATCCCCTTTTTTATATTGCTCTTTATCAGATCTCACGATGGAAGGGCCTTTTTCCGGGGGTTGGATGAACACAAGGCGTTTTGCGATCCTGTTTCCTTCTTTGTCAAGAAGCAGGATATGAGCCAGCCCACTACCGATCTTATCGGTTTTTAGGCGTATGGCAAATCCATTTTCTTGATTTCCCCTGTTGCGAAAGTTCAGGAACAACTTTCCCCTCAAATGCCCGATCACTGTAACCCCATCAAATTGTATGGAGTCTGAACCCACATCGATGATCAGGTGCCTGGCATTGTGCTGTACGCGAAGGGCGAACCCTTTGCGGTGCACCCCGGGAAGGGGAAAGAGCTTGTTTTCATCTCCTATCAACTTTGCGAAATAATTGGTATCGGGTTTCGGCTTTAAATCAATCTTGCAAAGACCATATCCATCGAGCTTAAACCCGGTAACGAAGATGCCTTTATAGTCAATGATACTTCCTTCAATTGTTGAAAGGTCGATTAATTCAGTATTTTTGGCCTTGATTACTAAATTGTTGAGTACACGGGCTGCCAATTGCCCACCTTCCGGATAAAACTCGAGTTCAATATTTTCTGTCTCATCTTTACTGGAACTAAGGGGGTTCAGGCCTGAACCATTGCCATTTATCAAGTCCATGTGTCCGTCAACGGTCGCATGAGGACCCAAAAGGGATATTCGCTTCTGATAGAAGTTGGTCTTGTCATCGTTTACCATATACCTTGTAAAGGCCCTGATGTAATAGGGGCCTTTGGGCAAAATAGAATCCAGGTCTATATGGCCTGCCGAACCAAAGCCCTGCATTATGTTCACTCTTTTGGCGACAATGGAATCGTATTGGTCCAGTAGTTCAACATAGACCAGATTACTTTTGGTACTGTTGAAATGGGTCACCCCGTTCAGCAAATAGGTTTTGAACCAAATGGTCTCACCAGCTCTGTATACTTCCTTATCCGTATGCAGGAAGACCTTCTCGGGAAAATGATGGGTGCGGTATTTGTTAAGATTATCGATTCTGGTTTTGATTATAGGGGATTGGGGCCTTAAGCTAGGTAGGCATGATAAAAAGAGTACTATGGCATATCCTATCTTCCGCATTCTTTAAATGAACCAAAGTTCTGTCTTCTTAATTTTAAGTCATTGACAATGAATGGATTACAAAATTAACTCCATCCATCCCTAACGCTTAACTAATGAGTTTAAGTCCTATTATCCCATACGTTTTTAGCGCAACATTGTTTTGGCCAATGCGCAGGCCCCTTATTGTTCCAAAGATTGGACAAGCACGAATCTCAATATCGACTTTTGTCTAAACCTATCTTTTGGGACAAGAAATCCAACAACTATCAATAAATTAAATGTAATATAGGAAATTTTTCCCACAAGCAATTCTGTTCGGATAGGTGTGTTTTCTTGTTTTCTGCAGAAAATAATTCTTGCTGTTCAATAGCAAAGAATCCCTGCCCGAAGGGCTATCAACGCACTTCACGTTCCAAACCGTGACAAGCTTCTTCGTAATCGGAAGTTTTAAGTCTTTACAACCAACAGGTTGCTACGGGACAAAATTCGAGCTGACCTTCAGACCACTTCGCATTTTGAATGCTACAAAAACCACTAATGGTCTTAAAATAATATCAAATGATGACACTTTGGACTATGCCTTTTTTAAGACAATGGATATTTTCACTCGTTTTGAGAAGATAAACGCATACCAAGAAGCATTTAGGAAAACCTTGTGCCTTTTTTCAAAAGTATTTGGTATTTCATTAGGGTTGAAAAAAGTACTTTTGTTCCTTCAATCGTAAAAGATGAGGGGATTCAAACTCTTATTGATTCTTTTTTTGATATGTGGTGTCAAAGCTTGGGCACAGAATGATCTTTTGCCCACCATTCCAACTGATACTACCAAAAGAATCCAAAGACCGGAAAAACCAGAGGCAAAACAAGAAATTACCATTGCCAATTATAAAATTATAAACCACAGGAGGGATACGGTTTATTTAGATACCTCCTTGACCATCCAAAAGGAATACCGATACAATTTTTTACGTAGGGATGATTTTGAACTAATGCCCTTTAGCAATATTGGACAACCCTATAATAGTTTGGGGGTAAATTTTGAAGAAGAGCATTTTTATCCAAAAATCGGGGCAAGGGCAAGACACTTTGGCTTTTTTGAAACTGAGGATGTCAAATACTACAATGTGGCCACCCCTATGACCGAACTGTTTTTCAAGACCACCTTGGAACAAGGACAGTTATTGGATGCCCTATTGACCTTCAATACTTCGGAACGATTGAATTTTTCCATAGCCTTCATTGGTTTTCGCTCACTCGGGAAATATCAATTTGACCAGGCGCAATCCGGTAGGTTCCGAACAACGTTTAACTATGTGACCCAAAACAACCGATATATGGTCAGGGGGCACTATGCTTCGCAGGAATTGGATGGGGAAGAGAATGGGGGTTTGTTGAATAGGGAGTTGCAGTTTGAATCCGGTGACGAAGACTTTTTGGACCGTGCAAGGGTCGATGTTCTTATTAGCAACGCCAACAATACGGTGAATAGCAAGAGGTATTTTTTGGACCACCAGTTTAATTTGGTCCGTCCCAGGCGGGATTCATTAAAAACCAGAAGTACGCTGTTGGCAATTGGGCATCAGTTCAATTATGAAACAAAATCCTACTCCTTTAACCAAACCACACCCGGTGAAGTTTTTGGGGGAAATGCGCTTGAAAGCCCCATAAGGGACAAGGCTTTTTTGCGGACCATGTACAATCAAGTATCGGCCAATTTTTCAAATAAAACGCTTGGACGGGTCTCGGGAAGTCTAAATTTCTATAACTATGACTACTCCTTTAGGAGCCTATTGATCCTTCCGGACGTCACCATTCCAAATCAGCTAACAGGAAGTGAAATTGCAGTGGGCGGGGATTATTGGAATAGGATAGGCCCTTTGGAATTGCGTGGGAAATTACGGTTTAACCTTTCAGGGGATTTAACAGGCACATTATTTGACGCCGAGGCCAGTTATAGGCTAAATGACAAAAACAGATTATTTGCAGCGCTCTATGGTTCTTCCAGAATGCCAAATTTCAACTTTTTGCTGTATCAAAGTGATTATTTGAATTACAATTGGTCCAACCTGGACAGTTTTGACAAGCAACAAACGCAATCCATACATTTTGGCCTGGACTCCGACTTTTTTGGAAATATTTCGGCCAAGTTTACAACAATTGATAAGTATGCCTACTTTGGTTTCAATGACGAAGACCTTCCGGAAGTTGTAGAGGGTGAGGAGGAGCAGCTGGGCAATAATGGGGAACAACTGCCTTTTGTCCGACCTTTCCAAGCCACTGGAAGTATAAATTATTTAAAAGTTAAGTACCAAAAAGAATTCAAGTGGCGCAAATGGGCATTGAACAATACGGTGATGTACCAGAATGTTGGTCAGGATTCCCAAGTCCTCAATGTGCCGGAGATAGTTACCAGGAATACATTGTATTATTCAAGTGACGTGTTCAAGAAAGCGATGTACATTCAGACAGGGGTTACCTTTAAATATTTCACCTCGTATAATATGGATGCATACAATCCGCTATTGGGGGAGTTCTATATACAGAACAATGAGACCCTGGGAGGCTATCCTTTAATCGATGTATTCATCAATGCCCGGGTAAGACAGACCAGGATATATTTCAAGGCAGAGCATTTAAATACGGTTTGGGACAATCAATTCAACTACTACGCTGCGCCCAACTATCCCTACCGTGATTTTGTCATTAGATTTGGCTTGGTCTGGAATTTCTTTTCTTAAAAATTTGTTAGTTTTTTTAGAATAACTACTGAATATCAGTAACTTATTTTTAAGATTAAAAAAAACACTGAAAATATCCTCAAACATTTTGTTGGGGCGGAAAAAGGTATCTATATTTGCACCCGCTTTGCTGGTAAAGCAGGGTAGATTCCTTGGAACGGCGGTCCATTTTTGGGTCGGAACAACGGGAAGGGGGATAAGTTCATTGGGATGATGTACTACGACAGCGTAGAATTAAGACAAGAACCATTTTGAAGCTCTGGATCGGGTTTTCGGTCGGGTGTCCCGGAATAGTCATAAAGTACTATCAACGGTACAACGATGGAGAGTTTGATCCTGGCTCAGGATGAACGCTAGCGGCAGGCCTAACACATGCAAGTCGAACGGTAACATAGGTTGCTTGCAACCTGATGACGAGTGGCGCACGGGTGCGGAACGCGTATGGAACCTGCCCCTGTCAGGGGAATAGCCCATGGAAACGTGGATTAATGCCCCATGGTATCCCGACCCTGCATGGGCGTCGGGATTAAAGATTTATCGGACAGGGATGGCCATGCGTACCATTAGCTAGTTGGTAGGGTAACGGCCTACCAATGCAACGATGGTTAGGGGCCCTGAGAGGGGGATCCCCCACACTGGTACTGAGACACGGACCAGACTCCTACGGGAGGCAGCAGTGAGGAATATTGGACAATGGTCGGAAGACTGATCCAGCCATGCCGCGTGCAGGATGACGGCCCTATGGGTTGTAAACTGCTTTTGTACGGGAAGAAACCCAGGTACGAGTACCTGGTTGACGGTACCGTAAGAATAAGGACCGGCTAACTCCGTGCCAGCAGCCGCGGTAATACGGAGGGTCCGAGCGTTATCCGGAATCATTGGGTTTAAAGGGTCCGTAGGCGGGCCTGTAAGTCAGGGGTGAAAGGCCACGGCTCAACCGTGGGACTGCCTTTGATACTGCAGGTCTTGAGTCATGGTGGGGTTGCCGGAACATGTGGTGTAGCGGTGAAATGCATAGATATCACATAGAACACCGATCGCGAAGGCAGGTGGCCAACCATGTACTGACGCTGATGGACGAAAGCGTGGGGAGCGAACGGGATTAGATACCCCGGTAGTCCACGCCGTAAACGATGGACACTAGCTGTGGGGTCTTCGGACTCCGTGGCCAAGCGAAAGTGATAAGTGTCCCACCTGGGGAGTACGTTCGCAAGAATGAAACTCAAAGGAATTGACGGGGGCCCGCACAAGCGGTGGAGCATGTGGTTTAATTCGATGATACGCGAGGAACCTTACCAGGGCTTAAATGCAGTCTGCATAGGGTAGAGATACCCTTTTCTTCGGACCGACTGCAAGGTGCTGCATGGTTGTCGTCAGCTCGTGCCGTGAGGTGTCAGGTTAAGTCCTATAACGAGCGCAACCCCTGCCGTTAGTTGCCAGCATGTAAAGATGGGGACTCTAACGGGACTGCCGGTGCAAACCGAGAGGAAGGTGGGGACGACGTCAAATCATCACGGCCCTTACGTCCTGGGCCACACACGTGCTACAATGGCCGGTACAGAGGGAAGCCACCCCGTGGGGAGCGGATCTACAAAGCCGGTCTCAGTTCGGATCGGGGTCTGCAACTCGACCCCGTGAAGCTGGAATCGCTAGTAATCGCACATCAGCCATGGTGCGGTGAATACGTTCCCGGGCCTTGTACACACCGCCCGTCAAGCCATGGAAGCCGGGAGTGCCTGAAGTCCGTCACCGCGAGGAGCGGCCTAGGGCAAGACCGGTAACTAGGGCTAAGTCGTAACAAGGTAGCCGTACCGGAAGGTGCGGCTGGAACACCTCCTTTCTAGAGAAAGCGGGGCGTCCGGCGGAGTCCCGTTCCGGGCGGATAGGTGGTCCTTGTCCAATTTTGCGCTGTCGTATTGCATTTTCCTTAATGGATCGTTGAAGCAGTCTCGTAGCTCAGCTGGTTAGAGCGCTACACTGATAATGTAGAGGTCGGCAGTTCGAGCCTGCCCGAGACTACAAGGTCGGGGAACGGCGAGAGGCCTGTGCTGGGCGCAGTCGAAGCAAGCCTTCCCGAGGCTACGAAGTTCATTGAGGGGTATTGAACAGGAAATTCTGGAAGTTGGGGATTCTGGCATTCTGAATTCTGAATTCTAAGTTCTGAATTCCGGGAATGGGGAATTAGCTCAGCTGGCTAGAGCGCCTGCCTTGCACGCAGGAGGCCACCGGTTCGACTCCGGTATTCTCCACGAAGCCCCCTCCGGCTCCCCCCAAGGGGGAGAGTTGAAGGGAAACCTTCCCCCCTTTGGGGAGATGCCCTAGGGGCAGAGGGGCTTAAGGTTCATTTTGGAATACTGAAAGGGAAATGGCAGCATGGTGCCAGAGCGTCCCGACCATTGGTCGGGAAGGCCACCGGTTCGACTCCGGTATTCTCCACGAAGCCCCCTCCGGCTCCCCCCAAGGGGGAGAGTTGAAGGGAAACCTTCCCCCCTTTGGGGAGATGCCCTAAGGGCAGGGGGGCTTAAGGTTCATTTTGGAATACTGAAAGGGAAATGGCAGCATGGTGCCAGAGCGTCCCGGCCACTGGTCGGGAAGGCCACCGGTTCGACTCCGGTATTCTCCACGAAGCCCCCTCCGGCTCCCCCCCCAAGGGGGAGAGTTGAAGGGAAACCTTCCCCCTTTGGGGAGATGCCCTAAGGGCAGGGGGGCTTAAGGTTCATTTTGGAATACTGAAAGGGAAATGGCAGCATGGTGCCAGAGCGTCCCGGCCAATGGTCGGGAAGGCCACCGGTTCGACTCCGGTATTCTCCACAGGGCCGAAGCGTCAAGAAAATGTCCGTCGGACATTTTTGGCGCAGGGGCCAGATGGCGCGTTTGCGTTATCGGAACGTTCATTGACATATTGGGACGCAACATTTTGATTAATGTTGTGTCAAGAGAAGAAACTTGAAGCAAGTAGAATAATTATCAAGGAATACGAGGGGCACCATAAGGTGCCGACAAGCAAGAGAAGGGCGCATGGGGGATGCCTAGGCTCCCAGAGGCGAAGAAGGACGTGGTAAGC